>NZ_KV806614.1:155212-538808 GCF_001811765.1 Streptococcus sp. HMSC076H09 | reverse complement strand
TAACGGTTGATGTAACTTATCCAGATGGAACAAAAGATACTGTAACAGTAACTATCCATGTGACACCAACACCAGATAAGGATAGATATGATCCAACAGGTAAAGCTCAGCAAGTCAACGGTAAAGGAAATAAACTACCAGCAACAGGTGAGAATGCAACTCCATTCTTTAATGTTGCAGCTTTGACAATTATATCATCAGTTGGTTTATTATCTGTTTCTAAGAAAAAAGAGGATTAATCTTTTGACCTAAAATGTCACTAAATTTTTCACCATTTATTGGTGTGAACACATTAATAAAGTTATGCATCTCTCTCCAACAAAATTAATTAAAGTGTTTCAATTTTTCGAGATTAATTCTTGAAAAAAGCCTATCGAGATTATTAATTTCGATAGGCTTTTGATTTTGTGTAAGCGTCCAATATACCTTGTTATTGGACGCTTACTATAAAACTGAAGAAATGATATTATTTAGTTGAAATTTGTAAATGAAGTGTATCATTAGAGCCTAAGATTTTAATCCTAGGATCTCTTTTGATGATTTAAAATTTTTAGGTGTAATCAAATGTAAGGTTAGATGCAAAATTTTCTAAAATGACTGTTTGTCTTTTCAAGTAATTAAAGGTTATAATTTTTTTAAAAAGGGACGGGGTTTTAATTGAAGATTTTACAGAAGGAGTTAAAATTTTTGAAAAACCATATAAGAAGTCGCCAGAAGATAAGTATTTAAAAAGTATTGAAGATTATCAAAAATTATTAGCATATTTAAAAAGAATAGCTAATTATTCAGACTCAATAATCCCTTTTTTCTTTTCACAATGTTACAAACTGGTTTTAGGTTTGGTGAAGCAATGGCAATAACTTGGGATGATATTGATTTTGAAAGAAATAGTATTTATACATATCGAAGATAGTCTTCAATAAAAAAGGACTTTACAAAGCCTAAAACAAGGACTTCAATAAGGAGAGTTCCAGTAAGTCATGATTTAAAAGAGTTATTGCTTGAACTAAAATTTCAACAAGAAAGAATGCTGAAAGCTTTGCATATAAAAAATACAGATCAATTGATTTTTTATGACTATAGGTTTGGTATGATATCAAATAATGCTGTTAACAAATTCTTGGCAAGCTCATTGGAAAATTAGAAATAGAATCTAAGATGTCATCAACAGGTGCTAGACATACTTATAGAAGTTATTTGTTGGCTAACGGAGTAGATATTTGGGCAGTTGCAAAATTAATGGGGCATAAAGATATCAAACAATTAATAGAAACATATGGTCATTTGCTTCTGTAAGTGGAAGAAAAGGAAAATGATCAGCTTTTAAAAATTCTTAATAATAAAGGTAGTTTTTAAAATGACTATCAAGAACAAATTAAGAACAAAAATAAAAGAAACCCTATTATAATAAGGTTTCACTCATATATTTTCTGCCACCACCGAGAATTGAACTCGGAACTGAGCATTACCATTGCTCTATTATACCATTTAACTATAGCGGCTACTTTTCTATGATACTATAAGATTTTGACGAAATCAAGTATTTCTTTACTTAGAAAAATAGTCGTTTTTTTAGTCTAATTCTATTTGGAGAAATTTACTATTTTCAATAGCTCTTAAATGGTGTGTTTCTTGTGGAGAGAGGCTAATAAGGCTATCTTTTTCAAGGATATGTTTCTGATCACCAAGGATAATTTCAAGTTTTCTTTCCAAAACATTTATTAATTTTGGATGAGGGCATCGTTCATTTTTCAGTCCCCGGCTGATGATTTTAATGGTATTGAATAAACCTTCATCTTTAATCATTCCTAACGGGGACATAAGACTTATTTTTCCAAATTGATATTCTGAACTTTAAAAACCATTTTGTAAGAATAAATTTTGCCAATCATCTATTTTTAGAGGAGCAACGTTAACATTCATAGTATGTCTAAGTTGATCGATCAGCTTGGCAGTGTCTTCATCTTGATAAGAAACATCATGTGTGAGTAAACGTCCACCAGGTTTTAGGACACGTAAGTACTCTTTTATGGCTTTCTCCTTAGCTGAATTGTTAAGCATCGTTAACATTGCTTCGTTGATAACGATAAACTATTATCAGGAAAGGGCAGTCTGAGTGCATTTCCCTGAATAACTTCAATAAATTCTTCTAATTGGGCCTTTTTGACATTTTCTTTGGCCTTTTCTATTACTTTACTATCTAGATCAAGCGCTGTAATGTGACAGGAAAATGCTTTAGCGATATCGATGGCACTGGTACATTGATTACAAGCTACTTCTAGAACACGACTGTCAGCACTAAAGTGTCCTTTTTTGATAAGCCAATTCGTTGCTTGGACACCTCCTGGTCTTAAGCGTTTTTTCCTAGTCGTGCTAAGAATTGATGTCCAATTTCTTTATGTGACAATAAGATCACCTCTTTCTTTTAATAGTAATATCATTTTTTCTTAATTATAACACATAGATGCTAAGATAACAAGGAGTAATAGTGATTGAATGGTATAAGTGATGAATTTTAGAGAGCGTTTTCTTTTAACTAGGGGTGTGATGCCAAAACTAGAATGGCATAGAGAACCATACATCTCAAAAGGTCTTCCTTAGATAAAACTAGTTGTTTTTATATCTGTCAGAAAAATCATAATTTATTTTTGATATAATGATTTTTTGAGTATTTAATTTATATGTTATAATGAAAAAAACTAAAAAAGAGGAATATCATGTCATACGAACAAGAATTTTTAAAAGACTTTGAAGAGTGGTTACAATCGCAAATAAGTATCAACCAAATGGCAATGGACAGTGCAAAGAAAGTTTTAGAGGAAGATAAGGATGAGCGAGCAGCAGATGCGTATATTCGTTATGAGAGTAAGTTAGACGCTTATCGCTTTTTGCAAGGGAAATTTAATAACTATCATAACCAAAAATCTTTCCATGATTTGCCTGATGGTCTTTTTGGACAACGTCATTATTAAAAGGTTTATCGCTAGAAAGCTTGTCAAATAGGCATTTCTATGATACATTGTTATAGTAGTTTTTAGATACTATGATAGATTTCATAAATGAGGAGAAAGCATTATACAATGGCAAAGCGTATTAAACCGAATAAAAAAAGAGAGCTTTTGAAAGCTAAAGGGATCAATTGGAAGGATGTTCGACTATCTCAAACTTTACAAGAAGTCGTATCACCGAAAAAAAAGGCTCCTGAAGCGCCAAAGGTAGTCGATCTTTTAGAAGGTTTAACTGCTAATAAACAAGATGTTTTAAAAGAAGCTGGCCTTGTCAGCCTTGAAGCGTTTGCGAAAGTAAGTGAAGCAGATGTTTTAGCACTAAAAGGTATTGGTCCAGCAGCTATTAAACAGTTAGTTGATAATGGTGCTGTTTTTGCAAAATGATTTGATTCACCTTGCGAAAGTAGTCTTATTTTGCTAGAATAAAATTAACTTAGAGGTGTTTTGAAATCCCATTTGTCACAGGAAGCGGTCATACTGAGAAATCCGCACAAATGTCAAAGCTTGTTGCTAAGTCCAATAATTGAAACAAAACGAGTTGCGGATGTTATTATCCGAATTTGGGTGGTACCGCGGAAATCGTAATACGAAATTCGTCCCTGTCAGAATTGACAGGGATTTTTTGTATTTAGGAGTGAGGAGATTGAAGTATATGCAGATTCTAGAAGATTTCGATGGCAAAGCATTACCAAAACTAGAAACGGATCGGCTTATCTTGCGTCAGCGAACGGTGGGGGATGTCCCAGCCATGTTTGATTACGTTTGCTTGGAAGAGGTTGCCTATCCAGCAGGACTCAGCCCAATAGCTTCTTTAGAAGATGAGTACGATTATTTTGAAAATCGCTACTATCAAAATCTGGAAAAGGCAAAATTACCATCTGGTTATGGTATTACCGTTAAAGGAAGTGATCGGATTATCGGATCTTGCGCCTTTAACCATCGCCATGAAGACGATGTTTTCGAGATTTGCTATCTGCTTCATCCTGACTACTGGGGTCATGGCTACATGACAGAAGCTGTCGCCGCTTTGATTGAAGTCGGTTTTACCCTCCTCAATCTCCACAAAATCGAAATCCGCTGCTATGATTACAATAAGCAAAGCCGGCGCGTGGCAGAAAAACTAGGCTTCACCCTTGAAGCAACCATCCGTGATCGTAAGGATAATCAAGGCAATCGCTGTGTCAATTTGATATATGGTTTGCTGAGGAGTGAGTGGGAGGGGAGAAAATGAATGATTTTTTTAATTGGTTAATTACACTATATAATGATGATAAAGTTGCTTTTGTATCACTTTGTCTAACTTTAGTGTTTGGATTTTTTTCATGGTTAGCCCAATTAAAAAGAAACAAACAAGATGATATTCGACAAGCTGAACAGGATGAATTTAACAGACTAGCTCAAGATGAGTTAAAAGAATTTCAGAGTTTTCAAAAAAAGTTTGCAGAGTATCAACAAAAAGTGAGTGAATTGCAGTTTAATTTTGAAAGTCAAGAAAATTTCAAACCCTATTTTGAATTTAGCAAAACTAAATCAAGTACTTACGTTGAAGGAGGAAAATTGATTGCTAGAATATGTCTGACAAATGTAGGGAGAGGCACAGCTACAAAGATTATGACCAATCCTATTGACTCCGACCAAGATGGAAATCCAATGTATTTTAGAACAATACCTACTAAACAGACACATGCTATATATGATTATTTTAGTGAGACTTTTGCTATTCCAAATGATTCTATATTTTTGAGTACAACTGCACTAGAACAGACAGAGAATCAGAATCATTGTATAGAGTTTAAAATTAAATTTTGTGATTCATCAGGCAGAACTTATGAACAAAAATTTGAATTCGGTTATGATAATTTTTTAGTAAGGGGAATAAATCTGAAATCAGTAACTTATGAGCCAACCTTGATTAAATAAGAGAATTAGAAAGGACACTATATGTCAAAAGAACTGTCACCAAAATACAATCCTGCCGAGGTTGAGGCAGGCCGTTATCAAACTTGGCTTGACCAAGATGTTTTCAAGCCATCAGGGGATACTGAGGCTAAGCCTTATTCTATCGTGATTCCACCACCAAACGTTACGGGTAAATTGCACTTGGGTCACGCTTGGGATACAACTCTACAAGATATCATTATTCGTCAAAAGCGTATGCAGGGCTTTGATACACTATGGCTTCCAGGTATGGACCACGCTGGTATAGCCACTCAAGCTAAGGTTGAGGAGCGCCTTCGTGAGCAAGGCATTTCACGTTATGATCTTGGTCGTGAAAAATTCCTAGATAAAGTTTGGGAATGGAAAGACGAGTATGCAGCAACTATTAAATCTCAGTGGGGAAAAATGGGTCTTTCGGTTGATTATAGCCGTGAGCGTTTTACCCTTGATGAGGGACTTTCAAAAGCGGTAAGAAAAGTCTTTGTTGATTTGTACAATAAAGGTTGGATCTATCGTGGGGAGTTCATCATTAACTGGGATCCAGCAGCTCGCACAGCCCTTTCAGATATTGAAGTTATTCACAAGGATGTTGAGGGTGCTTTCTATCATATGAATTATCTGCTGGAAGATGGCTCACGCGCCCTAGAAGTAGCAACAACTCGTCCTGAGACTATGTTTGGAGATGTGGCTGTAGCGGTAAATCCAGAAGATCCACGTTACAAAGATTTGATTGGTCAAAATGTTATCCTTCCTATCATCAATAAACCTATTCCAATCATCGCTGATGAACACGCTGATCCAGAATTTGGAACAGGTGTGGTTAAGATTACGCCGGCTCACGACCCTAATGACTTTGCTGTAGGTCAACGCCACAACTTACCACAAGTTAACGTTATGAACGATGATGGGACTATGAATGAACTTGCGGATGAATTTAATGGTATGGATCGTTTCGAAGCTCGTAAGGCAGTAGTCGCTAAATTAGAATCGTTAGGAAACTTAGTAAAAATTGAAAAAATGACTCATTCTGTTGGTCATTCAGAACGAACAGGCGTTGTGGTTGAACCACGTTTATCTACTCAATGGTTCGTCAAGATGGATCAATTGGCTAAGAATGCCATTGCCAACCAAGATACAGAAGACAAGGTAGAGTTTTATCCACCACGATTTAACGATACTTTTATGAGCTGGATGGAAAATGTCCATGACTGGGTTATCTCTCGTCAATTATGGTGGGGACACCAAATTCCTGCATGGTACAACGTCAATGGTGAGATGTATGTTGGAGAAGAAGCTCCAGAGGGTGACGGATGGACACAGGATGAAGACGTTCTAGACACATGGTTTAGTTCTGCTTTATGGCCGTTTTCAACAATGGGATGGCCAGACACCGAAGCAGCTGACTTCAAACGCTACTTCCCAACGTCAACCTTGGTAACTGGATACGATATCATCTTCTTCTGGGTATCGCGCATGATTTTCCAATCTCTTGAATTTACAGGACGCCAACCATTCTCAAATGTTCTTATTCATGGACTCATCCGTGATGAAGAAGGACGTAAAATGTCTAAATCACTTGGCAATGGGATTGATCCGATGGATGTCATTGAGAAATATGGTGCGGATGCCCTTCGTTGGTTCCTCTCAAATGGTTCAGCCCCTGGTCAAGATGTACGTTTTTCATACGAAAAAATGGATGCTTCGTGGAATTTCATTAATAAGATTTGGAACATTTCACGCTATATCCTTATGAATAACGAAGGTTTAACGTTGGATCAAGCCAGAGAAAATGTGGAAAAAGTTGTTAATAGTCAAGTTGGAAATGTAACAGACCGTTGGATTCTCCACAATTTAAATGAGACTGTGGATAAAGTTACTGAAAGCTTTGACAAGTTTGAATTTGGTGTTGCTGGTCACATCCTTTACAACTTTATCTGGGAAGAATTTGCTAATTGGTACGTTGAGTTAACAAAAGAGGTTCTTTATAGTGACAATGAAGATGAGAAAGTTGTTACACGTTCTGTTCTTCTTTACACTTTGGACAAGATTTTGCGCCTTCTCCACCCAATCATGCCATTCGTGACAGAAGAAATCTTTGGTCAGTATGCAGATAGCTCAATCGTAACAGCTGCTTACCCTACGGTTAACCCAGCCTTTGAAAATGCTGCTGCCCACAAGGGAGTTGAAAGCTTGAAGGACTTTATTCGTTCCGTGCGTAATAGCCGAGCAGAGGTCAATGTTGCTCCATCTAAACCAATCACTATCTTGGTTAAGACAAGTGACAGCGAACTCGAAAGCTTCTTCAAAGACAATAGTAACTACATCAAACGTTTCACAAACCCAGAAACACTTGAAATCAGCTCAGCTATTGCCACACCAGAACTTGCCATGTCATCAGTCATCACAGGAGCTGAAATCTTCCTCCCACTTGCTGACCTCCTCAACGTAGAAGAAGAGTTAGCACGACTTGAAAAAGAACTAGCCAAATGGCAGAAAGAACTGGACATGGTAGGCAAAAAACTCAGCAACGAACGCTTCGTAGCCAACGCCAAACCTGAAGTCGTCCAAAAAGAAAAAGATAAACAGACCGACTACCAAACTAAATACGACGCAACCATAGCACGTATTGAAGAAATGAAGAAGTTGGTGAAATAATAAAAATCATTCACTACTTCCATAGGGCCCTACCGCTAGAACGTCAGTCTAAGCGACAGGGCTCTTTCTCGTATTGAAAAGATTTTGACTGAATTAACTTTAAAGTCATAATATTAGAGCGATTTTTGTTGACTTATGGTAAAAATCAATCATTGTTATTTCTACTTGCTAACTCTATTGTTCCCAACAATTATCGTAACAATGTCTCTTTTAGGGGGATTCTATGCAAACAACTTACAACATTGATAGTCCCAATCTACCATATGAAACGAAAAGAGACCTTTGGCAGACTGGTTTTGATCTGCAAAAAGTTGATGGATTAGTTCCCTCATTCTATGTGGTTGCTTTGGCAGAGAAACAGAAATGTGGGGACTATTCTTATATGGAAGTTTTAGAAGAAATCACTCATTACCATGAGACGGTAGGTGCCTCAACTAAAGAAGCTGATTTGGTTGCCTTACGAATAGTCAACCTATTATCACGTACTGGTTTTTCATTCAGTCCGGCAACCATATTGTCCACTCACAAAGAACTATTTACGGGTGTTTTTGACCAATTGATTCCGGTTGGGAAATTTAGAAAAACGAATATTACCAAAGATGAGCCAGTTCTTTTTGGAGCTACCGTTATCTATTCAGACTATACCATGATTCAAACAACACTTGACTATGATTTTCAACCAGAGAAGCAATTCTCTTATCAAGGCTTGGCTAAAGAAGAAATGATTTCTCACATCCAAAGTTTTATTTTTAGTATTTGGCAAATCCATCCCTTCCATGAAGGAAATACCAGGACAGTAACGTTTTTTCTAAATAAGTATCTAAGAGAATCTAGTTTCACTATTGATAATCAGCCATTTCATGAAAGTGTTCTCTATTTACGTGACGCCTTAGTTCTTGATAATTGCCAAAATCTTATCCCAAAATAGTAAATACTTAAACTTATTTTTTGAAACTACAAAGAATTGTATCCGTTTACAATTCCTTTCAAAAATGTTAGTATATCATTGAGGGATATGAGTTATGGATGAGAGAGAGAGGTTGATGATGACTAAGGAAACGTTGGCACATTATCAAAAGAAAATAGAACAAGAATCTGAAAAAAAGCAGTCTTTAGATGAGCACTTATGGCATGTGGCCTGTTTTAGTCGACAGGAAGCATCTATAATTGGTCAAGGAGATGTGCTTTTTTAATTGATCTATACCACTATCTAGGCAAAGCTGATCGAGCCTTTCAAAATAAATTATTAAATAATCCAAATCGACATGTTGATCATTCTTATGCAGGGGCAAAATACTTATGCTCTATTATTGGGCCTCATCTAAAAAGCTGAGGGGTTAATAAAGATGAGAGAATGACATTAAATGAAATGGTGGGTTATGTTATCTCGGCTCATCATGGGATGTATGATTTTTGCTACTGTTCTGACGATGCTGAATATTATAGCTTTAATAAATTTAAAAAACGTATCAGCAGAGACTTAGATGATTATCACTATCACGAAGATATTAAAGGGTATGCTATAAAATTAGAAGAAAAATTGTGTGATTACGGCTACAAAGATTTAGGGGAGCTTATTGATAAAGCTTTTGATAATTACCAACAAGCTATGTCTTCCTTAAACTGGCAAGATAATAGTGAGTGGGATTATTATCAGTCTTGTATGGTGAGACTTTACTTGTCGCTCTTAAAAAACGCTGATATTTTGGACACAGTAAATGCCTATGGTCTTAAAATAAGTCCTATGGATAAAACAGAGCGATCCTCTCTAAAACATTCTTATTTAGCAGCCATTGAACAAAAATATGCTAGCTTTGGACGACCAAACAATCAGTTGAATACTATTCGGACAGAAATTGCTGAGCGTGTTAAAGAAAGAGGTAAACGGGATTCCAAAGGGATCTATCGCTTAGATTTACCGACAGGATCTGGCAAGACTAATCTTAGTATGCGCTATGCGTTTCACCAATTAGTTCATCAAGACAAATCAAGATTTTTTTACATAACGCCCTTTCTTTCGGTTCTTGAGCAAAATGCTTCCGAAATTAGAAAAGTTACGGGTGACCTTGGCGTTTTAGAACACCATTCCAATATGGTTAAACAGGCTAATGAAGATGATGACAAGGACAGTTTATTGTCAGCTTATCTTATTGATAGCTGGGACAGTCAAGTAGTCTTGACTTCTATGGTTAAATTTTTCCAAACGCTTTTTAAAACAAAATCGGCTAATTTGAGACGTTTTTCAAGTTTGATTAATAGTGTTGTGATTCTAGATGAAGTTCAGTCACTGCCTATTGAAGTCACCACTTTGTTTAATTTAACGATGAATTTTTTTAATAAAGTTATGGATACAACCATCGTTCTTTGTACAGCAACACAACCTGCTTATGATTCTTCAGAGATTGACCATCGTATCTGTTATGGAGGGAATTTGGGAGAATTAGCTGAAATAGTTGAGTTAACGATTGAAGAAAAACAGATTTTTTCAAGGACAGAGCTTAGAAAATTTGATGATAGTGATCAGAAAGTTTACTTGACTGATGTTATTAATCTTATTTTAGGAGAGGAAAACTCAGTTCTTGCTATTTTTAACACGAAAAAAACGGTTCATAACTGCTATACTATGCTCAAAGACATGACTGATAGACCGATCTATCAGCTTTCGACGAATATGTGTGCGCAGCATAGGCTTGACTTGGTCGCTAAGATCAAAACGGAGTTACAAAATAATACCCCTATTATTTGTATTAGCACACAATTAATAGAAGCAGGTGTAGATGTTGACTTTCATTGTGTCATTCGTTCCTATTCAGGGATTGATTCTATTGTTCAGGCTGCTGGACGATGTAATCGAGAAGGCAAACGAGATAAAGGTCAGGTCACTCTTGTCAATCTGACCAATGAAGAGGAAAATATTTCTAGGCTGACAGAAATAAAAGCTAAAAAAGAAGCCACAGAATCTATTCTTTATAAGATTGGGTCTCCAATCAATATCTCAACTTTAAACCGTGACTTTTTTGAGTATTATTATGCCAATAATCAAGGGCTGATGGATTATCCTTTGGAAGACAACATATCAATCTACGACTATTTAAGCCTTAATACTTATCAGACGGCAAATAAAAAGTTCAAAGGTAAGTTAAAACAAGCTTTTAAAACAGCAGGAGCCAAAATGAACCTCATCAATAATGATATGATAGGAATTCTCGTACCTTATGGCGATGCTGAGAAAAAATTGGCTTATTTAGAAGAATTAGGTACGTCACATTTTTTATCAGCAGAAGATTATCAAACGATAAAATCATTACTAAAAGAGTTACAACCTTTTACGGTTAATGTCCGCGAGAACGATCCTCTCCTTGAGGCAACAAAATCTTATCTAAATGGTCAGATTCTGGTTTTGACGTCGGAGTATTATGACACGGAAAGAGGAGTTAAATACGATTCAGCTAGCTTTTACTTCTAACTCAAAACGAAAGCAGATTAACAAAAAGTCGGTAGAGGATCTTGTTAACCTGCCAATCATCATTAATAATTATTATCAATTTAGACTATTTAATAAAATTAGATTATAAAAAAACAAAAGGAGGAAAATATCTTGTACAGATCTAGAGACTTCTACGTGAGAGTAAGTGGTCAGCGAGCCCTTTTTACAAATCCAGCCACAAAAGGGGATTGGAACGTGCATCCTATTCGGTTCCAACTAGACAGGCGCTGAATGGTATAGTTGATGCCATCTATTATAAGCCGACCTTTACTAATATTGTCACAGAGGTTAAGGTTATTAACCAGATTCAAACCGAATTACAGGGTGTCAGGGCTCTGTTACATGATTATAGTGCAGATTTAAGTTATGTATCCTATTTGAGTGATGTTGTTTATCTAATCAAATTTCATTTTATTTGGAATGAAGATAGAAAAGATTTGAACTCAGACAGACTTCCAGCTAAACATGAAGCCATTATGGAGCGTTCTATTCGTAAAGGTGGACGTCGTGATGTGTTTTTGGGTACAAGAGAGAGTGTAGGTCTTGTAGATGATATTAGCCAAGAAGAGTATGAGGCTGCTGTGTCGTATTATAATGGTGTCAATATCGACTTGGGAATCATGTTCCATTCCTTTGCCTATCCGAAAGACAAAAAGACACCATTGAAATCATACTTTACAAAGACTGTGATGGAAAATGGAGTCATTACCTTTAAAACACAGTCTGATTGTGATATTGTTAACACACTTTCTAGTTATGTTTTTAAAGTGCCAGGGGAGATAAAATCGGTTAACGATGAATACATGGAGTATGATGCTATTCGGTATTTATTCCGATGACACAAGTGATTAAAAAATTACTTGCCTCTGGTGAAATAGGAGAAGTGATCTCCATCTCATCTACAACAGCCTACCCAAACATTGACCATGTAACATGGTTTAGAGAACTTGAGTTAGGTGGAGGAACAGTGCATTTTATGGCGCCCTATGCCCTGTCTTATTTACAATATCTATTTGATGCGACTATAACTCATGCTAGTGGGACTGCGACTTTTCCAAAAGGTCAAAGCGATAGTCAATCCAAACTACTCTTGCAATTATCAAATGGGGTCCTCGTAGATATCTTCTTGACAACACGTTTAAATTTACCGCATGAAATGATTATTTATGGAACTGAAGGTCGTCTAATCATTCCACATTTTTGGAAAACTACTCATGCAAAATTGGTGAGAAATGATACTAGTGCGCAAACGATTCAAGTTGACATGGTTAGTGATTTTGAGAAAGAAGCTTATCATGTTAGTCAAATGATTTTAGAAGGGCAAAGGGTAAGTCATATCATGACGCCTCAGTTGACGCTGTCAGGTGTTAAGATTATAGAAGACTTATACCGTTCATGGGGGAAATGATGCTGGCTATCTAGCATATTAATAAGGAGTACTAGATGTTATTTTAGTAGTCCTTTTTTGTTTTGCTCTCATAAGGTTAATTAGATTTAAAAGGGTTTTCTACTTGTTTTTTCTCGATTTTTGTTTCATAATGTAGACAAGTTTAGAGTGAGGTGCTTCTATGGTTTCGAGCGATTTTGGATTTGAGATAATTAATGTTGACGAACTATCCTTGCAAGAGGAGAGATTTTTACCTTCAGAATTGCTGGCTTATGCACGTGATGAAAATGAGTCTTCTTTCGTACGTGATATTGAGGAGCATTTGACACTTGTTTACCAGCTTTTGGATACGCAAGGTCACGTTGATGATGTTCGTCATGTGCCGAGAGTGATACCAGTGACTCTATTTTTGAAAGAAGATGGCTTGTTTGTATTAGCTAATCATAAAAATATTAACCTTGTAAAAAAAGCACTTAATCGCGTTGAAAAGGTAGATTCGCCGAAACACCTCTTATTATCATTAGTGACTGTTTTCTCAAAGCAATATTTTGATGTTTTAGATACTATTTCTGAAGAAAGAGATAAACTAATCAATGATTTGCGTAAAAGACCAAACAAATCGAACTTGGCAAGGCTGGCAAATTTACAAAGTGGAACTGTACACTTGATGATGGGAACTAAGCAAAATTTTGAAATGCTGACCGATTTACAAAACATTGAGCAAGATAAAGAGAATACTAGAAATGAAAAGATACAACTTCAAGATGCTATTATTGAAGCAAGACAATTATCTAACATGTGTTCCTTAAATTCACAGGTTTTCCAAGAACTTTCTTCTTCTTATAATAATGTCCTCAGCAATAACCTTAACGACAATGTAACTACCTTAACAATTATTTCCATTGGTATTTCCATTATTGCTATGGTTACCAGCTTTTATGGAATGAATGTTAAGTTGCCTTTTGACAGTGTTGATGCTGTCTGGGTATTGATTAATTTAATTACGACTATCATTACTATTATGCTCTCTATTGTTATGTACATTTATGTCCATAAAGAGGATAATCATCCCAAACATAAATAGAGAATTAATAAGAGGGTGATATCAATTAGTTTAGTTTTAAGCATGGCAACATGCTTTTTTTGTACAAAGAAACTAGAATTCATCTTTGACTTTGAGCTTGCTTTCTAACTCTTAAAACGACATAATAGAGGATAATGTACAGTGAATAGAGAGGTTACTATGTCAATAGAATCAGATTTTTTCCGGAAAAAACGTTTTATTTTTTCATCGCTTGAGGAGTTTGGATTTATCAAATCTGACCAAGAGTATATCTATTGTCAAACATTTATGGATAATGACTTTAAAGCTATTATCACGATTTCATTGGATGGAAAGATAGCTGGTAAGGTTATTGATTCGGCACTTGAAGAAGAATATTTACCGCTTCGAGCAGCAAATTATAATGGTTCGTTTGTTGGCGAAGTACGATCGGCTTATATGGCTATATTAGGTGATATTTCAGATTCTTGTTGTAAGGACTTATTATTTACCAAAGATCAAAGTAATCGTTTAGCGGAGAAGATAGCTAAAACTTTTGAAGATTCAGTTGATTATCCATTTGCGAAGCACCCACAATATGCTTCCTATCGTGTATCAGGTAAATGGTATGCTCTGCTTTTTCCATTGAAGATGGGGAAACTAGAAAATGTTCCAGCTCAACTGTCAGAAGATGAGGTTGAAGTTTTGAATATTAAAGTCAATCCTCAAGATATGGAAATACTCTTACAAAAAGAAGGTATTTATCCTTCTTATCATATGTCTAAAAAGACTTGGGTATCTATCGTTTTAGACAATACTTTGTCTGATATAGAAATTTTTAAATTGGTATCAGATAGTCGTAAGCTTGTTTCTCCCAATAAAAAATCAAATTCTGAGCCAGAGTTTTGGATTATTCCTGCTAATCCTAAATTTTACGATATTGATAAGGAGTTTGCAGAGCATCAATTGATTGATTGGACTCAAAAAGGAAAGATTGCGGTGGGAGATTATGTGTTTATTTATATTACAGCACCTATTCGTGCTTTGCGCTATGTCTGTCAAGTAATAGAACGTGACCTTAAAACAAGTACTTACTTAGGAGCAAGAGATGTCAAAGCTTATATGCGACTCAAACTGATAAGGCAATTTGAAGATTCTACCTATCCTGTGGCATTTTTAGCAGAACACGGCGTTAAGACTGTGAGAGGACCACGGCGAATGACCAAGGAATTGCGACAAGTCATGGCAAAAACAATTCTAGAGTAATGACTTTCAGAAAAAAACTTGTAAAAAAGTCAGAATAATTCTACAATTCCTCTTCCATTTTGTTACTTGAAGGAGTATAATAGCTCTAACATTTTATAATTTAAGGAGGAACATATGAAGAAAAGCTTTATTCATCAGCAACAGGAGATTTCTTTTGTCAAAAATACTTTTACACAATATTTGATTGATAAGTTAGAAATCGTCGAAGTGCAAGGACCTATTCTTAGTCAGGTCGGGGATGGTATGCAAGATAATTTATCTGGTATTGAACATCCTGTATCGGTGAAAGTCCTTAATATACCTGAAGCTGAATTTGAAGTCGTTCACTCATTGGCTAAATGGAAACGTCATACTTTGGCAAGATTTGGGTTTAATGAGGGAGAAGGTCTTTTCGTTCATATGAAAGCTCTTCGTCCAGATGAAGATTCTCTTGATCCAACACACTCAGTTTACGTAGATCAGTGGGACTGGGAGAAGGTCATTCCTGATGGTAGACGTAATTTGGACTACCTAAAAGAAACTGTGGAAAAAATCTACAAAGCTATCCGCCTAACAGAGCTTGCCGTGGAAGCTCGTTTTGATATTGAATCCATTTTACCAAAGCGTATTACCTTTATTCATACAGAAGAATTGGTAGAAAAATATCCAGACTTAAGCCCTAAAGAGCGTGAAAATGCCATCGCTAAGGAGTATGGCGCAGTCTTTTTGATTGGTATTGGTGGAGAGTTAGCAGATGGTAAACCACATGATGGTCGTGCACCGGACTATGATGACTGGACAACACCATCAGAAAATGGTTTTAAAGGTCTCAATGGTGATATTTTAGTATGGAACGAACAGCTTGGAACTGCCTTTGAACTATCATCAATGGGAATTCGAGTTGATGAAGATGCTCTTAAACGTCAAGTTGTTCTCACCGGTGATGAAGGTCGTTTAGAGTTTGAGTGGCATAAGATGCTATTACGTGGTTTCTTCCCTTTGACTATTGGTGGGGGAATTGGTCAATCACGATTAGCTATGTTCTTGCTTCGTAAAAAACATATTGGAGAAGTACAGTCAAGTGTCTGGCCAAAAGAAGTCAGAGACACCTTTGAAAATATATTATAAAAAATCAGCCAAGCAGTTTTGTTTGGCTGATTTTAACAATAAGTTTATTTTTGGCTTAAGAAAGTTTGGATTTGTTGAGGTGTAGCTTGGCTTCCTTGAACAAGATATTTAGTCATTTTTCCTCGTTGATAATGTGCTAAATTTGGAACAGTGGTAATATGATGCTTTTTGAAAAAACTCTTCAATCGTTTCCCTTTGTATTTTTGACTATCAAGGTAGTAAATTTTTGAATGAAGTGTGGCTTTAGATTTTAATAATTTTGGTAAGAAAGCTCTACAATATTGGCAAGTTTGACGTCCTATAAAAATAGTCGCTTCAGATTGTTGACTTTTGCTTACTAACGCCTTATCTGTGATGGCGATTAAGTCACTATTTGTTATCATGTGTTGGTATTGTTGTTGAGAAATAGTCATGGTGTCAGCGCTACTTAAGTTTGATTTTAGCGTTGTAAGGCATAATATGGCTATTAAACTTAATAATAATTTTTTAATCATTATGGGAACCTCGTTTCTCTTACTGCTAGCTTATCATATCAAAAAAGAAGGAAAAGAGGTACTATCTTCTCTGTTTGTTATAAGCAATTTTTTTGATAACTCTACCTTATTTTTTGTTATAATAGTGGTTATGAGAGTAGTAGCAGGAACATTTGGAGGGCGTCCTTTAAAAACGCTTGATGGAAAAACAACTCGTCCAACAACTGACAAGGTTAAAGGCGCTATTTTTAATATGATTGGTCCTTTTTTTGAAGGTGGTCGTGTTTTAGACCTTTTTTCTGGCAGTGGTAGCTTAGCTATTGAGGCGATCTCAAGGGGAATGGACCAAGCTGTCCTAGTTGAAAAAGACAGGCGTGCGCAGGTCGTTATTCAAGAAAATATTGCAATGACTAAGAGTCCGGAGCAATTTCAATTATTAAAAATGGAAGCCAACCGTGCTTTAGAACAATTAACGGGACAATTTGATTTGGTCTTGTTGGACCCGCCATATGCTAAGGAAGAAATTGTAAAGCAAATCCAAATCATGGATAGCAAGGGTTTATTAGGCGATGATATCATGATTGTTTGTGAAACGGACAAATCAGTTGATTTACCTGAAGAAATTGCTTCTTTTGGGATATGGAAACAGAAAATTTATGGCATTTCTAAAGTAACGGTCTACGTTCGTTAGGAGGCTTTGGTATGGATTACAAGTTAGTGATGATTATTCTCATCTTAGTCATATTGATTTATTTGTTGTTGCGCCTTCACTATTTAGAAGAGTTGCTAAAACATTATCACTTCAAAAATGATGAAGGAGTTTGTTCATTATCAAGAACAAAAAATCCATTGTATCTATTAATGGCAATGATTACTTTTTTGCCAAATCTTATCAATTGGATAGCTAACGGTTTTGAGGCAATAGACATTGTTCGCCTGATTCCTGTGGTAGTCTTTTTATGGTTGTATTATTGTGGAGATGACGACGAATGACAAAGAAAGCTTTATTTACAGGTTCATTTGATCCTGTTACTAATGGACATTTAGATATTATTGAGCGCGCCAGCTATCTATTTGATCATGTTTACATTGGGTTATTTTATAACCTTGAGAAGCAAGGTTACTTTTCGATTGAGTGCCGTAAAAAAATGTTAGAAGAAGCTATCCGTCAGTTTAAGAATGTTTCAGTTTTAGTGGCGCAAGATAGACTAGCTGTTGACTTAGCAAGGGAAGTGGGAGCAAAATATTTTGTTCGAGGTCTGCGTAATAGCCAGGATTTTGATTATGAAGCCAATTTGGAGTTTTTTAATAAACAGTTGGCAGATGATATTGAGACAGTTTATTTATCAACGTCGCCATCTTTGAGTCCGATATCATCTAGTCGCATCCGTGAATTGATACATTTTAAGGCTTCTGTGAAGCCTTTTGTTCCAAAGAGTGTTGTTAGAGAAGTGGAGAAAATGAGTGAAGAATAAAGATCCAAAAAGAAAACATAAAAGTTTACTAGGTCTGCTTAAATGGTGGATTATAGGTTTTGCTTTTTTATTGTTAGTATTAGCAAGCCTTGTGGTGAGGCTACCTTATTATTTGGAAATGCCAGGTGGAGCTTATGATATCCGTTCGGTATTGAAAGTGAATAAAAAGGCTGATAAAGCTAAGGGTTCGTACAATTTTGTAGCGGTTTCTGTCAGTCAAGCAACGCCAGCTCAGGTTCTTTATGCTTGGTTAACTCCTTTTACAGAATTATCTAGTAAAGAGGAGACAACAGGTGGCTTTAGTAATGACGATTATCTCAGAATTAATCAATTCTACATGGAGACTTCTCAAAATGAGTCCGTCTATCAAGCTTTAAAGTTAGCTAATAAGCAAGTATCTCTTACTTATAAAGGAGTTTATGTGCTTAACTTAGCTAAAAATTCGACATTTAAAGATAGATTACATTTAGCTGATACAGTCACAGGAGTTAATGGCAAAAGTTTCAAAAATTCTTCTCAACTTATCAAATATGTTGCAGCTCTTCATCTAGGTGATAAAGTAAAGGTACAATACACAAGTCAAGGTAAAAAGAAAGAATCGGTTGGTAAAGTTATTAAACTATCAAACGGTAAAAATGGTATTGGTATCGGTTTGACAGACCATACAGAAGTATCATCTGATGTTCCTGTGGACTTTAATACTGAAGGTGTTGGAGGACCAAGTGCAGGTTTAATGTTTACTTTAGCGATTTACGACCAATTGGTTAAAGAAGATTTACGTAAAGGACGTAAGATTGCAGGTACTGGTACTATTGAGCAAAATGGGCATGTTGGCGATATTGGTGGAGCAGGTTTGAAAGTTGTTTCAGCGGCTAAAAAAGGAATGGATATTTTCTTTGTTCCTAATAATCCGATCGATAAAAATGCTAAAAAAGGCAAAACAAAGGTTCAGACGAATTATCAAGAGGCAAAAGCAGCAGCTAAGCGATTAGGTACGAAGATGAAAATTGTACCAGTTCAAAATGTTCAGCAAGCTATTGATTATTTGAAAAAAACAAAATAAACTCAAAGAGTTCGGGCGTCTGCTCGGCTTTTTTGTTTTGCGACATTTAACTATCAAAGTGCTAAAATGATAGTATGACAGAGCTTATAAGAATACTACATTTAAATGATCTGCACTCTCATTTTGAGAATTTTCCTAAGGTAAAACGATTTTTTCATGACAATCAAGCGCAGCCAATAGAGACGATTTCACTTGACTTGGGGGATAATATTGATAAAAGCCATCCTTTGACAGAAGCAAGCTCGGGCAAGGCTAATGTCCAATTGATGAATGAACTGGGTATTGAGCTTGCTACTATTGGTAATAATGAAGGAGTTGGTTTATCCAAAAAAGACTTGGACCAAGTCTACAAAGATTCAGATTTTACGGTTATTGTTGGTAATCTAAAAGATAACATAATCGAACCGAGTTGGGCAAAACCTTACATTATTTATGAGACACAGCAAGGAACTAAGCTTGCTTTTTTAGCTTATACTTTTCCTTATTATAAAACCTATGAACCTAATGGGTGGACGATAGAAGATCCAATTGACTGTCTTAAATGCCATTTACAAATAAATGAGATAAAAGAGGCAAATTGTCGTATTTTGATGAGTCATTTAGGTATTCGTTTTGATACAAGGATTGCTCAAGAATTTTCAGAAATTGACCTTATTATAGGTGCACATACACACCATTTATTTGAGGAAGGGGAGCTAATTACCGGTACATATCTTGCAGCAGCTGGTAAATATGGTCGCTTTGTTGGGAGTATTGATATAACTTTTGATAATCATACACTAAAAGATATTTTAATCTCAACATATGATACAAAACAACTAACTGGTTATCCTTCGGACAGTGACTGGGCTAAGGAGATTGAGTCAGAAGGTAAAGAACAGCTTAGAAAAGAAAGTTTAATATCCTTTCCAGCACCATTATCATTAGAAGAATCGTGTCAACTAGTCATGGATGCGATGCTGTTTTACGCAGGTGCAGATGTTGCTATTATCAATTCTGGCTTAATTGTTCAGCCATTTGAAAAAGACTTTTCGAGGAAAAATCTGCATGAATCATTACCTCATCAAATGCGTCTCGCTAAATTGACAGTGAGTAGTCAAGAACTTTTAGAGATTTATGAAACTATTTATCAACAAGGTCAATTTTTAGCGCAACAAAAGATTCATGGTATGGGCTTTCGTGGCAAGTACTTTGGAGAAGTTTTACATTCGGGATTTGATTACAAAAATGGAAAAATAGTGTATAATGAGAAAGATATTGATGCCAAAGAAGAAGTGATTCTTGTAATCGTTGATCAGTATTATTTTGCATCGTATTTTGAGTGTTTAAAAACAAAAAAAGTAGACTTGCTTTTTCCTGAATTACTCAGAGATGTGGTAGCAGATTATTTAATAAATATGACACTATAAATGAAAAATAGATAAATAAAGAGTAGAAGCTAGTCGTTTCTCTCAATGATTTTAGAGAAAGGAGTATTATGCGAAAAGAAGTGACACCAGAGATGCTTAACTATAATAAGTATCCTGGCCCACAGTTTATTCACTTTGAAAATATCGTTAAAAGTGATGATATTGAATTTCAACTTGTTATTAATGAAAAATCAGCTTTTGATGTGACTGTCTTTGGACAACGTTTTTCTGAGATTTTATTAAAATATGATTTTATCGTTGGCGATTGGGGTAACGAGCAGTTGAGGCTAAGAGGCTTTTACAAAGATGCTAGTACGATTAGAAAAAATAGCCGGATTTCACGTTTAGAAGATTATATTAAAGAGTATTGTAACTTTGGTTGTGCTTATTTTGTGTTGGAGAATCCAAATCCTAGAGATATTAAATTTGATGATGAAAGACCTCATAAGCGTCGTAAGTCAAGATCCAAATCACAATCATCAAAGTCACAAACTAGAAATAATCGTTCCCAGTCAAATGCCAATGCTCATTTTACAAGTAAAAAGCGTAAAGACACAAAACGCCGTCAAGAACGTCATATTAAAGAAGAGCAAGATAAGGAAATGACCTCTGCAAAGCAGCATTTTGTTATTCGTAAGAAAAAATAAGAAAAGGATAAACTGTAATCGTTTATTCCACCATGAAGAAAGAAAATATTATGTCTAAAAAAACTGATACACCCGACTATAAACCCTCTATTTATAGCTTAACTCGCGATGAACTAATAGCTTGGGCTATTGAACATGGAGAAAAGAAATTCCGTGCTTCACAAATCTGGGACTGGCTCTATAAAAAGCGTGTGCAAAGCTTCGATGAAATGACTAACATTTCCAAAGATTTTATTGCACTTTTGAATGAGAATTTTGTTGTCAATCCTCTAAAACAACGTATTGTTCAAGAATCTGCTGATGGAACTGTTAAATACCTTTTTGAATTACCTGATGGCATGCTGATTGAGACGGTTTTGATGCGTCAATATTATGGTTTATCAGTATGTGTAACGACTCAAGTTGGTTGTAACATTGGTTGCACTTTCTGTGCAAGTGGTTTAATAAAGAAACAACGTGATCTTAACAATGGCGAAATCACTGCTCAAATTATGCTTGTTCAAAAATATTTTGATGAACGTGGACAAGGTGAGCGCGTTAGTCACATTGTGGTCATGGGAATAGGTGAACCCTTTGATAACTATACCAATGTATTAAAATTCTTGCGTACAGTTAATGATGATAATGGATTAGCTATTGGTGCACGTCACATTACAGTGTCTACTTCAGGTTTAGCACATAAAATTCGTGAATTTGCAAATGAAGGTGTACAAGTTAACTTAGCAGTATCTCTTCATGCTCCAAATAATGAATTACGATCAAGTATCATGCGTATTAATCGTTCTTTCCCTCTTGAAAAGTTGTTTGCGGCTATTGAATATTATATTGAGACGACTAACCGTCGTGTAACATTTGAGTATATTATGTTAAATGGTGTCAACGATACCCCAGAAAATGCTCAAGAGTTAGCAGATTTAACGAAAAAGATTCGCAAATTATCTTATGTCAATTTAATTCCTTACAATCCTGTCTCAGAACATGACCAGTATAGTCGTAGTCCTAAAGAGCGTGTGGAAGCTTTCTATGACGTTTTGAAGAAAAATGGAGTTAATTGTGTTGTTCGTCAAGAACATGGTACGGACATTGATGCAGCTTGCGGACAATTACGTTCAAACACAATGAAACGCGATCGTCAAAAAGCGAAGGTAGGGCGGTAATGCTTAAAAGATTACTTACTGAAGATGGGGAATTGACAAAGATTAGTCGTCGTTTCGTTTGGATGTTAGTGGTTATCTATTGTCTTATTATTGTCAGGATGTGTTTTGGGCCTCAAATTATGATTGAGGGGGTATCAACTCCGAATGTTCAGCGCTTCGGAAGAATTGTAGCTCTTTTAGTACCATTTAATTCTTTTCGTAGTTTAGATCAGCTAACTAGCTTTAAAGAGATTTTTTGGGTTATTGGTCAAAATGTAGTGAATATTTTACTGCTGTTTCCTCTCATTATAGGGTTACTATCCCTAAAGCCAAGTTTACGGAAATATAAAAGCGTTATATTACTTGCTTTCTTGATGTCTCTTTTCATAGAGTGTACTCAAGTTGTTTTAGATATTTTAATAGATGCTAATCGGGTTTTTGAAATCGACGATCTATGGACAAATACCTTAGGCGGTCCTTTCGCCCTATGGAGTTATCGAAACATAAAAGGTTGGCTTCTAACTATTAGAAAATGAAAATAATGTAAAGGCTATGATATTGTTCAAGCCTTTTACTATTTAAAAAGGATCACTTTAGTTGACGAAAGTAAGCTTATAGAGGCATAATAGAGAGTTGTTAAATGAGAATTTTAAAACACTTTTTATGTCTTCTGATTGATTTGGTCTTCTGACTTAATTATGATGTTTTTCAACCTTTGAGAAAGGAAAAATATGTCTATTATAAAAAATTTGTGGTGGTTTTTTAAGGAAGAAAAGAAGCGCTATCTTATTGGGATTTTGTCATTAAGTTTGGTTGCAGTGTTAAATCTTATCCCTCCTAAAATCATGGGATCAGTTATTGATGCTATTACAACTGGAAAATTAACAAGACCACAATTACTATGGAATTTATTAGGTTTGGTTTTGTCAGCTTTAGCTATGTATGGGCTGCGTTATATTTGGCGTATGTATATTTTAGGGACTTCTTACAAATTAGGCCAAGTTGTCAGATACCGTTTATTTGAACATTTTACAAAAATGTCTCCTTCTTTTTATCAGAAATATCGTACAGGTGATTTAATGGCGCACGCGACCAACGACATCAATTCTCTAACACGTCTTGCAGGAGGAGGAGTTATGTCAGCAGTGGATGCCTCTATCACAGCATTAGTAACGCTTATCACCATGTTCTTTACTATTTCGTGGCAAATGACATTAATTGCGGTTATC
This sequence comes from Streptococcus sp. HMSC076H09, assembly GCF_001811765.1. Lineage (NCBI taxonomy): Bacteria > Bacillati > Bacillota > Bacilli > Lactobacillales > Streptococcaceae > Streptococcus > Streptococcus sp. HMSC076H09. The sequence continues at coordinate 515,486 of NZ_KV806614.1, read as the reverse complement.
CCTTTGCCCTTAATGGCCTTAGCAACTAGTAAATTGGGGCGAAAAACCCATGAAACCTTCAAAGAATCTCAGGCAGCCTTTTCAGAATTAAATAATAAAGTGCAAGAAAGTGTCTCTGGCGTCAAAGTGACTAAATCATTTGGTTATCAAGAACAAGAAATTGCTTCTTTTCAAGAGATTAATCAGATGACTTTCGTGAAGAACATGCGGACCATGACTTATGATGTCATGTTTGATCCTTTAGTTCTTCTTTTTATAGGTGCCTCCTACGTATTAACATTGGCTATGGGAGCTTTTATGATTTCAAAAGGTCAAGTTACTGTTGGTGACTTGGTAACATTTGTGACATATTTAGATATGTTGGTATGGCCCTTGATGGCGATTGGTTTCTTGTTCAATATGGTACAGCGTGGTAGTGTTTCTTATAACCGTATTAATAGTCTACTTGAGCAAGAATCGGATATAACTGATCCTTTAAATCCTATCAAACCTGTTGTCAATGGAACATTAAGATATGATATTGATTTCTTTAGATACGACAATGAGGAAACCTTAGCCGATATTCATTTCACCTTAGAAAAAGGTCAAACCTTAGGTTTGGTAGGTCAAACGGGATCAGGGAAGACAAGTCTTATTAAGTTATTGCTACGTGAACATGATGTGACTCAGGGGAAAATTACTTTAAATAAACATGATATACGTGATTATCGATTGTCTGAGTTACGTCAACTAATCGGTTATATTCCTCAAGATCAGTTTTTATTTGCTACCAGTATTTTAGAAAATGTTCGCTTTGGAAATCCAACTCTATCTATCAATGCTGTCAAAGAAGCAACTAAATTGGCACATGTTTACGATGACATTGAACAGATGCCAGCAGGATTTGAGACTCTAATTGGAGAAAAAGGAGTCTCATTATCTGGTGGACAAAAACAAAGGATTGCGATGAGTCGTGCCATGATTTTAGATCCAGATATTCTTATTTTGGATGATTCTCTATCAGCAGTGGACGCTAAAACGGAACATGCTATTGTTGAGAATCTTAAAACGAATCGTCAAGGGAAATCGACTATTATTTCAGCACATCGTTTATCAGCTGTTGTGCACGCAGACCTTATCTTAGTTATGCGAGACGGCAGAGTCATTGAGCGAGGTCAACATCAAGAGTTGCTAAATAAAGGTGGTTGGTATGCTGAAACGTATGCCTCACAGCAATTAGAAATGGAGGAAGCATTTGATGAAGTCTAATCAATGGCAAGTCTTTAAGAGATTAATCTCCTATTTACGCCCTTATAAATGGTTTACAGTATTAGCTCTATCTCTCTTATTGTTGACGACTGTTGTTAAAAATATTATTCCTTTAATTGCTTCACATTTTATTGATCACTATCTGACAAATGTTAATCAAACAGCAGTTCTTATTTTAGTGGGATATTATTCAATGTATGTCTTGCAGACCTTAATTCAATATTTTGGGAATCTCTTTTTTGCGCGTGTTTCTTATAGTATTGTTAGAGATATTCGTAGAGATGCTTTTGCTAATATGGAAAGGCTAGGCATGTCTTATTTTGATAGGACACCGGCAGGATCTATTGTGTCACGTATTACTAATGATACTGAAGCAATATCTGATATGTTTTCGGGTATTTTATCAAGTTTTATCTCGGCGATATTTATTTTTACAGTTACTCTGTACACTATGTTGATGCTAGACATTAAACTAACAGGACTCGTCGCTCTTTTGTTACCTGTTATCTTTATATTAGTGAATGTCTATCGGAAAAAATCAGTCACTGTCATTGCTAAAACGAGAAGTTTACTTAGTGATATCAACAGTAAATTATCAGAAAGTATTGAAGGAATTCGCATTGTACAGGCTTTTGGTCAAGAAGAGCGCTTGAAGACTGAATTTGAGGAAATTAACAAAGAGCATGTTGTGTATGCCAATCGTTCTATGGCTCTTGATAGTCTCTTCTTAAGACCGGCGATGTCTCTTTTAAAACTCCTAGCATATGCTGTTCTTATGTCTTATTTTGGATTTACAGGAGTTAAAGGAGGTCTTACGGCAGGATTAATGTATGCTTTTATTCAGTACGTTAATCGTCTATTTGACCCTTTAATTGAAGTAACGCAAAATTTTTCAACCTTACAAACATCAATGGTATCAGCAGGGCGTGTGTTTGATCTGATTGATGAAACAGGTTTTGAACCAAGCCAAAAAAATACAGAAGCTTTTGTGAGAGAAGGAAATATCGAATTTAAAAATGTATCATTCTCATATGATGGAAAAAAACAAATCCTTGATAATGTTTCTTTTAGTGTTAAAAAAGGTGAAACTATTGCTTTTGTAGGAGCGACAGGTTCTGGAAAATCATCTATTATTAATGTCTTTATGAGGTTTTACGAATTTCAATCTGGACAAGTTTTATTAGATGGGAAGGATATTAGGGATTACTCACAAGAACAATTGCGAAAGAATATTGGACTCGTCTTACAAGACCCCTTTTTATATCATGGCACTATTAAATCTAATATCAAAATGTACCAAGACATCACCGATCAAGAGGTACAGGACGCAGCAGAGTTTGTTGATGCTGATCAATTTATTCAGAAGTTGCCAGATAAGTACGATTCAGCTGTTTCAGAACGTGGGTCAAGTTTTTCAACTGGACAACGCCAACTATTAGCGTTTGCCAGAACTGTGGCTAGTAAACCTAAAATTTTAATCTTAGATGAGGCGACAGCAAATATTGATTCGGAAACAGAGCAGATTGTACAAGATTCGTTAGCAAAAATGCGTCAAGGTCGAACAACAATTGCCATTGCTCACCGCTTATCAACCATTCAAGATGCTAATTGTATCTATGTTCTTGATAGAGGAAAGATAATTGAAAGTGGGAATCACGAGTCTTTATTAGACCAAAAAGGGACTTATTATCGTATGTACCAATTACAAGCCGGCATGATGGAGGTCTAGAAAATTTAGGCTATTCAAAAGGCATAATCTGTGAGGCTTAGAGGTTGGAATAGTTATTCCTCTGAGCCTTTTTTATATTTTACAATTAGTGTATAATGAGGTCAAAGTACAAGGAAAGGTCTATAAAATGTTACTATTGGTAGATAATTATGATTCTTTTACCTATAATTTAAAGCAATATTTAAGTGTCTATAAAGAAATATTCGTCATAAAAAATGATGATCCTAACCTTTTTTTATTAGCTGAGAGCGCAGAAGCTATCGTCTTATCACCTGGACCAGGACACCCAAAGGATGCTGGGAAAATATTAGAATTAATCAATCAGTTTATAGGACAGAAACCTATTCTAGGTATCTGTTTGGGGCATCAAGCGCTTGCTGAGTGCTTGGGTGGGCGATTAAATTTAGCAAATCACGTTATGCATGGTAAACAAAGTTGGGTAACAATAAACGACCATACTAGTTTGTTTAAGGGAATTGATAGTCCAACCCAAGTTATGCGTTATCACTCATTGGTAGTGACTGATTTACCAGAGAATATTGCTATTATTGCACGATCAAATGAGGATAATGAAATCATGGCATTCCATTGCCCCAGCTTAAAGGTATATGCGATGCAGTTTCATCCTGAGTCAATCGGGAGTATTGATGGAATGAAAATGATTGAAAACTTTTTGACGTTAATTAATGACTAAAATGTGTTAGTGTAGGATAATGACTCTCTATAAATAAAAGACAGTACCTAAGGGCACTGTCTTTTATTTAGTTGTATAGATGAGTTAATCTGTCTGCAAATTTACGATAAATAATCAAGCAAATGGATGCTTTTAAGGTATCCCCAGGAATAAAAATAAGGTTAGAAAATAGTGATTTAGTTAAGGGGAGAGAAGTTTGAAAGGAAAGAACGATGCTACCACAAATATCAATCAATAGTACGCCAAATATCCAAATAATAAGGAATTGAACCCAGAGTTTTGTTGTTTTCACTTTCTCAAGCCCTAGGCCGATAAAAAAAGCTGCAAATGGATAAGTCAGCAGATAGCCTGCTGTTGGCCCAAACAGCGTTACGAGACCTGACCGCCCTCCTGGTAAAAATGGTGCACCAATAGCAACTAAGAGCAAGAAAATAGCCACAGCTAGGAAACCTTTCCTACTACCAAGCAGAGCACCTGCCAGCATAACACCAAGATTTTGTAAGACAATTGGGACTGGAATGAAACCTAATGGGATCCCTGGGATAAAACCTAAAACAATGAGTAGTGCAACCATGAGTGCAATATAGGTAGTTGTTCTTGTTTTCATTTAAATTAATTCCTTTTTAGTATGATTTAGTTGTAATTTTTCCAAGAATTCAATATCGGTATGTTGATTGCGACCCCCCTCTGTTAGGTAATTTCCCAAAAAAGTTGAGTCAACAAGTAAGGTGACTAATGATTCAAAATTCTCAAAATGGACCTCCCGTCCAGCACTTAATCTTAATTCCTTGAAAGGAAAAACAAAACGCAACATGGCCATAATTTTTAAGCATTTAATGGGAGTCAAATAGTTATATTTTCCAAGAGGTGTTCCTTCAACAGCAAGTAAAAAATTGACAGGGATAGAATAGGGGTTCAGTTCTTTTAGTCTGAAAGCTAATGTGATGAGCCCCTCATCGCTCTCTCCCATACCACAAATGAATCCAGAACAAACATCAATGTCTTCATTGTGAATTCTTTCTAAAGTATCACAACGATCTTTGAAGCTATGCGTCGTTGCAATGTTGGGGTAGTTTTCTTCGGGGGTGTTGAGGTTATGATTGATACGGTCAATTCCTGCTTGTTTTAGCTGATGAAGTTGTTCTCTATCCAAAAAACCAGCGGTAAGGCATATTTCTAGAGGAAGGCTTTTTTTGATTTCAGGGATGACTTGACATAACTGCTCAATTTCTCTCTTGCTAGGCTTAGTTCCACTCATCGCAATACAAAAGACGCTAGCACCATTTTGATGAGCGACAATAGCCTGTTTTAGAATGACATTTTGAGGAAGCAGACCAAATTTATCAATGTCAGCAGTGCTTTCTTTAGATTGAGAACAGTAACCACAATTTTCTGCACAAAGTCCTTGCTTAGCACTTAATAAAACGTTAAGGCGAATATTATTTCGGCTAACTTGATTTTTAAGGTATAAGGCAGCAGCGTAGATTTCCCACCAGTTCTCATCGCTATTTAGAATTTCCAGCGCTTGTTCATAAGAAATGCTAGTCTTTCCAGATAATATTTCGTCAGCCAAATGGATATAATTTGTTTGAAATGACATGATAGCCTCCTTTAACGAAATTAATAATAGCATAAAAAAACTGTATTGTAAACTTAGTCGATATAATAAGTTAACAATATAAAAAATTATGATATACTGGTCTTATATTTTGACGGGAGATAAGATGAAAAAACTATTTAAAAAAGCGATAGCTATGTGCCGAGATTTGCCGCTTAATTTTGTAATTGTTGAACTTAGTTTGTATCAAAGAGAGGATGGCTCATCTGATAATATTAAATGGATTTCTAAGCGAATCCTTGAGGTAACGGTAACTGATCAGCAATGGATTTACCATTTGAGGATGCTTAATTTACCAAAACTTAAGCCAATGTCACTAGCATCCAGTGACTGTCCTGCAAGGGAAGAGAAGGCTAGTCTTATTTCAATAGAAGAATGTCAAAAATTCACTAGCTTAGTGCGAGATAAAAATCCTTTTCACCAAGGGGAAGCAGCTATTGTGCCTGCGGCTCTATTATTGGAAAAAATAATGGAAGTTAGAAATGGAAAAATAAAGGAGATTCATTTGACTTTTTTATCTCCAGTAAGGGTGAATCAAGAATTCTCAGTGCAAGTAGTGGATAACACAGTGATTATTTTTCAGCATCAAATATTATGTGTGAGGGGGACATATGAAGAATAGAGATGTTTATATTGGTTTTGGGCTACGAACACCTATCGGTATAAAAGGGAAGCAATTTAAACATTACCGTCCAGAACTTTTAGGAGCACACCTCTTAAATCAAATAAAAAAAATAGAATCAGAATCTAATATTGATAGTATTATTTGTGGGAACACAGTTGGTACTGGGGGCAATATTGGTCGTTTGATGACTCTTTTTTCTGATTATGAATCCTATATTCCAGTACAAACGATTGATATGCAGTGTGCTTCATCAAGTTCTGCCTTGTTTTTTGGTTATCTAAAAATCAGTGCCGGTATTAATGAAAAAGTTCTTGTTGGGGGGATTGAAAGTAGTTCTCTTCAACCTATGAGACGTTACGCTAAAGAAGATAATCGTAACGGAGAATATACCGTTGCTCAGTTTTCTCCTGACTCTTATGCTGAAACTGTAATGTTAGAAGGGGCACAAAGAGTCTGTCAAAAATATGGTTTTAGAAGAGAAATGTTAGATAAATTGGCATTCTTGAGCCATAAACGCGCCTTAACAGCTAAACAAGGTGGCTATTTAGAAGAGGTAATCTTACCAATGGAAGGGATGCGAGATCAAGGCGTTAGAAAACTAAAAGAAGCATTTTTTCAAAAATTACCAAGATTGATGGAAAATTCACCTTTGCTCACTATTGGAAATGTTTGTTTAATGCACGATGCTGCTGCATTTCTAACGCTTCAGAGTCAGAAAACAGAATTCCGGATTGTTCACATTGTAGAAGTAGCAGGAGATCCCAAGCTTAGTCCAGAATTGGTTCACACGGCTACGGAAAAACTATTAACAGAAACTCATACTAAAATATCGGATTATGATGCAATTGAATGGAATGAACCATTTGCAGCGATTGATGCTTTATTTAATCATTATTATCCTGAAGAGAGAGAAAAATTCAATATTTTTGGAGGGGCATTAGCTTACGGACACCCTTATGCCTGCTCAGGAATTATTAATATCCTTCATCTTATGCAGGCATTAAAATATAAAAATAAACCTATGGGTCTAACTGCCATTGCAGGGGCAGGAGGAGTCGGAATGGCCATATCAATAGAGTACTTAGGAGTTAAGAATGCTTGAATCATTGAAAACAATAGTTAAAACCAATAGCGATAAAAAGTTATTTGATGGTGATTTACAGGTCAGTTATGGAGAATTTTATAACTTAGTCAGACAAGATATGGCGTCACAAGACAATAGGAAACATGTGATTAGCACACACTCTCTGCTTAACCAATTAGTAAGATTTGTTTCAAAGTTATGTCAAAAAGCTCTTCCTATTATTTGTAAACCTAACCTTACTCATAATGAAATAAGTCGATTAGAAAAAGAAGTGCAGTATGCTCCTCAACTAGCTGATTTTGGTGTTCTTTCTTCTGGGACTACAGCTGATGCTAAACTATTGTGGAGGAGCTTCGCTTCGTGGTCTGATTTTTTTAGCATTCAGAATGCTTATTTTTCGGTCACTTCCAATAGCAGACTGTTTATTCAAGGTGATTTTTCATTTACTGGTAACTTAAATTTAGCGCTATCCCTTTTATTACTGGGGGGAACGCTTGTTGTCACACAGAAAAATTCTGTAAAATACTGGCAGACTTTATGGGAAAAAACTGGTGTAACGCATCTATATCTGCTCCCTAGTTATCTCAAGTTAGTGGAACAATATAGCAAGGAGACTGCGTTAGACAATAAAACTATTATTACCTCTTCGCAATATGTCTCTGACTCATTACTGGAAGGTTTATATATAAAGCATCCTAAAGTGTCAGTGAAAATCTTCTATGGTGCTAGTGAACTCAATTATGTGTCATGGTACGATGGTCGTGATATCCGAGATAAGCCACAGTATGTTGGAGAAATCGTTCCAAATGTAGCTGTTAGGATTAAAGAGGGAAGAATTTTTGTAAAAACACCGTATAGTATCTGTGGCCTTTCAAGTGAATATTGTGCTGGTGATTATGGTGAACTGATAGATGGCAAATTATATCTATTTGGTCGTGGTGACGATTGGTGCAATCAATCGGGCATTAAGCTCTATTTACCTAGATTAATTGAAAAAATAAAAACATGCCCTTATATCAAGGATGCAGTAGCATTTACAAAAGAGAGTCAAAGTCATGGACAAGAGTCACATTGCTGTATTGTTTTAATTGAAAATCAGATGCAACAAGAGTGTTTGAAGTGGTTATCGGAACATTTTGAAAAGAAGTATGGGTTTAAGCATTATCATATTGTATCTAAAATTCCTTTGATGCCATCTGGAAAAATTGATTATCAACAACTCAAAAGACAATTAGCATGAGTTTTTACTAAAAAAATAAAATAGGGTTAATGGATTGCAAACCTCAGTTCTGATATTCTTTATTTTGAAAGATATCGTGATATAATGATAAAAAAGAAAGATAAGGAATAAAATGTTATCAAAAGTAAAATCACGATATATTATCCGTGAGATTATTAAGTTATTTCCAGATGCTAAACCTAGCTTAGACTTTACTAATGTCTTTGAGCTTTTGGTAGCTGTAATGCTATCAGCTCAAACAACTGATGCAGCTGTTAATAAAGTCACTCCCGCCCTTTTTGAACGCTTTCCAAATCCTTTAGTTTTGGCACAAGCTGATCCCAAAGAGATTGAACCCTATATTTCTAAAATTGGGCTTTACCGTAATAAAGCTCGATTCTTAAATCAATGCGCTAAACAATTGATAGAGCATTTTGATGGGAAAGTCCCCCAAACTCGTCAAGAGCTAGAAAGTTTGTCTGGCGTTGGAAGGAAAACGGCTAATGTGGTCATGAGTGTTGGATTTGGTATTCCGGCTTTTGCCGTAGATACTCATGTCACTCGGATTTGTAAACACCACCAGATTTGCAAACAGTCGGCTTCTCCACTAGAAATTGAGAAACGAGTCATGGAGGTTTTACCGCCAGAAGAGTGGCTAGCTGCTCATCAATCCATGATTTATTTTGGTCGTGCAATTTGTCATCCTAAAAATCCAAAATGCGACCAGTACCCACAACTTTATCACTTTCCTGATAATTTAAAGTGATTAGAATAAAAGAGAGTAACTGGTGACGATTATATAAGCGATACTTAAAAACGGTAGAAAAGCTATCGTTTTTTTCATTTTTCTCATAACTAAACAATAAATAATTCCTAACCAAGCACCTATTTGAATAATAAAAAGCATTTGATGAAGAGGTAAAGATAAGCCAATTGTGGCTAAATAAAGGAAATCTCCACTTCCGATATTAATATCAACCACTTCAGCTAAAATCCCAAATAAACATAAAACAATAGAAACTTTTGTAATCGGTGTGAGAATTATCGTTGAAATGGTGAATAATATCCATAGAAAAATAGGATACTCTTGGTATTTTATATCATAATAACTTAAGATAAAACTCATGCATAAAGAAATAAAATAGATGGTAGACATAATCATAAAATCCTTTTTATAGTTTATATTTATATTCGAAAAATGGTAGAAAAGAGATTATGATTTCTATTATAGATAGTCAGCCTAACGTCATAATAACAATTAGCAAGCGGTTGCGGATTTTCTTGAAAATTGAATGGTTTTCTGTTAAAATTCATATATGAAAGTTTTATTCGATGTGCAGAATCTTTTGAAAAAATTTGGTATTTATGTTTATATTGGTAAACGTCTTTATGATATCGAAGTTATGAAGATTGAATTGCAACGTCTCTACGATAATGGTCTGATAAGTAGAGATGACTATTTAAAAGCAGAACTGATTTTAAGAAGAGAGCACAGACTAGAATTGGAGAAGGAAAATAAAAAATGAGTAAGAAATTATTGGGAATTGACCTCGGAGGAACGACCATTAAATTTGGTATCTTGACGCTTGAGGGAGAAGTACAAGAAAAATGGGCAATTGAGACCAATACTTTAGAAAACGGAAGACATATCGTTTCTGATATCGTTGAATCTCTCAAACATCGTTTGAGCCTCTATGGATTAACAAAAGATGACTTTCTCGGTATCGGTATGGGTTCTCCAGGAGCTGTTGATAGAACTAGTAAAACAGTAACAGGTGCTTTTAATCTAAATTGGGCTGATACTCAAGAAGTAGGTTCGGTTATTGAAAAAGAAGTTGGAATTCCATTTTTTATTGATAACGATGCTAATGTTGCAGCACTTGGTGAACGCTGGGTAGGTGCTGGTGCCAATAATCCCGATGTTGTTTTCGTAACCCTCGGAACAGGAGTAGGTGGAGGTGTTATCGCAGATGGTAACCTCATCCATGGTGTTGCAGGAGCAGGTGGAGAAATTGGGCATATGATTGTTGATCCAGAAAATGGATTTACGTGCACATGTGGTAACAAAGGCTGTCTTGAGACAGTTGCATCAGCGACAGGTGTTGTTAGAGTAGCACGTCAACTCGCAGAACAATATGAAGGTTCGTCTGCCATTAAAGCAGCGATTGACAACGGTGATACTGTTACAAGTAAAGATATTTTTATAGCAGCAGAAGATGGGGATAAATTTGCTAATTCTGTTGTTGAACGTGTATCACGTTACCTTGGACTGGCAGCAGCTAATATTTCAAATATTTTAAACCCTGATTCTGTGGTTATTGGTGGCGGTGTCTCAGCAGCAGGTGAATTTTTACGTAGTCGCGTTGAGAAATACTTTGTCACATTTGCTTTCCCACAAGTTAAAAAGTCAACTAAAATTAAGATTGCTGAACTAGGTAATGATGCTGGTATTATTGGTGCAGCAAGCTTAGCCAATCAACAAGCAAGTTAAGGAGATAAGATATGGATATGTCTGTTATTTTAATTATCGTTATTCTTCTGGCTTTTGTTGCTTGGGCATCTTGGAATTATTGGAGGGTTCGTAGGGCAGCTAAATTTTTAGATAACGAGTCTTTTCAAAAAGAAATGTCACGAGGACAGTTAATTGATATCCGAGAAGCTGGTGCTTTTCATAGAAAGCATATTCTCGGAGCACGTAACATTCCAGCAAGTCAATTTAAAGTTGCCTTATCGGCTTTACGCAAAGATAAACCTGTCCTCTTATATGACGCAAGCCGTGGTCAGTCTATTCCAAGGATTGTTTTGTTACTCAGAAAAGAAGGTTTTAATCAACTTTACGTGTTAAAGGACGGTTTCAATTACTGGACGGGTAGAGTTAAGTAATATACTAAGGAGAGAGTTACTATTAATAACTCTCTTCTCTTTTTGTAGAAATGAATTAAATTGAAAAAAGTAGAAAATAAATGACATAAATAATGAAATGATGAAAAGTTTTCCTATCACAAATAGGCAGTTAATATGAAAACATTTACACTTGTGTAAATTCTGTTTTTTAAGAAAAATTGTGTTATAATTCATAAGTTAACAGAATTACATTATAAAATAGAGGAAAACATGACAAATTTAAGAACAGATATCCGTAACGTTGCGATCATTGCCCACGTTGACCACGGTAAAACAACTCTCGTTGATGAATTATTAAAACAATCACATACTCTTGATGAGCGTAAAGAGCTTGAAGAACGTGCAATGGATTCAAATGATATCGAGAAAGAACGTGGTATCACCATTCTTGCAAAAAATACAGCCGTAGCATACAACGATGTTCGTATCAATATTATGGACACACCTGGTCACGCGGACTTTGGTGGTGAAGTTGAGCGTATTATGAAAATGGTTGATGGTGTTGTTTTAGTCGTTGATGCTTACGAAGGAACAATGCCACAAACACGTTTTGTTTTGAAGAAAGCTCTTGAACAAAACTTAATTCCAATCGTTGTTGTAAATAAAATTGATAAGCCATCAGCTCGTCCATCAGAGGTTGTTGATGAAGTTCTTGAACTCTTCATTGAGCTCGGTGCTGATGATGACCAACTAGATTTCCCTGTTGTTTATGCTTCAGCCATCAATGGAACATCTTCAATGTCAGATGATCCTTCAGTTCAAGAAAAAACAATGGCACCGATTTTTGATACTATCATTGATCACATTCCAGCCCCAGTTGACAACTCGGAAGAACCACTTCAATTCCAAGTTTCTCTTCTTGATTACAATGATTTTGTAGGACGTATTGGTATTGGACGTGTTTTCCGCGGGACTGTCAAAGTTGGAGATCAAGTTACTCTTTCAAAACTTGATGGTACAACTAAAAACTTCCGCGTAACAAAACTTTTTGGTTTCTTTGGACTTGAACGTAAAGAAATCCAAGAGGCTAAAGCGGGTGATTTAATCGCTGTTTCTGGTATGGAAGATATCTTCGTTGGTGAGACAGTAACTCCGACAGATGATATTGAACCACTACCAGTTTTACGTATTGACGAGCCAACACTTCAAATGACTTTCTTGGTGAATAATTCACCATTTGCAGGTCGCGAAGGTAAATGGATTACGTCACGTAAGGTTGAAGAACGTCTTTTAGCAGAATTACAAACAGACGTTTCTTTGCGTGTTGACCCAACAGATTCGCCAGATAAATGGACGGTTTCAGGGCGTGGAGAATTACATTTATCTATCCTCATTGAAACAATGCGTCGTGAGGGATATGAACTTCAAGTATCACGTCCAGAAGTTATCATCAAAGAAATTGATGGTGTTCAATGCGAGCCGTTTGAGCGTGTTCAAATTGATACTCCAGAAGAATATCAGGGTGCTATTATCCAAAGTTTGTCAGAGCGTAAAGGTGATATGCTTGATATGCAGATGGTTGGTAATGGTCAAACGCGTTTGATTTTCTTGATTCCTGCACGTGGTTTGATTGGTTATTCAACAGAGTTTCTTTCAATGACACGTGGATATGGTATCATGAATCATACTTTTGACCAGTATCTACCGGTTGTTCAAGGAGAAATTGGTGGTCGTCATCGTGGTGTCTTGGTTTCTATTGAAAATGGTAAAGCAACTACATATTCAATTATGCGTATTGAAGAACGTGGGACTATCTTTGTAAATCCAGGTACAGAAGTTTATGAAGGAATGATTGTTGGTGAGAATTCTCGTGATAATGATCTCGGAGTCAATATTACAACTGCTAAACAAATGACAAATGTCCGTTCAGCAACTAAAGATCAAACTGCAGTCATCAAGACGCCTCGTATCCTTACTTTAGAAGAGTCACTTGAATTTTTAGCAGATGATGAGTACATGGAAGTAACTCCTGAGTCTATTCGTCTTCGTAAACAAATTTTAAATAAAGCAGCACGTGACAAAGCTAATAAAAAGAAAAAATCAGCTGAATAATATCCAAAGTATTTCTTATTTATGATTAATAAGAAAGGAGTTCTATGTTTTACTTAATTGTTGCCCTTTTGATTGCCTTATATTACTTTTTTATGGCACCAAAAACAGTACGTAATACTTTGAACGCTATTGGTTTAGTAGGTTTGGTAGCCTTATTACTTGTCTTGGCAGTTATGAGTTTTATTAAAATCCTTCAATTGCCAGGTGAATTGTATATTGGGCTTATAATGATTCCTCTAGGATATACAGCATTTAAAGAAACATTGAATTTGTCAGAAAAGAAGAAATAGCTTATGAACTTAGGATTTTGTCTCCTAAGTTCTTTTGTTTTGAGAAATTAGAGACATATCCTTTACCTTGAAAAAGCCACTGATTAAAGGTAAAATAATAGGGATAATAATGATAGAATGGGACGAGTAATGAAAACAATAACAACATTTGAAAATAAAAAAGTTTTAGTCCTTGGTTTAGCACGATCTGGAGAAGCCGCTGCACGTTTGTTAGCTAAGTTAGGAGCAATAGTGACAGTTAATGATGGCAAACCATTTGATGAAAATCCAACAGCACAGTCTTTGTTGGAAGAGGGTATTAAAGTGGTTTGTGGTAGTCATCCTTTAGAATTGTTAGATGAGGATTTTTGTTACATGATTAAAAATCCAGGAATACCTTATAACAATCCTATGGTCAAAAAAGCATTAGAAAAACAAATCCCTGTTTTGACTGAAGTGGAATTAGCATACTTAGTTTCAGAATCTCAGCTAATAGGTATTACAGGCTCTAACGGGAAAACGACAACGACAACGATGATTGCAGAAGTCTTAAATGCTGGAGGTCAGAGAGGTTTGTTAGCTGGGAATATCGGCTTTCCTGCTAGTGAAGTTGTTCAGGCTGCGGATGATAAAGATATTCTAGTTATGGAATTATCAAGTTTTCAGCTAATGGGAGTTAAGGAATTTCGTCCTCATATTGCAGTAATTACTAATTTAATGCCAACTCATTTAGATTATCATGGGTCTTTTGAAGATTATGTTGCTGCAAAATGGAATATCCAAAATCAAATGTCTTCATCTGATTTTTTGGTACTTAATTTTAATCAAGGTATTTCTAAAGAGTTAGCTAAAACTACTAAAGCAACAATCGTTCCTTTCTCTACTACGGAAAAAGTTGATGGTGCTTACGTACAAGACAAGCAACTTTTCTATAAAGGGGAGAATATTATGTTAGTAGATGACATTGGTGTCCCAGGAAGCCATAACGTAGAGAATGCTCTAGCAACTATTGCGGTTGCTAAACTAGCTGGTATCAGTAATCAAGTTATTAGAGAAACTTTAAGCAATTTTGGAGGTGTTAAACACCGCTTGCAATCACTCGGTAAGGTTCATGGTATTAGTTTCTATAACGACAGCAAGTCAACTAATATATTGGCAACTCAAAAAGCATTATCTGGCTTTGATAATACTAAAGTTATCCTAATTGCAGGAGGTCTTGATCGCGGTAATGAGTTTGATGAATTGATACCAGATATCACTGGACTTAAACATATGGTTGTTTTAGGGGAATCGGCATCTCGAGTAAAACGTGCTGCACAAAAAGCAGGAGTAACTTATAGCGATGCTTTAGATGTTAGAGATGCGGTACATAAAGCTTATGAGGTGGCACAACAGGGCGATGTTATCTTGCTAAGTCCTGCAAATGCATCATGGGACATGTATAAGAATTTCGAAGTCCGTGGTGATGAATTCATTGATACTTTCGAAAGTCTTAGAGGAGAGTAACTATGGGGAAAAAAATTGTTTTTACAGGTGGTGGTACGGTAGGTCATGTAACACTAAACCTAATATTAATCCCCAAATTTATCAAAGATGGTTGGGAAGTACATTATATTGGTGATAAAAATGGCATAGAACATGAACAAATTAATCAGTCTGGACTTGATATCACATTTCACTCTATAGCTACTGGGAAACTACGTCGCTATTTTTCATGGCAAAATATGTTAGATGTCTTTAAAGTAGGGGTTGGCGTTCTTCAATCGATTGCTATTATTGCTAAACTTAGACCCCAAGCCTTATTTTCAAAAGGGGGATTTGTTTCAGTACCTCCTGTAGTAGCTGCACGCCTATTAAAAGTTCCTGTTTTTGTTCATGAATCAGATTTATCAATGGGGTTAGCAAATAAGATTGCTTATAAATTTGCGACTATTATGTATACGACTTTTGAACAATCTAAAGATTTAATCAAAACTAAGCATATTGGTGCTGTAACAAAAGTCATGGATTGTAAAAAGTCGTTTGAAAATACTGACTTAACTAGTATAAAAGAAGCCTTCGATCCAAACCTAAAGACCTTACTATTTATTGGAGGATCAGCAGGTGCAAAAGTATTCAATGATTTTATTACTCAAACACCTGAGCTGGAAGAAAAATATAATGTTATCAATATTTCAGGCGATTCTTCTCTCAATCGATTGAAGAAGAACCTTTATCGCGTGGATTATGTTACAGACCTTTATCAGCCTTTAATGAATTTAGCAGATGTGGTTGTTACACGAGGTGGCTCTAATACTATTTTTGAATTAGTAGCTATGAAAAAACTTCATCTTATTATCCCTCTTGGACGTGAAGCGAGCCGAGGTGACCAATTAGAGAATGCTGCTTATTTTGAAGAAAAGGGCTACGCATTGCAGTTACCAGAATCTGAATTAAACATAAATACACTTGAGAAACAGATAAATTTATTAATTTCTAACAGTGAGAGTTACGAAAAAAACATGTCACAATCATCTGAAATAAAATCTCAAGATGAATTTTATCAATTATTAATTGATGATATGGCAAAAGTAACAAAAGGATAAAACATGCCTAAGAAGAAATCAGATACCCCAGAAAAAGAAGAAGTTGTCTTAACGGAATGGCAAAAGCGTAACCTTGAATTTTTAAAAAAACGCAAAGAAGATGAAGAAGAACAAAAACGTATTAACGAAAAATTACGCTTAGATAAAAGAAGTAAATTAAATATTTCTTCTCCTGAAGAACCTCAAAATACTACTAAAATTAAGAAGCTTCATTTTCCAAAGATTTCAAAACCTAAGATTGAAAAGAAACAGAAAAAAGAAAAAATAGTCAACAGCTTAGCCAAAACTAATCGCATTAGAACTGCACCTATATTTGTAGTAGCATTCCTAGTCATTTTAGTTTCCGTTTTCCTACTAACTCCTTTTAGTAAGCAAAAAACAATAACAGTTAGTGGAAATCAGCATACACCTGATGATATTTTGATAGAAAAAACGAATATTCAAAAAAACGATTATTTCTTTTCTTTAATTTTTAAACATAAAGCTATTGAACAACGTTTAGCTGCAGAAGATGTATGGGTAAAAACAGCTCAGATGACTTATCAATTTCCCAATAAGTTTCATATTCAAGTTCAAGAAAATAAGATTATTGCATATGCACATACAAAGCAAGGATATCAGCCTGTCTTGGAAACTGGAAAAAAGGCTGATCCTGTAAATAGTTCAGAGCTACCAAAGCACTTCTTAACAATTAACCTTGATAAGGAAGATAGTATTAAGCTATTAATTAAAGATTTAAAGGCTTTAGACCCTGATTTAATAAGTGAGATTCAGGTGATAAGTTTAGCTGATTCTAAAACGACACCTGACCTCCTGCTGTTAGATATGCATGATGGAAATAGTATTAGAATACCATTATCTAAATTTAAAGAAAGACTTCCTTTTTACAAACAAATTAAGAAGAACCTTAAGGAACCTTCTATTGTTGATATGGAAGTGGGAGTTTACACAACAACAAGTACTATTGAATCAACCCCTGTGAAAGCGGAAGATACAAAAAATAAATCAACTGATAAAACACAAACACAAAATGGTCAGGTTGCGGAAAATAGTCAAGGACAAACAAATAACTCAAATACTAATCAACAAGGACAACAGATAGCAACAGAGCAGGCACCCAACCCTCAAAATGTTAATTAGCGATAAAAAAAGACTGGATTTATCAGTCTTTTTTATACATATCAAGTCAGTCATAGATTGCTAGTAAAAATTGATTTCTTGAAAAAAATTTAAGTTTGTTATAAGTTGCGAATGGTTTAAATAAGTTAGAAATATTTCAATTTGATGTTGCTTAATAAAAAAACGTAATTTGGTAACAATTCTGCTTTTTTTATGGTATAATATTTTCTGAATAATTCTGTTTTTGGCAGATGTAGAATAGAAAAGAATGGAAAGATAGCGAGGTCGAGTGAATGGCTAGAAATGGCTTTTTTACTGGTTTGGATATAGGAACAAGCTCGATTAAAGTTTTAGTTGCAGAATTTATTGCAAATGAAATGAATGTAATTGGGGTTAGCAACGTCCCTAGTTCCGGTGTAAAAGATGGTATAATTATTGATATTGAGGCAGCAGCAACTGCAATCAAAGAGGCGGTAAAACAAGCTGAGGAGAAAGCAGGCATCACCATTGACAAAATCAATGTTGGATTACCAGCAAATCTTCTCCAAATTGAACCAACTCAAGGAATGATTCCTGTTCCCAATGAATCAAAAGAAATTAAGGATGAAGATGTCGAAAGTGTTGTTAAATCAGCATTGACTAAAAGCATTACTCCTGAAAGAGAAGTTATTTCATTGATTCCGCTTGAATTCATTGTAGATGGTTTCCAAGGGATTAGAGACCCTAGAGGGATGATGGGGATTCGCCTTGAGATGCGTGGTCTTATCTATACTGGACCAACAACTATCCTTCATAATCTTCGTAAAACTGTTGAACGAGCAGGTATAAAAGTAGAGCATGTTGTGATTGCCCCTCTAGCCTTAGCAAAATCAGTTCTAAACGAAGGTGAACGTGAGTTTGGTGCAACTGTGATTGATATGGGAGGCGGACAAACAACAGTCGCTTCTATGCGTAATCAAGAATTGCAATATACTAATATTTATTCTGAAGGTAGCGATTATGTCACCAAAGATATTTCTAAAGTGTTACGTACAACAGTAGAAATCGCCGAAGCATTGAAATTCAACTTTGGACAAGCTAATGTTGAAGAAGCAAGTACTTCTGATACAGTTCAAGTTAATGTTGTTGGTAACGAGGAACCTGTTGAAATTACAGAAAGCTATCTTTCGCAAATTATTTCAGGACGTATTCGTCAAATTTTAGAACATGTCAAACAAGACTTGGGTAGAGGTCGTTTACTTGATTTACCTGGTGGTATTATTCTTGTTGGAGGTGGTGCAATTATGCCAGGAGTTGTCGAGGTTGCTCAACAAATTTTTGGAACTAGAGTTAAATTGCACGTTCCAAACCAAGTAGGTATTCGCAATCCAATGTTCGCTAATGTTATTAGTATCGTTGATTATGTAGGAATGATGTCAGAAGTTGACATTATCGCACAACATGCTGTAACTGGCGACGAAATGCTAAGACATAAACCAGTCGACTTTGATTATAAAGAAAAAACAAATACAATGTCGACAATGCCTTATTCTGAGCCGTTAGCCTCTTCTATGGAAGATTCTAATTTAGAACCAATCCGAGCAAGAGAAAACGCTCAAGAGCCTACTGAGCCTAAAGCTAATATTGGTGAGCGCATCAGAGGAATTTTTGGAAGTATGTTTGACTAAAACAATAAGTGAGGAATAAAAATGGTATTTTCATTTGATACAGCATCAGTACAAGGTGCAGTTATTAAAGTTATTGGTGTTGGAGGCGGTGGCGGTAACGCTATTAACCGCATGATTGACGAAGGTGTCGCTGGCGTTGAGTTTATTGCAGCAAATACTGATATTCAAGCCTTAAGTAGCTCAAAAGCTGAAACTGTCATTCAACTTGGTCCAAAATTAACTCGCGGACTTGGTGCAGGAGGACAACCTGAAGTTGGTCGTAAAGCAGCTGAAGAAAGTGAAGAAGTTTTAACAGAAGCACTTACTGGCGCTGATATGGTATTTATCACAGCAGGTATGGGGGGCGGATCTGGTACAGGTGCGGCTCCAGTTATTGCACGTATTGCAAAGAGTTTAGGAGCACTTACAGTAGCGGTTATCACACGTCCTTTTGGCTTTGAGGGTAATAAACGTTCTAACTTCGCTATCGAAGGTATTCAAGAATTAAGAGAACAAGTTGATACACTGCTTATCATTTCAAATAATAATCTTCTTGAAATTGTAGATAAGAAGACACCATTGCTTGAAGCTCTTAGTGAAGCAGATAATGTTTTACGTCAAGGTGTTCAAGGTATTACAGATTTGATTACTAACCCAGGTTTAATTAACCTTGACTTTGCAGATGTTAAAACAGTTATGGCAAATAAAGGTAATGCACTGATGGGAATTGGTATCGGTTCTGGTGAGGAACGTATTACTGAAGCTGCTCGAAAAGCAATTTATTCACCACTTCTTGAAACAACGATTGATGGAGCAGAAGACGTTATTGTCAATGTTACCGGCGGTATGGATATGACACTTACTGAAGCAGAGGAAGCATCAGAGATTGTTAGCCAAGCAGCAGGTAAAGGTGTCAATATTTGGTTAGGCACTTCAATTGACATGGATATGAAAGACGAAATCCGCGTAACAGTTGTTGCAACAGGTGTGCGTAAAGATAAAACTAATCAAGTATCTGGTTTTACAACATCAGCTCCAACTAATCAAGCACCTTCAGAACGTCAAAGTACTTCAAATTCAAACTTTGATCGTCGTGGCAACTTTGATATGACAGAGTCTCGCGAAATGCCAACTCAACAAAATCAGCCTCATGCACAAAATCAGCAACAAAGTTCTGCTTTTGGTAATTGGGACCTTCGTCGTGATAATATTTCACGTCCGACAGAAGGTGAACTTGATAGCAAGTTGTCTATGTCAACGTTTTCAGAAAATGATGATATGGATGATGAACTTGAAACACCTCCATTCTTTAAAAACCGTTAATTAAAATGATGAATTTACAAGAAAATAAAACAGCGATTTTTGACAATGTTAGTAAATTAGCACTAAAAGCAGGTCGCGCTCCTGAATCAGTTCATATCGTAGCTGTAACAAAATATGTTAACTGTCAAACAACAGAAGCGCTTATTAGAACAGGTGTTAATCATATCGGTGAAAATCGTGTTGATAAATTTCTTGAAAAATATCAAGCATTAAAAGATGAAAAGCTTACATGGCATCTCATTGGTAGTTTACAACGTCGAAAAGTTAAAGATGTCATTAATTATGTTGATTATTTTCATGCTTTAGATTCTGTTAAGTTAGCAGCTGAGATTCAAAAACGTGCTCAAAAACCAGTTAAATGTTTTCTACAAGTTAATATATCACGAGAAGACAGTAAGCATGGTTTTACTATTGAGCAAATAGATGATGCACTGAACTTAATTTCTCGGTACGATAAAATTGAACTTATCGGCATCATGACTATGGCTCCCTTAAAAGCAACTAAAGAGGAAATATCATCAATTTTTGAAGAGACTGAGAGTCTTAGGAAAAGGCTTCAAGCTAGGAACATAGAACGAATGCCGTTTACAGAATTAAGCATGGGCATGAGTAGAGATTATGATATTGCTATTCAAAATGGATCAACATTTGTAAGGATAGGAACTTCATTCTTTAAATAATGGAGGGGAATATGGCATTAAAAGATAGATTTGACAAAATTATTTCTTATTTTGACACTGACGATGTAAGTGAAAATGAAGTACACGAAGTACAAGAGAGAACTTCAGTGCAAAGAGATTCCAGAGCAGCTACAGCACAGGAAGCTTCTCAGCGTAGTCATATGACTAACTCCGCAGAGGAAGAGATGATTGGTAGTCGTCCGAGAACTTCTACCTATAATCCTAATCGTCAGGAGAGACAAAGGGTACAGAGAGACAATGCTTATCAGCAAGCTACTCCTAGGATTCAAAATAAAGACTCAGTTCGACAACAGAGAGAACAAGTAACAATTGCTCTGAAGTATCCCCGTAAGTATGAGGATGCACAAGAAATTGTTGATTTACTTATCGTTAATGAATGTGTCTTGATTGATTTTCAATATATGCTTGATGCGCAAGCACGACGTTGCTTGGATTATATTGATGGTGCAAGTAGAGTATTATATGGTTCATTACAAAAGGTTGGGAGTTCAATGTTTCTATTAACACCAGCCAATGTTATGGTCGATATTGAGGAGATGAATATTCCAAAGACTGGTCAAGAGACGAGTTTTGATTTTGATATGAAGAGACGATAAATATGATATTAGTACTATTAATATTATTAAAAACAATTAGGGTCTATTCTTATATCTTACTAGTCTATGCCTTGTTATCTTGGTTTCCGGGAGCATACGATTCATGGATTGGTAGACTAGTGGTACAGATTGTTGATCCGATTATTCGCCCACTCAGAAGATTTAATCTACAATTTTTAGGTCTAGATTTTACAGTAATAGTAGCATTCTTTTTACTAAATATGTTGAGTAGATTTTTAATCTTGCTTTTTACATAAGATGACGTTAGATGATATTTATCAGCATTTTCGACCAGAAGAGTATGCGTTTATCAATAAAATAGACCATTTAGCTCAATATGTCGAAAACACCTATTCGTTTATTACCACTGAATTTCTAAATCCTAGGGAATTTAAAATACTCGAAAGTGTTCTAGAGAGGCGAGGTAGTCATTATTACACTTCTGGTCAGTATTTTCAAACAGAATATGTTAAAGTAATAATAGCACCGGAATACTATCAGTTAGATATGGTTGATTTTAACCTTAGCCTAATTGAAATAAAGTATAATGCTAAATTTAATCACCTTACCCATGCTAAAATTATGGGAACTTTACTGAATTACTTAGGTGTAAAACGATCAATTTTAGGGGATATCCTAGTTGAAGAAGGCTGTGCTCAGGTTTTGGTCGATAGTCAAATGACAAATCACCTTGTTCATTCAGTTACAAAAATTGGAACTGCTAGTGTACAATTAGCTGAAGTTCCCTTGTCCAAACTTCTAACTCCCAAACAAGATATTCAAAAACTAACTGTTATTGCTTCCAGTTTACGTCTTGATAAAATTTTAGCAACGATTTTAAAGATTTCACGAACACAGTCGACGAAATTGATTGAGGCAGATAAAGTCAAGGTCAATTATGCAATCGTCAATCGAGTTTCTGAACAATTAGTAGAGGGGGATTTGATTAGTGTTAGAGGATATGGTCGATTTACGTTGAACCATAACCTAGGGTTAACTAAAAATCAAAAATATAAGTTAGAAGTAGACAAAATGATACATAACTAAGGAGAAAACATGCCACTTACAGCACTTGAAATTAAAGATAAAACATTTTCATCAAAATTTCGCGGTTATAGCGAAGAAGAAGTTAATGAATTTTTAGAGATTGTTGTTGACGATTACGAAGACTTGATTAGACGTAATCGTGAGCAAGAGCAATACATTAAAGATTTAGAAGAGAAAATCGCTTACTTCAACGAAATGAAGGAATCGTTAAGTCAATCAGTTATTTTAGCTCAAGAAACTGCTGAACGTGTGAAAATTTCAGCACAGGATGAAGCATCTAACCTAATGGGGAAAGCTACATTTGATGCTCAACATTTAATTGATGAGGCTAAATTAAAAGCAAATCAAATCCTTCGTGATGCGACAGATGATGCTAAGCGTGTCGCTATAGAAACAGAAGATTTGAAACGTCAATCACGTGTTTTCCACCAACGCTTACTTTCTGAATTAGAAGGTCAGTTAAAATTAGCTAACTCATCTGCTTGGGAAGAATTGTTGAAACCAACAGCTATTTATCTTCAAAATTCTGATGCTTCTTTCAAAGAAGTTGTTGAAAAAGTTCTTGATGAAGATGATGCTTTACCAGTGGTGGATGACACTGAGTCATTTGATGCTACTCGTCAATTCTCACCAGATGAAATGGAAGAATTACAGCGTCGTGTTGAAGAAAGTAACAAACAACTTGAAGAGTCAGGTTTATTAGATACTAATAATTTCCAAATGGAAGAACCGATCAATTTAGGTGAAACTCAAACTTTTAAATTAAATATTGAAGATTAAGAAAAACAAGGTTTTAATATTATATTATCAGCGAGTAGGAGATGGTGAGAGCCCTACAATCCCTAATATTGAAATTATCATTTTCAATCATTCTACCTGAACTATTATTTAAGTAAGGTAGAAGGCTTAACCCACCTTACGGGTTGTTGAGGGAGTAAGAAATAGCTATTTTCTGCTCTGAATTAAGGTGGTACCACGAGCTTTCGTCCTTTATGTGATGAAAGCTTTTTTATTTAGCAATTTAAAAAATTGTGATAACTATTACTATGAGATAAGGAGTTAGTATGAAATTAAAAGAAACCTTGAATTTAGGACAAACAGCTTTTCCAATGCGTGCAGGGCTTCCAAATAAGGAACCTCAATGGCAAGAAGCATGGGATCAAGCTGATATTTATAAAAAACGTCAAGCATTGAATGAAGGAAAACCAGCCTTTCACCTTCATGACGGACCTCCCTATGCTAATGGGAATATTCATGTAGGACATGCACTAAATAAAATTTCTAAAGACATTATTGTACGTTCAAAATCAATGTCAGGTTTTCGAGCTCCTTATGTGCCTGGTTGGGATACTCATGGACTCCCAATTGAGCAAGTATTAGCTAAAAAAGGGGTTAAACGTAAAGAAATGGACCTGGCTGAATACCTTGAAATGTGTCGTGATTATGCTCTCAGCCAAGTTGACAAACAACGTGATGATTTTAAACGTCTGGGCGTTTCTGCTGATTGGGAAAATCCTTATATTACACTGACACCAGATTATGAAGCAGATCAAGTACGTGTTTTCGGTGCTATGGCAGATAAAGGATATATCTATCGTGGTGCTAAACCAGTGTATTGGTCATGGTCATCAGAGTCTGCCCTTGCTGAGGCTGAAATCGAATATCATGATATTGATTCGACATCACTCTACTATGCCAATAAAGTTAAAGATGGTAAGGGAATTCTTGATACAGATACCTATATCGTCGTTTGGACGACAACACCATTTACTGTAACAGCTTCACGCGGTTTAACAGTAGGACCAGATATGGAGTATGTTGTAGTTGCACCAGTAGGTAGTGAGCGTAAATACCTTCTTGCAGAGGTTCTTGTAGATAGTCTCGCTGCTAAGTTTGGCTGGGAAAACTTTGAAATTGTGACTCATCACACTGGTAAAGAACTTAATCACATTGTTACAGAACATCCATGGGATACAGAAGTAGAAGAGTTGGTTATCCTTGGAGACCATGTTACAACAGATTCTGGTACAGGTATTGTCCACACGGCTCCTGGTTTTGGTGAAGATGACTATAACGTTGGTATTGCTAATGGACTTGATGTTGTAGTTACCGTAGATAGTCGTGGTTTGATGATGGAAAATGCTGGTCCTGATTTTGAAGGTCAATTCTATGACAAAGTGACACCACTTGTAAAAGAAAAATTGGGAGATCTTCTTTTAGCCAGCGAAGTTATCAACCACTCATATCCATTTGACTGGCGTACGAAAAAGCCAATCATTTGGCGTGCGGTTCCACAATGGTTTGCCTCTGTTTCGAAATTCCGTCAAGAAATCCTCGATGAAATTGAAAAGACAAATTTCCAACCTGAGTGGGGTAAAAAACGTCTTTATAACATGATCCGTGACCGTGGCGACTGGGTAATCTCACGTCAACGTGCTTGGGGTGTTCCACTTCCAATTTTTTATGCAGAAGATGGTACAGCTATCATGACAAAAGAAGTGACTGATCACGTTGCAGATTTATTTGCTGAATACGGCTCAATCGTTTGGTGGCAACGTGATGCTAAGGACCTTCTACCAGCAGGTTATACTCATCCAGGTTCACCTAATGGTCTCTTTGAGAAAGAAACAGACATCATGGATGTTTGGTTTGATTCTGGTTCATCATGGAATGGAGTAATGAATGCTCGTGAAAACCTTTCCTATCCAGCAGATCTTTATCTTGAAGGTTCTGATCAATACCGTGGTTGGTTCAACTCATCACTAATTACATCAGTTGCTGTTAATGGTCACGCTCCATACAAAGCAGTCTTATCTCAAGGTTTTGTACTTGATGGTAAAGGTGAGAAAATGTCTAAATCTCTAGGAAATACAATTCTTCCGAGTGATGTTGAAAAACAATTTGGTGCGGAAATCTTGCGTCTGTGGGTAACTTCTGTTGATTCAAGTAATGATGTTCGTATTTCAATGGATATCTTAAAACAAACATCAGAAACTTATCGTAAGATCAGAAATACATTGCGTTTCTTGATTGCAAATACTTCCGATTTTAATCCTAAACAAGATGCAGTAGCCTATGAAAATTTAGGTGCCGTTGATCG
The DNA here is from genome assembly GCF_001811765.1 of Streptococcus sp. HMSC076H09. Taxonomy (NCBI): domain Bacteria; kingdom Bacillati; phylum Bacillota; class Bacilli; order Lactobacillales; family Streptococcaceae; genus Streptococcus; species Streptococcus sp. HMSC076H09. The sequence goes on along the minus strand of NZ_KV806614.1, from coordinate 489,927 downwards.
TTATATGACTATTAAATTTAATCAAGTTGTGGATACAATCAACAAAGCTTATGCTGCTTATGATTTTATGGCAATTTATAAAGCTGTCGTTAACTTCGTAACAGTTGATCTATCAGCATTTTACCTTGATTTTGCAAAAGATGTGGTTTACATTGAAGCGGCTAACAGTCCAGAACGACGTCGTATGCAAACTGTTTTCTACGATATTTTAGTTAAACTTACAAAACTTTTGACTCCGATTCTACCACATACTGCTGAAGAAATTTGGTCATACCTTGAACATGAGGAGGAGGAATTTGTTCAATTAGCAGAAATGCCTGTTGCACAGACATTCTCTGGTCAAGAAGAAATTCTTGAAGAGTGGTCAGCATTCATGACGTTACGAACACAAGCTCAAAAAGCTCTCGAAGAAGCACGTAACGCTAAAGTCATTGGTAAATCTCTAGAAGCACATTTAACAATTTATGCTAGTCAAGAAGTGAAAACGTTATTAACAGCGTTAAATAGCGATATTGCACTCTTGATGATTGTCTCACAATTAACAATTGCTGATGAAGCAGATAAACCAGCTGACTCAGTATCATTTGAAGGTGTTGCATTTACTGTTGAACACGCTGAAGGTGAAGTCTGCGAACGCTCACGCCGTATTGATCCAACCACAAGGATGCGTTCGTATGGTGTAGCTGTTTGTGATGCTAGTGCAGCAATTATTGAGCAATATTATCCTGAAGCAGTAGCTCAAGGTTTTGAAGCTTAATAAAAATTATTTAACGCTATATTTTGACAAATATCTTGCCAGTTTTAATGGAAGAGATTGGTAAGACATTTGTTTAGTAGTCATCAAAAAAGAAGCCTTGATTAGGCTTCTTTTAATTATGCTGTTGTTGGATATGAAATTTCAATTAACTTGGCAGTATGGAGTGATTTCATCTGCTCTTGAATAATAATAGATTGATCTATTTTACGCTTTAAGAAGAACTCACGAATAGCTTCTAATTCTTCATCTTTGATAGCACGATATTTGTTTGAAATTAATAATTCATAATGTTTAGGTGCTTTTGTAAAAACGACATCGGTGTTGCCAGCTGAATAGACTTCCACTAATTTTGCATCTGTATTTTGGAGTTGATTTCGAACTAGTTCAGGATGACTACTGGTTGTATTAATTAGTCTCATAACTATTTTCCCCCTGATTCTTATTAGGTTTATTATAACACTATTTAGGAAGAAAGGTATGAATTATTTCCTAGAATGGTGATTTTTTTCCCAAGCTTGGACACCCCATCTATGGCTTCCTCGTTTTAGCTTTTCTTTAGCTTCTTGGATAGGAAACCAGGCTAGATGGTTGAAATCTTCTAGTGGCGCTTGCTCCTTATGATAGGCAGTAACTTCATAAATATAGGCGGGATTATAGTAGTAAGTATCACGGTGTCTAGAGTAAAAATATTCATCAGCTTGACCATAGTAATGGCCAATTGTTGCAGAATAACCTAATTCTTCAATTAACTCACGAGTTAAAGCTTCTAGGTGATTTTCATTTTCTTCAATTTCCCCACCTGGAAGAAACCAAGCACCATTAGGTGCCTGTACTAAAATAATTTTATCATGAGTTGGATTTGGAATAATAGCATAGACACCAAATCGTGACCTATAGTCTACATTATCTATTTTTTCACCGAAAGTAGGATTAGTCATAGTTCTCTCTCCTGATTGTGTTTTATGATTTTAAAAGCTTTAATTATTTTTTATTTATTATACTAAAATTTTTGGAATATTTCCTTAATAATTGTATTAAAATTTAAAGACGAGGTAGGAGAGAAACAGCTTTATAGAGGCTATTATTTTTTGAGAAGAGTGTGAAAAAAGGTTGAGTTTCTTACTCAACCTTTTGTACTTTCTTCAGTTTTTTTAGAAGATTTTATTATGATATTTCCATTGCTAGTCATAATAGCACGAAGTTCTTTTTCGCTTGGATTCTCAAGATAGTAATCTGTGATAGCATCTTCAATATGTTCTTGAATGGTACGACGTAATGGACGTGCTCCCATTTTTGGATCGTAACCTAAATCAACCAATTTTTCTTTCACTTTATCAGTGACATCTAGATGAATACCATTGATGGCGAGACGTGCATTAACGTCAGATAACATAATATCAACGATATTGAGGAGATTCTCTTTGTCTAAAGCCTTGAATTCAATAATACCGTCAAAGCGGTTCATAAATTCAGGGCTGAAGAAGTTACCTAGTTGACCTAGTACGGAATTCGTCCTACCTTCTCGTGAGGCACCAAAGCCAACGCTTGCTTCAGTTTTACCAGAACCAGCATTTGAGGTCATGATGATAATGGTATCTTTAAAACTAACAGTTCTTCCTTGTCCATCTGTTAATCGACCGTCATCAAGGACCTGCAAGAACATATGCATGACATCAGGATGAGCTTTTTCAATTTCATCTAGAAGGATGAGCGAGTAAGGATTTCGACGAACCTTTTCAGTTAATTGTCCAGCTTCCTCGTATCCCACGTATCCTGGAGGCGCTCCGACTAATTTAGCAACGGCATGCTTTTCCATGTACTCTGACATGTCAAAACGAATCATACTATCAGCTGAACCAAAGAGCTCAATTGCTAGTTGTTTAGAAAGTTCAGTTTTACCAACACCGGTTGGTCCTACAAATAAAAAGGAACCAATAGGACGGTTTGGGATACCAAGACCAACTCGATTACGACGAATAGCTTTTGCAATCTTAACGACAGCGTCATCCTGGCCGATCACATGTTGTTTCAAGTCATCTGCGAGATTAATTAATTGAGATTGTTCTTTTTCTTTTAAATCACCAACAGGGATATTCGTTTTTTCTTCAATGATGTGCTCAATTGTTTTTTCGGTAATAATAGGTGTATCTTGATCGTCGACCTTTTGTTGTTGCATTTCTTTATATTTTGCAATCTGGTCACGGAAGTAAGCTGCACGTTCGTAATCTTCTTCACGAGTCGCTTGCGCTTTTAAATTTTCTGCTTCAATGAGACGTTGATCAATTTCTTTTGGATCAACAAAATTTAGTGTTAGGTTCATTTTAGAACCAGCTTCATCTAATAAGTCTATTGCTTTATCAGGTAAAAAGCGGTCTTGGATATAACGATTAGATAGTACTGCAGCTGCTTCTATGGCATCATTATTATATTTTACGTGATGATAATCTTCGTATTTTTTTTGGATACCTTTCAAAATAGTAATGGTTTCTTCAACAGAAGGCTCATCGACTTTTACAGGTTGCATGCGGCGTTCTAAGGCAGCGTCCTTTTCGATAATACGATATTCATTGAGAGTAGTAGCACCTACTAGTTGTAATTCTCCACGTGCAAGGGCAGGTTTTAAAATATTACCTGCATCCATACTACCTTCGCCAGCTGTACCAGCTCCAACTATTTCGTGAATTTCATCTATGAATAGAATAACATCTTGACGTTGACGAATTTCTTCCATCAACTTTTGCATGCGTTCTTCAAATTGACCACGAATGCCCGTTCCTTGTACTAGACTCACAACATCCAAACGAATAACTTGTTTGCCTTGAAGTTTATGAGGCACATTACCATCAACAATTTTCTGAGCAAGTCCTTCAACAACAGCAGTTTTCCCTACGCCGGGTTCACCAATAAGTACAGGATTATTTTTTGTACGACGATTAAGGATTTCGATAACACGAATAATTTCTGAGTCACGTCCAATAACAGGGTCAATATCACCATGGCGGGCTATTTCAGTGACATTGATACCAAATTCTTCTAGAATCCCTTTGGCTTGAGGAGGAGTTGCAGTTTGGTTGCGATTATTATTTCGTCCATTACCGTTTCCTCCACCTCGGTTTCCTCCTGATTGTGTAGGAGGAGTGTTTGGTAAATCTTGGCCATTAAAGGCTCTGAAATTATTTAAATCTCCAAAGAAATCATCAAAGAAAGGATTGATGCCACCAGGCGCATGTGAAACATGATTTAAACCTGAAAAAAGTGGATTATTAGGGTCAGTTTTAATAATTTGGTAGCAATTTTGACAAAGATCAACTTGCTTTTGTTTTCCATTAACATTTGTATACAAATGAATAGTTGATTCGTTAAGTTTGCAGTTTTGACAGAGCATAGGCTACCCCTTTCTTATGACATTTAACTATTGATGTGTATATAGTCAAATATAGTCAAACTTTATGCTTTTATTATAGCACCTAAAGCCTAGAAATCAAGAAAAAAGTTCTGTTTTTAGCACTGAATATATTAGAGTGCTAAATTGAAAAATAGATGACTACTGAGAAAAATCGTTATTTGCGGATTTTAGACAATAAAATCGTTAAAAAGTTAGTAAAAATGTTGCTTTTCATGTTGCTTTGGTCACTTTTGTGTTAAAATAGAAAAGACTAGAAAATATATAGGAGTAAGTAAGATGGAATCACATTTAGTGAGAATCATCAATCGCCTCGAATTAATGGCGACTGATGGTGGTAATTTAAAACGTAATTTTGAACGTGAAGGTGTTGTTGTAGCAGAAGTATCTTTTAGTAATGACCCTGAAAACGGTCCTGTTTTCACATTACGTGATGTAGAAGCGCGTGAATCATATTCATTTGACAGCATTGACCTTATCGCAATGGAAATTTACGATTTATTATACTGATAATTATAAAAGACCTTGAAGGTCTTTTTTTATATCTAAATATACAGTAAAATAGAATAAAAACAAAAATATTTATTTAAACTTGTATTTTTATTCTTTGTGTGATAGACTATTGGCAATTACTTTTTTAGGAGATGTCAATGAATTTTTCATTTTTACCACAATATTGGTCCTATTTTAATTATGGTGTGATGGTAACCATTATGATTTCAACATGTGTTGTTTTTTTTGGAACTATTATAGGTGTGTTAATTGCTTTAGTAAAGCGTACTAATTTACATTTTCTCACAATATTAGCTAATTTCTATGTATGGGTATTTCGTGGGACACCGATGGTAGTTCAAATTATGATTGCTTTCGCATGGATGCATTTTAACAATTTACCAACGATTAGCTTTGGTGTTTTAGATTTAGATTTTACACGACTTTTACCTGGTATCATTATCATTTCCTTAAATAGTGGTGCCTATATTTCGGAAATTGTACGTGCAGGGATTGAGGCTGTACCATCTGGACAAATAGAAGCAGCTTACTCGTTGGGGATTCGACCTAAAAATACACTTCGCTATGTTATCTTACCCCAAGCTTTTAAAAATATTTTACCTGCTCTAGGGAATGAATTTATTACAATTATTAAAGATAGTGCTCTCCTTCAAACTATTGGTGTCATGGAATTATGGAACGGAGCACAATCAGTTGTAACGGCTACTTACTCACCAGTTGCACCGTTATTATTTGCAGCATTTTACTATTTAATGTTGACAACGATTCTCTCAGCTTTGTTAAAACAAATGGAGAAATATCTTGGGAAAGGGGTAAAAATAGATGGTTGAGCCAATTATTTCAATACAAGGACTTCATAAAAGTTTTGGGAAAAATGAGGTTTTAAAAGGCATTGACTTGGATATTCATCAAGGAGAAGTGGTGGTTATTATTGGCCCTTCTGGCTCTGGTAAGTCAACATTTTTAAGAACAATGAATCTCTTGGAAGTACCAACAAAGGGAACAGTGACTTTTGAAGGGATTGATATAACAGACAAAAAGAATGATATTTTTAAAATGCGCGAAAAAATGGGCATGGTTTTTCAACAGTTCAATCTATTTCCCAATATGACTGTACTAGAAAATATTACTTTATCACCTATTAAGACAAAGGGACTTTCTAAGCTTGATGCTCAGACAAAAGCATACGAGCTACTTGAAAAAGTTGGACTCAAAGAGAAGGCTAATGCTTATCCAGCTAGCTTATCTGGAGGGCAACAACAACGAATTGCTATTGCAAGAGGTCTTGCAATGAATCCTGATGTCCTTCTTTTTGATGAACCTACTTCAGCTCTTGATCCTGAAATGGTAGGTGAAGTCTTGACTGTTATGCAAGATTTAGCTAAATCTGGTATGACGATGGTTATTGTCACTCATGAAATGGGTTTTGCACGTGAAGTAGCGGATCGTGTCATTTTTATGGATGCAGGCATTATTGTTGAGCAAGGGACCCCTAAGGAAGTATTTGAGCAGACAAAAGAAATCCGCACAAGAGATTTCTTAAGTAAAGTATTATAATTTCATTGTCTAAAACAACTTGTTTTAGACTTTTATTATTCCATTGTTATGAGTAAATTGTTACTGTATTGTTTGGAAGTTGGTAAGTCTATATATAATGTAGATTAAGAGTGATAAGATGATGAAAAAAATTTAGATGTTTTAAATATATTAAGTTTGGTTAATTTATAAAATAAGTTGACTTTATAAGGTTAATTTGATACTATTCAGTTAGCTCCTGAAGAACTAAAATCTCTTATCATGGAGCTGATTTTTACCATTTTGGTCTTAGAATAGGATGTCTCATATGAATTATAAAGAGATTTATCAAGAGTGGTTAGAAAACGACTCACTCGGTAAAGATATTAAGTCAGATTTAGAAGCTATTAAAGGCGATGAATCTGAAATTCAGGATCGTTTTTACAAAACATTAGAATTTGGAACGGCGGGATTGAGAGGTAAACTTGGAGCAGGAACCAATCGTATGAATACTTATATGGTGGGGAAAGCAGCACAAGCATTAGCTAATACGATTATTGATCATGGCCCTGAAGCTATTGCACGTGGAATTGCAGTTAGTTATGATGTCCGTTATCAATCTAAGGAATTTGCAGAATTAACTTGTTCCATTATGGCAGCAAATGGTATTAAGTCTTATATTTATAAAGGGATTCGCCCAACACCAATGTGCTCATATGCTATTCGTGCTCTAGGATGTGTTTCGGGTGTGATGGTTACTGCTAGTCATAATCCTCAAGCTTATAATGGTTATAAGGCATATTGGAAAGAAGGATCTCAGATTTTAGATGATATTGCTGATCAAATTGCCAATCATATGGATGCTATAACCGATTATCAGCAAATTAGGCAAATACCCTTTGAAGAGGCTCTGGCAAGTGGTTTGGCAAGTTATATTGATGAGAGTATTGAAGAAGCATATAAAAAAGAAGTGCTTGGTTTAACCATTAATGATACTAACATTGATAAGTCAGTCCGAGTAGTTTATACTCCTTTAAATGGCGTAGGAAATTTACCTGTGCGCGAAGTTTTAAGACGCCGTGGTTTTGAAAATGTTTATGTGGTACCTGAGCAGGAAATGCCCGATCCTGATTTTACAACGGTTGGCTATCCAAACCCTGAAGTTCCTAAAGCATTTGCCTATTCAGAATCTCTAGGAAAGTCAGTTGATGCAGATATCTTACTTGCCACAGATCCAGATTGTGACCGAGTAGCATTGGAAGTCAAAGATAGTAAGGGAGAATATATTTTCTTAAATGGTAATAAGATAGGGGCACTTCTTTCCTATTATATTTTTTCACAACGATGTGCCTTAGGGAATTTGCCACATCATCCTGTATTGGTAAAATCCATTGTAACTGGTGATCTATCAAAAGTTATTGCAGATAAATATAATATTGAAACTGTTGAAACTTTAACCGGATTTAAAAATATTTGTGGAAAAGCTAATGAATATGATATCTCAAAGGATAAAACTTATCTCTTTGGCTATGAAGAAAGTATTGGTTTTTGCTATGGCACTTTTGTACGTGATAAAGATGCTGTGAGTGCTTCAATGATGGTAGTAGAAATGACTGCCTATTATAAAGAACGAGGGCAAACACTTTTAGACGTTTTGCAAACCATTTACGATGAATTTGGCTATTACAACGAGCGCCAATTTTCTCTTGAGTTAGAGGGTGCTGAGGGGCAAGAACGTATTAGTCGTATTATGGAGGATTTTAGACAGGACCCAATATTACAAGTAGGTGAGATGAGATTGGAGAATTCTATTGATTTCAAGGATGGTTATAAGGATTTTCCAAAGCAAAATTGTTTAAAATATTATTTTAATGAGGGTTCATGGTATGCTTTAAGGCCGTCAGGGACGGAACCTAAGATAAAATGTTACCTTTATACGATTGGTTGTACAGAAGCAGATAGTTTATCGAAACTTAATGCAATTGAGTCGGCTTGTCGTGCTAAAATGAATAGTACTAAATAAGTCATATGTAAAAAGGCGATGAGGGATTCATTGCCTTTTCTATTGATTAAAATTGATACAAAATGAATAGCGATATAAAATAGCATAATCGCTATTTTTTGATATAATATAGAAAAAACGGATGAAGAAGGAGTATCAATGACTGAATTAATAGATGGTAAAGCCTTATCACAAAAAATGCAGGCTGAGTTAGGGCGAAAAGTTGAAAGGTTAAAGGAACAGCATGGTATCATACCTGGTTTAGCTGTAATCCTTGTTGGGGATAATCCAGCTAGCCAAGTGTACGTTCGAAATAAAGAACGCTCTGCATTAGAAGCTGGTTTTAAAAGTGAGACTTTACGATTATCTGAATCCATTTCTCAAGAAGAACTAATTGATATTATCCATCAATACAATGAAGATAAAAGTATCCATGGTATTTTAGTTCAACTTCCGTTACCACAACATATTAACGATAAAAAAATTATTTTAGCAATAGATCCTAAGAAAGATGTTGATGGTTTCCACCCAATGAATACGGGTCATCTTTGGTCAGGACGACCGATGATGGTACCTTGTACGCCAGCTGGTATTATGGAGATGTTTAGAGAGTACCATGTGGATTTAGAGGGAAAACATGCTGTTATCATCGGAAGGTCCAATATTGTTGGTAAGCCAATGGCACAACTTCTCCTTGATAAAAACGCAACAGTTACTTTGACACATTCAAGAACTCGAAACCTTTCTGAGGTAACAAAGGAGGCTGATATCCTTATTGTTGCGATTGGTCAGGGGCACTTTGTTACAAAAGACTTCGTTAAAGAAGGTGCTGTGGTGATTGATGTTGGTATGAATCGCGATGAAAATGGTAAATTGATTGGAGACGTTGTATTTGAACAAGTGGCAGAAGTTGCTAGTATGATAACACCTGTTCCTGGGGGCGTAGGACCTATGACGATTACAATGCTTTTGGAACAAACTTATCAAGCAGCTCTTAGAAGTGTGAGTCTATGATTGTTGGTGAACAAGAAGCGAGGGCGTTAATTAAGCCACGCCCTAAATCAAGCCATAAAGGTGATTATGGTAGTGTTCTTCTGATAGGAGGTTTTTATCCCTATGGAGGTGCTATTATAATGGCAGCTTTGGCCTGTGTCAAAACTGGTGCAGGATTAGTTACTGTAGCAACCCAAAGTTGCAATATCCCCTCTTTGCATAGTCAACTGCCAGAGGTAATGGCGTTTGATAGTGATGATTACAAATGGTTGGAAAAATCAATTGTTCAAAGTGATGTTATTGTAATTGGTCCTGGATTAGGAGTATCAGAATCATCTCGAAAAATCTTGAACCAGACCATGGAGAAGATTCAATCACATCAAAGTGTCATCATTGATGGATCAGCCTTGACTCTGTTATCAGAAGGTGCGTTTCCGCAAACAAAGGCTAAAAATTTAGTGTTGACACCTCATCAAAAAGAATGGGAGCGATTGTCAGGTATTGCTGTATCGCAACAGACAAAAGAAAATACCCAAACCGCTCTTAAGTCTTTTCCCAAAGGAACGATCTTAGTCGCTAAGAGTTCGCATACGCGTATTTTTCAAGATTTAGACGAAAAAGAAATTATAGTAGGAGGTCCTTACCAGGCGACTGGAGGGATGGGGGATACTTTGTGTGGTATGATTGCAGGTATGTTAGCGCAATTTAAAGAAGCCTCTCCTCTAGATAAGGTATCAGTGGGAGTTTATCTACATTCGGCAATTGCTCAAGAATTATCTAAAGAAGCCTACGTTGTTCTACCGACAACGATTAGTGATGAGATTCCAAAAGAAATGGCTAGACTATCTAAATAAAAAATAAGTAGAGAGGTGTTAGCATGACACTTCTTTTGCTTTATCGAGCTATTTGTAGAGCAAATAGGTATTTTTTAAGTTTTTTTGGTATAATGAAGTTAATAAAACTCTCATGAGGAGGTGCTATGTCAGACTATTTATCCGTGTCGACACTGACTAAGTATTTAAAATTAAAATTTGACAAAGACCCTTATTTAGAGAGGGTTTATTTAACTGGGCAAGTGTCTAATTTTCGTCGTCGCCCAAACCATCAATACTTCTCTTTAAAAGATGATAAATCAGTCATTCAGGCGACAATGTGGTCAGGTCAATTCAAAAAACTGGGTTTTGAATTAGAGGAAGGGATGAAGGTTAATGTAGTTGGCCGTGTTCAACTTTATGAACCAAGCGGCTCCTACTCTATTATTGTTGAAAAAGCAGAACCGGATGGTATAGGAGCTCTTGCTATCCAATTTGAACAACTAAAGAAGAAACTCTCTCAATCAGGTTACTTTGATGATCGTCATAAGCAATTAATTCCTCAATTTGTTAGAAAAATAGGAGTTGTGACTAGTCCAAGTGGAGCTGTTATTCGGGATATTATTACAACAGTATCTCGTCGATTCCCAGGAGTGGAAATATTACTTTTCCCCACAAAAGTTCAAGGAGAGGGCGCAGCTCAGGAGATAGCACAAACTATTGCTTTAGCTAACGAGAAAAAGGATTTGGATCTATTAATTGTTGGCCGTGGGGGAGGTTCTATTGAGGACTTATGGGCATTTAATGAAGAATGTGTTGTAGAAGCTATTTTTGAATCTCGTCTTCCCGTTATTTCTAGTGTCGGACATGAAACTGATACAACTTTAGCAGATTTTGTAGCCGATCGCAGAGCAGCAACTCCAACTGCAGCAGCTGAGCTTGCTACACCGGTTACTAAAATTGATATCTTGTCTTGGATTACTGAACGTGAAAATAGAATGTATCAGTCTAGCCTTCGTCTTATCAGGACAAAAGAGGAGAGGTTGCAAAAATCAAAGCAATCAGTTATTTTTAGGCAACCAGAGCGTCTATATGATGGTTTCCTTCAAAAATTAGATAACCTAAATCAGCAGTTAACATATTCTATGCGTGATAAACTACAAACAGTAAGACAAAAGCAAGGTTTGCTTCATCAAAAACTGCAAGGCATAGATTTAAAACAGCGTATTCATATTTACCAAGAGCGTGTTGTGCAAAGTAGACGACTATTATCAAGTACAATGACTAGTCAGTATGACAGCAAGCTAGCACGTTTTGAAAAGGCTCAAGATGCGCTTATATCATTGGATAGTTCTAGAATTGTAGCGCGTGGTTACGCTATTATCGAAAAAAACCATACTTTAGTATCTACTACTAATGGAATAAATGAAGGAGATCATTTGCAAGTTAAGATGCAAGATGGTCTTTTAGAAGTTGAGGTGAAGGATGTCAGACAAGAAAACATTTGAAGAAAATTTACAGGAATTAGAGACAATTGTCTCACGTTTAGAAACAGGTGATGTTGCCTTAGAAGATGCCATTGCTGAATTTCAAAAAGGAATGCTTATTTCAAAAGAGTTACAAAGAACTTTAAAAGAAGCTGAAGAGACGCTTGTAAAAGTGATGCAAGCTGACGGAACGGAAGTAGAAATGGATACTTGATGGTTACTATTGAAAAAATTGATGAAGCTATTCATCGTTATTACAAACAGACACATAGTGTCGTTTCTCCTGATTTGATTAAGGCTATCCTCTACTCAGTTGATGGAGGTGGGAAACGTATTCGTCCACGCATCCTTTTAGAAATTTTAGAGGGATTTGGAGTTGAACTAATAGATGGTCATTATGATGTGGCTGCTGCTTTGGAGATGATTCACACCGGCTCTTTAATCCATGATGATTTACCGGCGATGGATAATGATGATTTTCGTCGTGGCCGCTTAACAAACCATAAAAAGTTTGATGAAGCTACAGCGGTTTTAGCTGGAGATTCCCTTTTTTTAGACCCATTTGATTTAGTTGTAAAAGCTGGTTTTAAAGCTGATGTTACTGTTAGGTTAATAGAGTTATTGTCTATGTCTGCGGGTAGTTTTGGCATGGTTGGTGGACAAATGTTAGATATGAAGGGAGAAAACAAAGTTTTATCTATTGACGATTTAAGCTTGATTCATATTAATAAAACGGGACGCCTGTTAGCTTATCCCTTTGTTGCAGCAGGTATTTTAGCTGAGAAGTCGGAAGAAGTAAAAGGAAAACTGCATCAAGCTGGCCTTTTAATCGGTCATGCTTTTCAAGTACGTGATGATATTTTAGATGTGACTGCTAGTTTTGAAGAATTGGGGAAGACACCAAATAAAGACATTGTAGCAGAAAAGACAACTTATCCAAATTTATTGGGTTTGGATAAGTCACAGGAAATACTTGATGATACTTTGAAAAAAGCTCAGGCAATTTTTCAAAATCTAGAGAAAAAAGCTAACTTTAATGCTAGAAAAATAATAGATATAATAGAGGGATTACGGTTGAATGGCTAAAGAGAGGGTAGATGTTCTTGCCTATAAACAGGGACTTTTTGATACACGAGAGCAAGCGAAACGTGGTGTTATGGCAGGAATGGTGATTAACGTTATCAATGGAGAACGTTATGATAAACCAGGTGAAAAGGTTGCAGACGATACTGAATTAAAACTAAAAGGTGAAAAACTAAAATATGTTAGTAGAGGTGGATTGAAATTAGAAAAAGCTTTACAAGTTTTTGAAATTTCAGTTGCAGATAAGCTAACTATAGATATTGGCGCCTCTACGGGTGGTTTTACTGATGTTATGCTACAATCAGGAGCGCGTTTAGTTTACGCAGTAGATGTAGGAACAAATCAATTAGTTTGGAAGTTACGTCAGGATCATCGTGTTCGTTCTATGGAACAATATAATTTTAGGTATGCCCAAAAAGAAGATTTCAAGGAGGGACTGCCTGAATTTGCATCGATAGATGTCTCATTTATCTCTCTTAATTTGATTTTACCAGCTCTAAAAGAAATTTTAGTGGATGGTGGACAAGTAGTGGCATTAATTAAACCACAATTTGAAGCAGGTCGTGAGCAAATTGGTAAAAATGGTATTGTCAAAGACAAGTTGGTTCATGAAAAGGTTTTGACAACAGTGACCAATTTCACGAAAGATTATGGATATACGGTTAAACATCTTGATTTTTCGCCCATTCAAGGTGGACATGGAAATATTGAGTTTTTAATGCATTTGCAAAAGTGTCAAGATCCACAAAATCTTGTGCTTGACCAAATACAAGATGTTATAGAAAAAGCACATAAGGAATTTAAGAAAAATGAAGAAGAGTGAACGTTTAAATTTAATTAAGCAAATTGTTCTTAACCATGCTGTTGAAACACAACATGAGTTGTTACGCAGATTGGAAGCTTATGGGGTAACTCTAACTCAAGCAACTATTTCACGTGATATGAATGAAATTGGCATTATAAAAGTGCCATCAGCAAAAGGTCGCTATATTTACGGTTTGTCAAATGAAAACGATCCTATCTTTACAACTGCTGTGGCAAAGCCTATTAAAACAAGTATTTTATCAATATCAGATAAGCTACTAGGTTTAGAGCAATTTATCAATATTAATGTCATACCAGGTAACAGTCAATTAATTAAAACCTTCATAATGTCACATTGTCAAGAACATATTTTTAGTTTGACAGCTGACGATAATAGTCTCCTTTTGATTGCAAAATCAGAAGCAGATGCTGATCACATTCGTCAATCAATGATTGCAATGTTGGAGAAAAAAGATTAGTAGAGGACCTTATGCTTTTAGAAATTTCTATTAAGAATTTCGCTATTATCGAAGAAATTTCACTTAATTTTGAAACAGGAATGACTGTTTTAACTGGTGAGACTGGTGCAGGGAAATCTATCATTATTGATGCTATGAATATGATGTTAGGATCCCGTGCTAGCGTTGAAGTGATTCGCCATGGTGCTAACAAAGCAGAAATTGAAGGATTTTTCTCTGTTGAAAAAAATCAATCATTAGTCCAATTATTGGAAGAAAATGGCATTGAATTAGCAGATGAATTAATTATTCGCCGAGAAATCTTTCAAAATGGGCGCAGCGTTAGTCGAATTAATGGGCAAATGGTGAATTTGTCAACACTAAAAGCTGTGGGGCATTATTTGGTAGACATTCATGGTCAGCATGACCAAGAGGAACTAATGAAACCTAACATGCACATTCTGATGTTAGATGAATTTGGTAATACAGAATTTAATGTCATAAAAGAACGTTATCAAAGTCTTTTTGATGCTTATCGTCAGCTTCGTAAACGCGTATTGGATAAGCAAAAAAATGAACAAGAGAATAAATCACGTATTGAAATGCTAGAATTTCAAATAGCAGAAATTGAGTCTGTAGCCCTTAAATCAGATGAAGACCAAACGCTACTCAAGCAACGTGATAAATTAATGAATCATAAGAATATTGCAGATACTTTGACAAATGCATATCTTATGTTAGATAACGAAGAGTTTTCAAGTTTATCGAATGTTCGTTCTGCAATGAATGACCTTATGGCTTTAGAAGAATTTGATCGAGAATATAAAGATCTTTCCACCAATCTTTCAGAAGCTTACTACGTTATTGAAGAAGTTACTAAACGTTTAGGTGACGTTATCGATGATTTAGATTTTGACGCTGGTTTACTACAAGAAATTGAAAATAGACTAGATGTTATTAACACAATAACGCGAAAATATGGCGGTGATGTGAATGATGTTTTAGACTATTTTGATAACATTACTAAAGAATATAGTCTATTGACAGGTAGTGAAGAGTCCTCAGATGCTTTAGAAAAAGAATTAAAGATTTTAGAACACGATTTGATTGAATCAGCAAATCAATTAAGTTTAGAGCGCCATAAGCTAGCTAAACAATTGGAAAATGAAATCAAACAAGAATTAACAGAGCTTTATATGGAGAAAGCTGGTTTCCAAGTTCAATTTACAAAAGGAAAATTTAATAAAGAAGGGAACGAAATCGTTGAATTTTATATTTCAACGAATCCCGGAGAGGGCTTTAAGCCATTGGTAAAAGTGGCTTCAGGAGGAGAGTTATCTCGATTGATGTTAGCTATTAAATCTGCTTTTTCACGTAAGGAAGATAAAACTTCCATTGTATTTGATGAGGTGGATACAGGAGTTTCTGGTCGCGTGGCCCAGGCTATCGCTCAAAAAATTCACAAGATTGGTAGTCATGGACAAGTTTTAGCAATTTCTCATTTAGCTCAGGTTATTGCAATAGCGGATTACCAATATTTTATTGAAAAAATTTCCAGTGACTCTTCAACAGTTTCAACGGTAAGGCTTTTAAGCTATGAAGAACGTGTAGAAGAAATCGCTAAAATGTTGGCAGGAAACAATGTAACAGACACTGCACGTACTCAAGCTAAAGAATTACTTGGTAGTTAACTTTGGTAACGTCTTTAAAAAGCTAACATTGTTAGGAGAAATTAATGTTGATACACTTAAATTTTGTTATAATAAGGGTATTGAAATATTAAAGTATAGAATAGGATAGGATATGAGTAAAATCAAAATTGTAACGGATTCTTCCATTACCATTGAACCAGAACTTATTAAAGAGCTTGACATTACAGTTGTTCCCTTGTCAGTTATGATAGATGGTACCTTGTATTCAGACAATGACTTAAAAGCACAAGGGGAATTCTTGAACCTAATGCGTGGAAGTAAGGAATTGCCAAAAACAAGTCAACCACCTGTAGGTGTTTTTGCAGAAATTTATGAAAAATTAATGAATGAAGGTGCGGAACATATCATTGCAATTCATTTAACGCATACACTATCAGGAACTATTGAAGCATCACGCCAGGGAGCTAATATTGCTGGTGCAGATGTTACAGTTATTGATTCTACTTTTACAGACCAGTGTCAAAAATTCCAGGTTGTAGAAGCTGCGAAATTAGCTAAAGAGGGAGCTGATTTAGATACCATCTTGGCTCGTGTGGAAGAAGTACGCCAGAAGTCAGAATTATTTATTGGCGTATCGACCCTTGAAAATTTAGTAAAAGGTGGTCGTATTGGACGTGTAACAGGTCTCCTAAGTTCATTGCTTAATATAAAAGTAATTATGGAGCTAACAAACCATGAATTAGTACCGATTGTTAAAGGTCGCGGTCTAAAGACCTTCAGCAAATGGTTAGATAATTTTGTTGAAAGTGCCCAAACACGAAAAATTGCTGAAATTGGCATCTCCTACTGTGGTAAAGCTGATATGGCTAATAACTTTAAAGAAAAACTAGCTGTTCTAGGTGCTCCTATATCCGTTTTAGAAACTGGCTCAATCATCCAAACTCATACTGGTGAGGATGCATTTGCTGTTATGGTTCGTTATGAATAAGAAAAAAATACTTACCGGACTTTCTTTTTTTCTGGTAAGTCTTCTTTTATCTTTTGGGATTTTTTCCTTGATCATTCCAAAATCAAATCCTAAATTAACAAAAAAAGACTTCCTAACAAAGAAAGTTATCCCACTTAACTATGTTGCTCTTGGAGATTCTCTGACCGAAGGTGTGGGCGATACAACCTCTCAAGGTGGTTTTGTCCCACTGCTATCAGAATCACTCCATAATCGATACTCTTACCAAGTGACTTCTGTTAATTATGGTGTGTCTGGGAATACTAGTCAACAAATTTTAAAACGTATGACGACGGATCCTCAAATCGAAAAAGATTTAGAGAAAGCTGATTTATTGACGCTAACTGTTGGTGGTAATGATGTCTTGGCTGTTATTCGTAAAGAGCTCAGTCATTTATCACTAAATTCCTTTGAGAAACCAGCAGAAGCATATAAGGAACGTTTGAAAGAAATCCTTGCAAAAGCAAGACAAGATAATCCTAAATTGCCTATTTATGTTTTAGGCATTTATAATCCTTTTTACCTAAACTTTCCACAATTAACTAAAATGCAAACCGTTATTGATAATTGGAATAAAGCTACAAAAGAAGTAGTTGATGCTTCAGAAAATGTTTATTTTGTCCCAATTAATGACCGCCTTTATAAGGGAATAAATGGTAAAGAGGGTATTACAGAGTCATCAAATAGTCAGGCAAGTATCACTAATGATGCTCTCTTTACTGGAGACCATTTTCATCCCAATAATATTGGCTATCAAATCATGTCTAACGCCGTTATGGAGAAAATAAATGAAACAAAAAAAAACTGGCCGTAATTTAAATTTCTGGAAATGGGCATTTCTCTTATTGTTGGCAATTAACCTTTCCTTCACAGCAGTGATTGCAAGTCGCTTAATTCAAGTACGTGAGCCTAATACAGGAAAAATTTCGACTGGGGTACAAGATAAAGTAAAAGTAGGTACTTTTACGACCAATAAGTCGCAACTGAATAAGACAATTGCACTTTATTTAAAACAATATCAAACTAAGAAGATGAATTATAAGATTTATGCTGCTTCATCTTCTATACTATTTGAAGGCTCTTATCAATTATTAGGTTATGAAGTGCCTTTATACATCTATTTTGAACCTTATCGTTTAACAAATGGCGCTGTTCAACTTAAAGTGACCTCATTTTCAGTAGGAACTCTTCCGCTTCCAGAAAAAGATGTGTTACAATATATAAAATCATCTTATAAATTGCCAAACTTTGTAGATATAAAACCTAAAAAATCGGTTATTAATATTAATTTGCAAGATTTAAAAAATAAAGAAGGTATTTATTTGAAAGCGACTGCAATTGATTTAGTAAACGATAATTTTAGTTTCGATATTTTTAAGAAAAAGCCCTAAAATGACGTTAAATACTTGACCTTAAGCCTTTTTTTAGATATCATATAATCTGTTAAAACTTATGTTGTATAAGTTTAGAATTTATTTGGAGGATTTGTTAACATGGCTAACAAACAAGATTTAATTGCAAAAGTAGCAGAAGCTACAGAATTAACTAAAAAAGATTCAGCAGCAGCAGTAGATGCAGTTTTCGCAGCTGTAGCAGATTACCTTGCTGAAGGTGAAAAAGTACAATTAATCGGTTTTGGTAACTTTGAAGTTCGTGAACGTGCAGCTCGTAAAGGTCGTAACCCACAAACTGGTGCAGAAATCGAAATTGCAGCATCAAAAGTTCCAGCATTTAAAGCTGGTAAAGCTCTTAAAGACGCTGTTAAATAATTCGTCTAGAAAAACCTTGTCATATCAATGTTTATTGATAGCGACAAGGTTCTTTTTTATATCCAATACTCAATAAATGACTAGAGAGATTAAAGGAATTTAGAGTTTCAAATGTGTTAGAGCATACCCTTGAATTATCTTAACTGTGATGTTATAATTCCTAAAAGATAAGTTAAAAGAGAGGTTGCGAAAGAGAATGTCAGAAAAAGCTATACTATTAATTATCCTTATTGCTTTTGTTATTATCGCTATTATAAAGATAGCTCTGTTAAAGTTATATATGAATACGATAAAACCTAAAGTAGATAATGAAGGAAACATCATAACAAAGCCTGTAAAGGATGATTTAACACCCGAGGAACGTGAAGAACGTGAATTTGATAAAGATTGGTAAAATCAATATAAAAGAGCAAACAAGGTTTGCTCTTTTATTATTTTTAAAGGTAATTAAGTTGTCCTCGAAAATCCTCCAATGATTGATAGCCTTTATCAGCCATTATTTCTTTTAATTCTCTGCTTACACGCTGAAAAATTTCTGGTCCTTCTTTTTGTAAAGCGGTTCCGATTTGGACCATACTAGCTCCACATAGAATGTGTTCAAAGGCATCACGGCCGTTTTTAACACCACCTGTTCCGATAATTTTAATTGAAGGATTTAAACGTTTGTAGAAAGCATGGACGTTAGCTAAGGCGGTAGGCTTGATAAAATCCCCACCGATACCTCCAAAGCCATTTTTAGGCTTTATAACGACAGTTTCATCATCAATAACAAGTCCATTTCCGATAGAATTAACACAGTTAATAAAAGCTAAAGGATATTTGTTAAAAATTGTAGCTGCTTGATCAAAGTGAACGATATCAAAGTAAGGTGGTAATTTGATGCCCAATGGCTTTTGATAATAGCTAAAGATTTCTGAAAGGATGAGGTCAGTCATTTCAAAATCATAAGCAATTTGAGGTTTTCCAGGAACATTTGGGCACGATAAATTTAACTCTATTAGGCCATTGTAACTACTGTTTTCAACCTTTTTAAGAATAATATGTGTCTCTTCTGGTGATAAACCTACTAATGATAAAACGTGATTTTTGCTATTGTCTTGATCTTGTAATTCAGTCACGAAATCAAGATAATAGTCAATACCTTTATTAGGGAGTCCCATAGAATTAATTGATCCCCAGTCAGTATCTGCATAACGTGGTTGAGGGTTTCCCTCTCTAGCTTCAAGGGTACCTGTTTTTGTAACAAAGGAACCAGCTTCAGAATTTTCAATAGCTAATAACTCTTCCTTAGTCATACAATAAATACCCGCTGCATTCATCAAACAATTGTCAAAACTAAAACCAGCAATTTCCGTTTTTAGCGATACCATAATATCCTCCTGAAGATAAATTTTTACTATTTTATCACTTGATTAATAGAGCTGCAAGAAAATAATGATAATGGTAATAAAATTTCGATAAATAACGAACATTATTGTTTGTGTAAACAATAATAGTAAAGAAATAAAAGATGCTTTCTATAATGCATAAAAAATAAGCTTATGTAAGCTTATTTTTTATGTTCGGCGTAAGATTTTCTTTAGTAATTGAATACTCTTATATTTTAATGGATTTGGGTAGTAGCGGAAAGTACCCATTTTACGAACAATGTAACCATTAAAATTCTGTTTAAAGCGAAGTACGCCATCTGAACCATCAAAATTTCCTTGAATACCTAAAAAATTATAGAAAGTTGATTGACGCTTTAAAGCCTCTTGCATAACATATTCTTGAAGAACTGCAGGCGCATAAAATTTATTAAATTCTGTGTATGAGCCAGAGAAAAGATAGACAGTTTCTTTAGGGCTATAAATAAAGAGGCTACCAGCTAAAACAACATCTTGATTTCCAAATTTTTGAATAAAAGGTTCGACTTCTTTGCGACGTTTATCTAAACTAGCTAGTTGATTGACAAGCTCAGTACGTTGACGATGGTATTTGGCAGAATCTGTATTATTTTGATGGCGATTATCAAGGACTGTAATCTGTTCTTCCAATTTCTTTGCATTTAATTGTAGGTTATGATCATATTCCCTAAAGTTTAGAGTTGCAATGACAAATTCCGCCTTATCTCCGAAACTATCATAAAAATCTTGATAATAATCTAGAGATTTATCCATATAGTCCCGGCGATCAGAAGTAGAAGAAGTAATATCCTTAAAGATATGTAGTTCTTCCCGCTTGAGGACACGTATTTTTATACCAAAAGACATGGCTTTCTTAACCAAGGGGCGTCCTTTTTTAGAGAAAGATTTAAGAAGATTTTGAGGAGTGATACCTTCTAGATTTTTAACATAATGCCAATCAGGTTCACCGCCAGGATAACCAATATGAAGCCCATCGTGGTGATAACCTATACTAGTCAGGTCATCAATAAGATAGGTGTTCGGTGCACCTTTAGGCTCACCTTCACCAGTAAACTCTTGGTAGGTATCATAAGGTTTAATTAATAATTCTAAAGCGCCCTGAGATTTGGCATAGTTCTGTAGTTCTTTATAAAAATGTTTCAGATATTTAGAATTGGAATGGGCTGGACCAGAATTGACTTCCATATGAAGTCCACCAGTCATTGGGATGGTATAAACAATACTGATGATTTCCATTTTCCCGTCGATTTGGTAGCCCATGTAGGTAATGTCATACCCACGTTTTTTTAGAAGCTTTGCCATCTCAGGGGTTTGC
The DNA here is from genome assembly GCF_001811765.1 of Streptococcus sp. HMSC076H09. Classification (NCBI taxonomy): domain Bacteria; kingdom Bacillati; phylum Bacillota; class Bacilli; order Lactobacillales; family Streptococcaceae; genus Streptococcus; species Streptococcus sp. HMSC076H09. Next base: position 468,952 of record NZ_KV806614.1, on the reverse strand, counting down.
ATAAACGATTGTAAATCGTAATTTCCTGAATAACTTTCGAACTCTTTAGCTGTTAATTCTTTAAGCGCCATAAAAGTATCCTTTCCTAACTAGCTATTACGTTTTTTGCGTAAGGCATAGACATAATTAGAGGCTTTATAAAGCAATCTGTTCACTGGAATGTTAAATTCTCCAATAAATTCCTCAATGATTGGTTCGAACTTAGACTTAAAATGATATAAACCACCAGATAAGTCATTCTCAATCCCCCCCATATTTTGCCAAATATTTCCACGTTCAAAAGCCCTTTGAGCTGTTTCAAACCAAGTGTAAATAGGAGCAGAATAAGATTTAAAGTAATCGTCCATACCAGCATAAATATTTTCTGATGTATTACCAAATTCTAGAGTGAGGGTTGCAGCCAATGGAATAATGTCTCGGTCATAGGCTTTTTGAGCTTCTTTGAGAAAATCAATTTCTTTATTTAATCGATCAATCGTACCTTGGTGTTGTTTAACTTTTTTCTCACGATTAAGTTCAAGTGATTTTATTCTTTCAGATTGGGCTATCTGACATTCTTTTTCTATTTTTTCTAATCGTTTTGCAACATCTAGCGAAGCCATTGTGATGTATGAGTTATTAGGATACGTATCAAGGAGTTTTTGGTAGTAGTCAATTCCTCTAAGATTTATCCCTTTACGGTCTTCCGTTTTTTTCATCAACTCTGCAAAATCTTCAAGTAGTTCATGGCTACCAAATTGTATATCTACTCCCTTATTTTTGGAAGTTCGAATAGCTTGACGAGTTTTTTTAGACATTTTATCAAGTCCAAATTGATTAGCATATAGGTTTGCCTGAAAACGTGGTTGGATAGTATGAGCTAAATCTGTTGTCCGACCAGTCCAATCAGCACCTGCACGCTGTAAATGATCAATGGCGATTAACCCTTCTTTTTCATCGGGCGAATTTTCAAAATCTTTGGCATTGACCATTTTTAAATAGATGAGAGGATCACACTTGATAAAGAGAGCTCTTTGTTTTTTGCCAAAAGCTTTAAGGTCCTTAAGGACCTTAGTTACAATATCTAGATTGGAGTAATCCATGATTGGTCCACGCGGAATATATAGCATGGAGAAGCCAAGAGGAAGTGATTTGATGAGAATACTAGCGCTGGCAATTTGGGTTTCACCGTCAAAAAAGCCAAGTAATTGACTACCCCAGTTGTCTTTTACTTTGGGCCAATTAGAAGATTGAAGTAGGTTTGTTTGGTTGGATTCGCTCACAAAGCGATCGTGTTCGACAGCGGTAATTTCTCTATACATGAGTTTCCTTTCTTAGTGAGAGTGTCTTTGTTTTTTTCGAATAGTATAGGCTAGGTTGGCCAATTTATATAATAATGGATTGATTGCTAGATTAAACTCGCCAATATATTCTTCAAACATTGGATTGAAGTTACTTTTAAATTTTGTTAAACCATCGTTAAGACTTCCCTCGACACCGCCTAGATTAGCAGATACAATATCGTTTTTGAAAGCATCTTCGAACACCCTAGCATTCAAGAGATACTGTGGATAAAATTTACGGAAGCTATCATCCATACCAGCATACAACATCTCCAGGACATTGCCAAAACGAATGGACAAAATTCCTGCAATGACAGGCTCATCTGGATATTTCTTGCTAAACTCCTGAAATTCAAGGATATATTGTTTAACAGAAGCTTCTTGTTGATTTAGCCTTGTCAGGCGACTTTTTTGATGGGATGGAGTTTCTGATAAATCTTTTTGGATTTGAAGAAGTTGTTCTTTAAATTGCGCTAATCTTTTAGGAAGATTGACTTTAGCTAAATAGAGATAGGCATCTTCTCCATAAATTGTCATTAGTTGATGGAAATAGTTTTCATTACGTAAAGCTACACCTTTACGATTCTCGGTTAATGCTACAACCGTGGCGAATTTAGGTAAATCATCAATGTTGGCACGATAAATTTGAACACCGCGATGCTTTGCATCTTTTATCAGACGTTTAGTGTGTTTTGGAAAGTTTTCTTCTATATTTGCTTTGGTATAGATATTCGCTTGAAAACGAGGTTGGATGGTTTCGGAAATGGCTTTCGTTGGACCTATCCATTGGGCACCTGCTGACTTAAGATTATCAATTGCCTGTCTACTTTCATCTATCTCTTCGGCGACATTCTCTTCTTTAAGGTGATATTGACGTAGAAGAAGTGCTGGATCGAATTTTGCAAAAACAGCACGTTTCTTTCGTCCAAAGTTTTTTAGTGTTTTTAACACAAAGTTAACTAATTCTTTATTGCTGTAGTCCATAATAGGTCCACGTGGAATATAAAGCATTGTAAAACCAAGTGGTAATGATTTAATTAAGATGCTAGCTACAGCAACTAATTGGTCATCTTTATAAAAGCCTAAACGTTCATTTTGCCAATTTGATTTTACTTGTGCCCACTTTGAAGAGTGGAGGAGATTGGTTTGAGACGATGCAATAGCAAAGGCATCATATTCTTTTTCGGATATTCCAACGGTAACATGATACATCAGTTTATTACCCATTCACGTAGTGCGTAGGCTACGCCACTTTCCTCGTTTGATTTGGTGATATATTTTGCTATTTTTTTTAGTTCAGGATTGCCGTTTTGCATAACAACAGGATTTCCAACAACTTCAAGCATAGCACGGTCATTTTCTTCATCACCAATAGCCATTGTTTGATCTACAGTTAATCCCATTTTCTCTGCAAGATGGAGAAGTGCAGTGCCTTTATTAACGTTTTTGGGTAAAATTTCTAAATAAAAAGGAGTTGATTTTACAATAGTGTAGTTATCGAGAACTTTTTTTGGAATTTTAGCAATTGCTGCATCTAAGATGTCAGGTTGATCAATCATCATTAGTTTAATGATTTCTTTGTCTCCCATTTCTTCAGGAGTACGATAGAAGAGCGGCATATTAACTAAAGTTGCTTCGTGTATTGTATATTTACCAATATCACGATTTGCTGTGTAAATTCCTTCTTTTGTAATGGCGTGCATGTGGACGCCTAATTTACGCGCTAACAGTTCGAAATCCAGATAGTCTTCATAGGTTAAGGTTTCTTTGATGATGTCATCTCCTGTGGCTGTGTCTTGAACTAGACCGCCGTTAAAGGTGATAACATAATCTCCCTCTTCATTGAGTTTCAATTCTTCTAAAAGATCTTGGACTCCGATGATTGGACGTCCTGTAGCAATAACAATTTTAACGCCTTTTGATTTTGCTTCTTGAACAGCTTTAGCCACTTCAGGTGTAATTTCACGCTTACTATTTAATAGGGTGCCGTCAATATCTACGGCAACAAGTTTAATTGAAGTCATTTTATCTCCCACTCTTTATTCAATATCCTAAAATACTCACCTTATATCTTACTAAAAAATAAAGGGTTTGTCATGAATGGCTATTATCTTTCGTGAGTGTCAAATGCTCATTTGTGATATAAGATTGAAATTCTTCTTTTGTACTTGAAAATAGGCTATCTAATGTCAACATTTCTTTTGGAAAATAAAAACGTTGATCACCATAATTAGATCCAGTTAATGCTTTTACAATCGGTGATAAGCTTGATAATTCAGCAAGTTGTCCATTCTTTTGGATAATTTGAATTTCTGTTCGTGGATTTGAATGTTCAGGCCGATAAACATCGTAAGGTAAGTCAAAATTAGCATGGACACCAGTGTAATAATCGGGATCAAAACCAACCTGTGAGACTAGTTCTTTCATTTTAACTAGATTTTCTTTATCAGACTCTTCAAAGGTAATTGATTTAAAGACTTTTCGATTGATAAAACGATTAGCTAAATCTGCCAAAATGTTATCATCAGCTTGCATCCAAGATTGGAAGTAAGTATTCATTACCCCATCATCTAGGGCTAAATAATCTTGTAAATCATATTGATCCGTGAAGAAAGGAATAAGATTTGGAGAAGTTTGTTCAAAAAAATCGCGATGGGTATCAAATAAGAAGCGAGCACGTTTTAGTAAATTTTGTAAGAGTAATTCCATAGCACGACTGGCTGGATGGAAATAAACTTGCATATACATTTGGAAGCGACTAACAATATAATCTTCCACAGCGTGCATCCCGTTACGAGCAAAAGCAATTCCAGAATCGGTTGGTCTAATAACGCGTAAAATTCGTGTTAAATCAAATTGTCCATAGCTAGCAGCAGTGTAGTAAGAATCTCTGAGAAGATAGTCCATTCGATCACAATCAATTTGACTAGAAATTAATTGAACAACTTGTTTATTGGGGTAGCTATGATTAATAACACTAGCTACTTTATCAGGAAAATCAGGAGCCACCTTTCGTAAAATAGCATTAATCTCTGTGGTAGGATTGGTGATGATTTCCTGAGTGTAAGCTTCATGATCAGTATTGAAGAGACGCTCAAATGTATGAGAATATGCGCCATGTCCGATATCATGTAGTAGGGCGGCAGCCATCGTTAGCAGGGACTCATTTTTATTCCAAAGATCAGAATAATGTTCATCAAAGATTTCTGTAACTTTACGAGCCAGTTCATAAACTCCGAGACAATGTGAAAAACGACTATGCTCTGCACCATGGAAGGTAAAAGAAGTCGTTGAGGTTTGTTTAATGCGTCGTAAACGTTGAAATTCTTTAGTGTTAATCAAGTCATATATGACTTGATTATTTACATGGATATAAGTGTGAACGGGGTCACGAAATACTTTTTCATTCATATATATATTATAGCAAAAATTGAAACTTGAGTCAGAAATTGGTAGAATAGAAGGATAAAAGAAGTGAGAGAAGTCATGAAACTAGAAATTAACAATAACATTCAAATTGACAACGAAACCGAAATGATTCATGAGATTCACGATTGTCAATTTATTGAAAAAGGAAGTTACGTTTATTTGAATTATATTAATGCTGAGGGCGAGAGGGTAGTTATTAAGGCAAATCATGAGGAATTGCTTATGACGAAGTTTTCAAATCCTAAGTCTGTAATGCGTTTTCATCGTGAAACGCCTGCTTTGGTTAATATCCCCACTCCACTTGGTGTTCAACATTTGATTACAGAGACAAGTCACTATCAGTTTGATTTGTCACAGCAAAGGTTGCATATCAATTATGTCCTTAAGCAAACGGAGACAGGAGACTGTTTTGCAAATTATGAATTAAGGATTCAATGGTATTAAGATAACTACCATTAACAAAAGAGTAGTCGTTATGAATTTCGTTTACTGAAGACGCTGGGATCTCTTTATGAGAGCCATTTATTTGATAAACTGCAGTGTGGTTTATTTCGACTAGATGAACTTCGTTTTTTCCCTTGAGATTATTAGTGATAGCAAGGATAATTAATTGAAAAATGGATTTTTTTCTGTTACAATGATTAACATATCAAGGGAGTAGCAGACGGTTTACCGTGGCAATGTCGTCATTACGAAAGAAATTTCCGGCGTTGTCTTAAACAGCGAGACTTGTTTTCATAAAAACAGGTCTCTTTTTGTTTGTGGAGAGACCAAAGGAGGAAAGGTTTTGTTAAAAGAACAGAAAAAATCCTTGTTTTACACACAAGGTCAAGAAGAGGTTCTAACGTCTTTAGAATCTTCTCGTGAAGGATTATCAACGACAGAAGCGAAAAATCGCTTAGAGATGTATGGTCGCAATGAGCTTGAAGAAGGGAAAAAACGTAGTCTAATAGCTAAGTTTTTTGACCAATTCAAAGATTTAATGATTATTATCTTACTGGTTGCTGCAGCTCTCTCTGTTATTACGGAAGGTATGCATGGCTTAACGGATGCATTGATTATCTTGGCGGTTGTTATCTTAAATGCAGCTTTTGGTGTTTATCAAGAGGGGCAAGCCGAAGCAGCTATTGAAGCCCTCAAAGATATGTCAAGCCCAATTGCGCGTGTTCGTCGTGATGGTCATACTATTGAGGTGGATTCTAAAGAACTAGTTCCTGGTGACCTCGTTATGTTAGAAGCAGGAGATGTTGTTCCCGCAGATTTACGACTTTTAGAAGCCGCGTCTCTAAAAATTGAAGAAGCAGCTCTAACTGGTGAGTCAGTACCTGTTGAGAAAGACATATCTCAAGTAGTAGCAGAGGATGCAGGTATTGGTGACCGTGTGAATATGGCGTATCAAAATTCAAATGTCACGTATGGTCGAGGATATGGTGTTGTTACTAACACAGGGATGTATACTGAAGTTGGTAAAATTGCGGACATGTTGGCAAATGCTGATGAATCTGAAACACCATTGAAACAAAGTTTAGTTCAACTTTCTAAATTATTGACTTACTTAATCGTGATTATTGCGGTTATTACTTTCTTAGTGGGGATATTTGTCCGTAAAGAAGGTTGGATTGAAGGATTGATGACTTCAGTTGCTTTAGCAGTTGCAGCTATTCCAGAAGGGCTTCCTGCAATTGTTACGATTGTCTTATCAATGGGAACAAAAACTCTTGCTAAACGTAATTCTATCGTTCGTAAACTCCCTGCAGTTGAAACTTTAGGTTCTACAGAAATCATTGCATCAGATAAGACTGGTACTCTGACAATGAATCAAATGACTGTCGAAAAAGTGTATACTAATGGTGTTCTCCAATCATCTTCGGAAGAAATTTCAGTTGATAATAACACTTTACGTATTATGAATTTCTCCAACGATACTAAGATTGATCCTTCAGGAAAATTAATTGGTGACCCAACAGAGACTGCACTGGTACAATTTGGTTTAGATAAGAATTTTGATGTCCGTGAAGTTTTGAAAAATGAACCACGTGTAGCTGAGTTACCATTTGATTCAGATCGTAAGTTAATGTCTACGATTCATAAAGAATCAGATGGTCGCTACTTTATCGCAGTCAAAGGTGCTCCTGATCAATTATTAAAACGAGTTACTAAAATTGAAGATAATGGCTTGGTTCGTGATATCACGGCTGAAGATAAAGAGGCTATCCTAAATACCAATAAAGAACTCGCAAAACAAGCTCTTCGTGTCTTGATGATGGCTTATAAATATGAAACACAAATTCCAACTTTAGAGACTGATATTGTTGAGTCAGATTTAGTATTCTCAGGTTTAGTGGGAATGATTGACCCTGAGCGTCCAGAAGCGGCAGAAGCTGTTCGAGTTGCTAAAGAAGCAGGAATTCGTCCGATTATGATTACCGGGGACCATCAAGATACTGCAGAAGCTATTGCAAAGCGTCTAGGTATTATTGATGCAAATGACACAGAAGATCATGTCTTTACGGGTGCTGAACTTAATGAATTAAGTGATGAAGAGTTTCAAAAAGTATTTAAACAATATTCTGTCTATGCACGTGTTTCTCCTGAACATAAAGTGCGTATCGTGAAAGCTTGGCAAAACGATGGTAAAGTCGTTGCCATGACTGGTGATGGTGTTAATGATGCTCCATCGCTAAAAACAGCAGATATTGGTATTGGTATGGGAATAACTGGTACGGAAGTTTCCAAAGGTGCTTCTGATATGGTCCTTGCTGATGATAATTTTGCAACTATTATTGTGGCTGTTGAGGAAGGACGTAAAGTCTTCTCAAATATCCAAAAATCTATTCAATATCTTCTTTCAGCCAACATGGCAGAGGTATTTACAATTTTCTTTGCAACGTTATTAGGATGGGATGTACTTGCACCGGTTCACCTTCTTTGGATTAACTTGGTAACAGATACTCTTCCAGCTATCGCTCTTGGAGTTGAGCCAGCTGAACCAGGAGTTATGACACATAAACCTCGTGGTCGCCAGTCAAACTTCTTTGATGGTGGTGTTATGGGAGCTATTATCTATCAAGGTATTTTACAAACTATCTTAGTACTTGGTGTCTATGGTTGGGCATTGATGTATCCAGAACATGCTGGTTATCGCATGATTCACGCAGATGCCCTTACGATGGCCTTTGCAACGCTTGGTTTAATCCAATTGGTACATGCATTTAACGTTAAGTCAGTTTACCAATCAATCTTTACAGTTGGAGCTTTTAAAAATAGAACCTTTAACTGGTCTATTCCAGTAGCTTTCATTCTTTTGATGGTGACTATTGTTGTTCCTGGATTTAATAAACTTTTCCATGTAACTCATTTAAGTTCAACACAATGGTTAACTGTAGTTATCGGAAGTTTATTGATGGTAGTGTTAACGGAAATTGTTAAATTTATCCAACGTAAATTAGGACAAGACGAAAAAGCTATTTAGTTTAGCTGATAAAAAAACTCACTTAGAATATCTAAGTGAGTTTTTTAGCAATCAAATATTGTCATAGAGTTGCGTAATTCGTCTTCAAAATATTTTTTTCGATAGTTTTCAAAACTATCCAAATGCTTAACGGCATTATACCTTTTGCTAAGATTCCAGGTTAAATTAGGGTTATGATTGGGATTCTGATTGACAAAGTCAATAGTTAAATTCCATTCTCTAATATATCCAAGTGGTCTAGAATGATAAGTAGTTTCTCCAATTTTAACGTCGTCAAATGAGCGGTGTGCATGACCAAAAACAACATCTTTGATATGATATTTTTGGAATAAATCATGATAAGCCTGACTCCCCAAAAAAGCATTAAAAGGAGAGAATCTAGGATGAGTCATCGTGAACTGTTTATGGGGAACAAAGTGCATAGCAATAATGATATTTGAAGAATCGACTTTTGATAATATTTCGTCTAAGCGTTTTAAAATTGATGCTTGGATAGTTACATCATTATTTGGACGTTTTAAACGTCTATCAAACCAAAAAGTCTTTTTTAATTTTTCAACATTCTTGATGTCTCTATTATTTGAAAAGCTGTAATCATACCAGCCATGAAAAGCTAGTAGCATTTTTTTGTCAAATCGATAGGTTTGAAAGTCAAGGCGTTGGATTTCTGTTTCTGTTAAATCAAGCATATCATGGTTTCCTAAATTATAGCTAAGTTTAATATGCTTTTTTAAGTTATTGATAAAGGGAAGTGTATCTTTAGTAAAATGATTAGATATATCTCCAGCGATATGGAGGTGATCAATTTTTTCTTTCTTAAGCAAATTAATTAACGTTTTCGTCTCAAAGGTAGAAAAATGATTGAGGTCAATATGTAAATCACTCATGATAGCAAGTTTGGTCATAAGGATATTGTACCATATTGTAGTTCAAAGAGATAAACAGTAAATTTTTGAAATAGTTTTAAAGTCATTCTATAATAGATATGTCATTGTAGAATGCGCTTTCACAAGTGTGTTTAGAAGCTTTATATTTAAGGTGCCTTAAGGAGGTCTTATGTCTAATTTTTATAAGCTCTTGAAAGAAAAATTTCCTCGAAAAGAAGATATCGTAACAGAAATGATCAATTTAGAAGCTATTTGTCAATTACCCAAAGGGACAGAATATTTTATTAGTGATTTACACGGGGAATACGATGCTGTTGATTATCTCTTACGGACAGGCGCAGGGTCTATTAGAGCTAAATTATTAGACTGCTTTGATTGGCAGAAAATAGTTGCTGTTGATTTAGATGATTTTTGTATACTGCTTTATTACCCAAAGGAAAAATTAGCCTTCGATAAAATGAACTTGTCAGCAAGTGCTTATAAAACGAAGTTATGGGAAATGATTCCGTTACAAATACAAGTTTTAAAATATTTTTCTAGTAAATATACAAAATCTAAAGTACGTAAGCAATTGCCAGGTAAGTTTGCTTACATTATCGAAGAACTTTTAGCTGAGATTGACCGTAACCCAGAGAAGAAAAGCTATTTTGATACTATTATTGAAAAATTATTTGAATTAGACCAAGTAGAAGATTTAATTATAGTATTATCCCAAACAATTCAAGTTTTAATCATTGACCATTTACATGTTGTAGGGGATATTTACGATCGTGGTAGGTATCCTGATCGTATCTTGAATAGGTTAATGGCTTTTCCAAATTTGGATATCCAATGGGGGAACCATGATGTTACTTGGATGGGAGCAGTATCTGGTTCCTACCTTTGTATGGTAAATGTTATCCGTATTGCTGCACGTTATAATAATATTACTTTAATTGAAGACCGATATGGTATCAATTTGCGTCGCTTGGTTGATTACTCACGCCGTTACTATGAACCTCTACCTTCTTTCGTTCCTATATTAGATGGAGAGGAAATGACTCATCCAGATGAACTAGACTTGTTAAATATGATACAACAAGCAACAGCAATTTTACAGTTTAAATTGGAAGCCCAATTGATTGACAGGCGTCCAGAATTTCAAATGCATAATCGGCAACTTATTAACCAGGTAAATTATAAAGATTTAAGTATATCTATTAAGGGAGTTGTGCATCAACTTAAAGATTTTAATAGTAGATGCATTGATTCGAAAAATCCCAGTCGATTAACAAGTGAGGAAGAAGAGCTTTTACAACAATTGATGATAGCCTTCCAGACTTCTGAAAGTTTAAAGAAACATATTGATTTCTTATTTGCGAAAGGAAGTATGTATTTAACCTATAATGATAATCTTTTATTCCATGGTTGCATACCAATGCATAGTAATGGTGATTTTAAAAGCTTTAAAATTGCAGGAAAAACTTATGGTGGTAGGGATTTACTGGATTTATTTGAAAGTCAAATACGTCTAGCATATGCTAGACCAGAGAAACATGATGATTTGGCGACAGATATCATTTGGTATCTTTGGTGTGGTGAAAATTCTTCTCTTTTTGGTAAGAATGCCATGACTACTTTTGAGCGCTATTATGTTTCCGACAAAGTAACTCATCAAGAAAGAAAAAATCCCTACTTTAAACTGAGAGATAAAGATGATATTTGCACTACTCTTTTACAAGAGTTTGATTTGCCTAAGTTTGGACATATTGTCAATGGTCATACGCCAGTCAAAGAAAAAAATGGTGAGCAACCGATAAAAGCAAATGGTAAGATGTTAGTAATTGATGGTGGCTTTGCCAAAGGTTATCAGAAAAATACAGGTTTAGCTGGCTACACTTTGATTTATAATAGCTATGGGATACAATTAATTTCACACCTTCCTTTTACATCCATTGAGGAAGTTTTAAGTGGAACCAACTATATCATTGATACGAAGCGATTAGTAGAAGAAGCCAAGGATAGGATTCTTGTAAAAGATACAACTATTGGACAAAAGTTAACCAAAGAGATTAAAGACTTAGATCACCTTTATCGTCATTTTCAGGAATATGATGACTAGTGTTTAAGTAATTTACTAATTGATATGTAGGATTTAATTTTTCAGTTTCTTACCTTGTCTCTTTTATTAAATTGACTTAAAATAATATTATGGATATAAAGGCAGAAATTCAAAAATTAGCAAAAGAAATTGGTATTTCTAAAATTGGTTTTACGACGGCAGATAACTTTGATTATTTGGAAAAGTCATTGCGTGCTTCTGTGGAAGAGGGGCGCAATTCAGGATTTGAACATAAAGTCATAGAGGATCGTATCTACCCTGAAAGGCTTTTAGAATCAGCTAAAACGATTATTTCAATTGGCGTTGCTTATCCTCACAAACTTCCTCAGCAACCTCAAAAAACACCTTATAAACGAGGAAAAATTACACCTAATTCGTGGGGGCTTGATTATCATTATGTGGTCGGCGAAAAGTTAGACAGACTATCAAAAGGCATTGAAGAGCTCTGTCGAGATTTTCCTTTGCAACAAAAAGCAATGGTCGATACTGGAGCTTTAGTTGATACTGCAGTTGCCCAAAGAGCAGGTATTGGTTTTATAGGAAAAAATGGTCTAGTTATTTCTAAAGAATATGGCTCTTATATGTTTTTGGGAGAATTAATTACCAATTTAGAGATCGAGCCAGACAAGCCTGTCGATTATGATTGTGGTGACTGTCGTCGTTGTCTAGATGCCTGTCCAACTTCTTGTTTAATTGGTGATGGCTCAATGAATGCCAAGCGTTGTCTATCATTTCAAACCCAAGATAAGGGAATGATGGACATAGAGTTTCGAAAAAAGATTAAAACAGTTATCTATGGTTGTGATATTTGCCAAATTTGCTGTCCTTATAACAAAGGTATAAATAATCCATTGGCGACAGAGATTGATCCTGAGTTGGCTCAACCAGAATTAATACCATTTTTGAGTTTATCAAATGGACAATTTAAAGAAAAATTTGGTATGATTGCTGGAAGTTGGCGAGGTAAAAATATTTTACAGCGTAATGCTATTATTGCGCTAGCAAATGCTCATGATAAAACCGCAGTGGTCAAATTAATAGAGATTATTGATAAAAATAATAACCCTATTCATACTGCAACAGCTATATGGGCATTGGGAGAAATTGTCAAAAAACCAAACGATGAGATACTGGAGTTTATGAGTAATTTAACCTTAAAAGATGAAGATAGCCGAAAAGAGTTGGAATTAATCCGTCATAAATGGCAATTTTAAGCCTTTTATGGTATTTTTAAGAACCTTATGATAAAATAAAACAGATTAACAAAGATTGGAGAAATCTCATGGAAGTGGCTGAAATTCGCCAAAAAATAGTAGAAAATAAAGAGAAGTTGACTAGCTTCAGGAGGTCTCTTTGACTTAGATCGTTTGGAAGAGGAGATTGCTCTTCTTGAAAATCAAATGACTGAGCCAGACTTTTGGAATGACAATATTGCAGCGCAAAAGACATCTCAAGAACTGAATGAGTTAAAAGGTAAGTATGATACTTTCCATAATATGCAAGAATTATCTGACGAAACAGAACTCTTACTTGAGATGCTTGACGAAGATGATTCTTTGAAAGAAGAATTAGAAGAAAATCTAATGCAGCTAGATAAGATAATGGGTGCTTATGAAATGACGCTTCTCTTATCTGAGCCTTATGACCACAATAATGCTATCTTAGAAATCCATCCTGGTTCAGGAGGAACTGAAGCGCAAGATTGGGGAGATTTACTCTTACGAATGTATACCCGTTTTGGCAATGCTAATGGTTTTAAAGTAGAAGTATTGGATTATCAAGCAGGGGATGAAGCTGGTATTAAATCGGTTACCCTCTCTTTTGAAGGTCCCAATGCTTATGGTTTGTTGAAATCAGAAATGGGAGTTCATCGCCTCGTTCGTATATCACCTTTTGATTCGGCTAAACGTCGTCATACCTCATTTGCTTCAGTTGAAGTGATGCCAGAGTTAGATGATACGATTGAAGTAGAAGTACGTGATGATGACATTAAAATGGATACTTTCCGTTCCGGAGGAGCTGGTGGTCAGAACGTCAATAAAGTATCAACAGGTGTTCGTTTGACGCATATTCCAACTGGAATTGTGGTATCGTCTACCGTTGACCGTACTCAATATGGGAACCGCGATCGCGCTATGAAGATGTTGCAGGCTAAGCTATATCAGTTAGAACAAGAAAAGAAAGCACAAGAAGTAGATGCTCTTAAGGGTGATAAAAAAGAAATCACTTGGGGAAGTCAGATTCGTTCTTATGTTTTCACCCCTTATACGATGGTGAAGGATCATCGTACTAACTTTGAGCTTGCTCAGGTAGATAAGGTTATGGATGGAGAAATCAATGGCTTTATTGATGCCTACCTTAAGTGGCGCATTGAAGACTAAAAATAATGAAGGAGAAACATGGCACTAATAGAAATGTCTGGTGTTACTAAAAAGTATCGCCGTTCAATAACTGCCTTGAGAAACTTAAATTTATCAATTCAGCAAGGTGAGTTTGTGTATTTAGTTGGTCCGTCAGGTGCTGGTAAATCTAGCTTGATTCGCCTCCTATACCGTGAAGAAAAATTAAGTTCAGGTAGATTAAAGGTAGGGGAATTCAATCTCAATAAACTCAAACGTCGTCAAATTCCTATTTTACGTCGTAGTATTGGAGTTGTCTTCCAAGATTATAAATTACTACCAACAAAAACAGTTTATGAGAATGTTGCGTTTGCGATGCAAGTTATTGGAGCTAAGCGCCGTCATATTAAAAAACGCGTGCCAGAAGTTCTAGAATTAGTAGGTTTAAAACACAAGATGCGTTCTTTTCCAACACAGTTATCTGGTGGAGAACAACAACGTGTGGCAATTGCACGTGCGATTGTTAATAATCCAAAATTATTAATTGCAGATGAACCTACTGGTAATTTGGATCCAGAAATTGCTTGGGAAATCATGCATCTATTGGAACGTATTAACCTTCAAGGAACGACTGTTTTGATGGCAACACACAATAGTCAAATTGTTAACACACTTCGTCATCGTGTCATTGAGATTGAAGCAGGTAGCGTTATCCGAGATGAAGAGAAGGGAGAATATGGTTATCATGATTAATTTCTTTAGACATTTCTGGGAATCGCTTAAAAACTTGAAACGTAACTTTTGGATGACTTTTGCTTCTGTAACATCAGTTACCATAACCTTACTTCTTGTAGGCTTGTTTTCATCAGTTTTACTGAATGTTGAAAAGTTAACAACTGATGTTTCAGGTAATTTTACTATCAGTGCCTTTTTAAATGTTGACTCAACGGATGCTCAAAAACAAGTCAAAGATAAGGACGGAAAGCTAAAAGATAATCCTGATTATCATAAAGTTTACGACAAAATTAAACGTATTTCTGGTGTAGAGAAAGTCACTTATTCAAGTAAAGCTGAACAATTAAAAGAAGTTCAAAAAGAGTATGGTTCAGATGTTATTGATGATACCTATAAAGATGCTTTGTTAGATGTTTACGTAGTTGGGACAAGTTCTGCAAAAGTTTCTAAGAGTGTCAGTGAAGCAATTGGACGCATTGAAGGTGTTGATTATACTAAAGAACCTATTGATTCAACAAAACTATCTAATCTCACAGATAACATCCGTATATGGGGATTTGGTGGTGTTGCCTTATTAATTGTCCTTGCTATCTTTTTGATTTCAAATACTATTCGTATGTCGATTATGTCACGCCGTACAGATATTGAAATCATGAGATTAGTTGGCGCTAAAAATTCTTATATTCGAGGACCGTTCTTTTTTGAAGGTGCTTGGGTAGGGATTTTAGGGGCTATCGTTCCATCGCTGATTTTCTATTTTGGTTATCAATTTGTGTTTAACAAGTTTAATCCAAAATTTGAGACAAGCCATGTTTCATTGTATCCTATGGATATTATGGTTCCAGCAATTATTGGTGGTATGGTGATTATTGGTATTATTATTGGCTCACTTGGGTCTGTCCTATCAATGAGACGTTACCTTAAGATTTAATAAAAAGAGATGAAATCTATTTCATCTCTTTTTATTAATTGTAGATATCATGTTAGTGGATAAAATTCGAAATAAACGTAGCCAATTGTTTTTCAGATGATTTGTGAGAAAGGGTAGCTTTACCATCCCCTTTTTGATGTCCGTAGTTACCAAATCGGCTATGGTTTCCTCCGACAATAGTTCGAAAAGTACTTGAATTTGGGAGGCGTTTTTTAGCTTCCTCATATTTTTCCCAGTTTAAAATATGATCATTACTTGCTGTAATGGAGAGTACTCTTAACTTTTTATGAGATAGGTCGGATTTACGTGAAGGGTAGGAAGCTAATAATATGAGCCCTCTAACAGGGGCTACTTTGGCATTTTGGCTAGCAACAACTCCTCCTAAAGAATGTCCAGCAAGGTAAACATTAGTTAAGTGGTTCTGATTAATAATTGTTTTAGCTTTATGAGGCGATAAAACTGGCAAATTTAAAGGTGTCTTCAAAATATAGGTATTATACCCTTTGTCAGCTAAATCTCTAGCAAGTTGAGAATAAGCTTCTTCTTCCACAAGAGCCCCTTGATAGAAAATAATATTTGCTTTTACCTTACCCTTGCTTCTAAAAAGAAGGTAGTTCTTATGGTTTGTAGCGGTTTTAGCAATTCTCCTAGCTAATGGGGAGGCTTGGTAAGTATTGAAGTAAATGGTCATCCCGACGGCCATTAAAATAGCAAGGATACTTGTTGTTAACCAAAGAAAAATAGAGTGACGTTTTATGTTCATTGGAAGAAAGGATTAAAGTTTTTTTCGTGGCCAATAGTTGTATTCATGCCATGGCCTGGGTGAACACTATAATGACTAGGTAAGGTGAATAGTTCTTGACGAATACCAGTAATGAGGTCCTCAAAGTTACTGGTAGGTAAGTCAGTACGACCGATAGTTTCACGAAATAGAGCATCGCCAGTAACGACTAATTCATCTGAGTGGAAAACAAACGAGACTCCTCCCCAAGAATGACCAGGTGTTGGTAAAACTGTGAATTCAAAACCATTTAGTTGATAGGGTTGCTTTAATTTAAAAAAGTTCTCTGCCGGTCTTGCTATAACATTAATGATATCATCATGACGGCCTAACCCAGATAAATTATCATCTGGGGAAGATAGCCAAGCGGCTTCTTTTTCTGAAACATAAACAGGTGGATTATCAAAAGTATCTCTGACCAAATCTAAACTAAAAATATGATCATAGTGAGTATGAGTTAAGAGGATAGCCACTAAAGGTTTTTCAAAGGATTTAATTTTAGCAATAATTTCTTGGCCATTGCTCCCTGGATCAATGAGGATAACAGCTTGATCATTAACGAGGTAATAAGTATTTTCACCAGCAATGTGGTTTATTGTTTTATAGATTTTCATAATGATAGTGTACCAAAAAATCAAGACTTTGTTAAAAAAAGAGTGGCGGAAAATAAATGGCAACTAGTTTCAGAAAATATGGGATCTCACAGCAATTTCTTGACACCGTTTTCATAAAGGTGTATCATAAAAGTAATCAATAAGCCAAGCCTAAAGCTGAACTTAGTTTAAGAACACTGACTTTTTGAGAGCAACCTAATTGGTTGACTAAAGAATATGAGGTGGAAGATATGTCAAAAGTTGCTATTGTTACTGGTGCTGGTCAAGGAATTGGATTTGCTATTGCGAAACGTCTTCATGCAGACGGCTTTAAAATAGGCGTTTTAGACTATAATGAAGAGACTGCTCAGGCTGCGGTTGATAAACTATCACCTGAGGATGCTGTTGCAGTTGTAGCAGATGTTTCAAAACGTGATCAAGTTTTTGATGCTTTCCAAAAAGTTGTAGATACTTTTGGTGATTTGAATGTTGTTGTTAACAATGCAGGTGTTGCCCCAACAACTCCTCTTGACACTATTACTGAAGAGCAGTTTGAAAAGGCTTTTGCAATCAATGTCGGAGGAACTATTTGGGGAAGCCAAGCAGCTCAGAAACATTTTAGAGAATTAGGTCATGGCGGAAAAATTATAAATGCAACTTCACAAGCAGGATGTGAAGGGAATCCTAATTTGACTGTTTATGGTGGTACAAAATTTGCAGTTCGTGGTATTACACAGACTTTGGCAAAAGATTTAGCATCAGAAGGAATCACAGTCAATGCTTACGCACCAGGTATTGTTAAAACACCTATGATGTTTGATATTGCCCATGAAGTTGGTAAGAATGCAGGCAAAGATGATGAATGGGGTATGGAGCAGTTTGCCAAAGATATCACTTTGAAACGCTTGTCTGAACCAGAAGATGTTGCTAATGCAGTAGGCTTCTTAGCGGGAGATGATTCAAATTATATCACTGGACAAACAATAGTTGTCGATGGGGGTATGGTATTCCATTAAAAATGATTAATGCTAACACTGTGAGTTTCACTCACAGTGTTTTTTATATTTCTTAAAAAATTATCTTATCTTGGTTATTGGAGTGATGGCATCTTTGAGGTATAGTCATGTTTTGTTTTATAGATATAGCGTGCTATAATAGACTTACTATGACCCAGAAAAAACTTAGAAAATATGCAGTAGTTGACTTGGAGGCTACTGGAGCAGGTCCCAATGCTTCTATTATTCAGGTTGGGATTGTTATTATCCAAGGAAATAAAATTATTGATAGTTATGAAACAGATGTTAATCCTCATGAATCTTTGGATGAGCATATTGTTCATTTGACAGGTATTACGGATAAGCAGTTGGCTAAAGCTCCGGATTTTGGTCAAGTGGCGCATCACATTTATCAATTGATTGAAGATTGTATTTTTGTTGCCCACAATGTAAAGTTCGATGCAAATTTATTGGCTGAGCAACTATTTTTAGAAGGCTGCGAGTTACGTACACCAAGGATAGATACAGTAGAATTATCACAAGTATTTTATCCCTGTTTAGAAAAATATTCTTTAGGGGCATTAGCAGAAAGCTTAAATATTGAATTAACAGATGCGCACACTGCTATTGCAGATGCAAGAGCTACAGCACAGTTATTCATTAAGTTAAAAGCTAAAATTAGTAGTTTACCTAAAGAAGTGTTGGAGACCATTTTAACATTTGCTGATAATCTTTTGTTCGAATCCTATTTATTGATTGAAGAAGCTTATCAAGAAGCTGATTTCGTTAATCCTAAAGAATATTATTTCTGGCAAGGATTGGTCTTAAAAAAAGAAAAAGCTGTTGGAAAGCCTAAGAAATTATCTAGTGATTTTCAAGTTAACATGGCTTTGTTAGGTATGGATGCTCGCCCTAAGCAAGTTGTTTTTGCTGACTTGGTTAAAGCGCATTTTAATGATCAAACAACAACGTTTTTAGAAGCTCAATCAGGACTTGGTAAAACATATGGTTATCTCTTGCCTTTATTGGATCAGTCTCAAAAACAACAAATAATAGTATCTGTTCCAACAAAGATTTTGCAAGATCAAATAATGGCTAAAGAAATAAAGCACATTCAAGAACTTTTTCATATTCCCTGTCACAGTATCAAAGGACCGAGAAATTACTTGAAGTTAGATGCGTTTTATAAGAGCCTCCAAGTGCAGGATCGAAATCGATTGATAAATCGTTTTAAAATGCAACTGCTAGTGTGGTTGACGGAAACGACTACAGGTGATTTGGATGAAATTAAACAAAAACAACGATTAGAATCTTACTTTGACCAGCTAAAACACGATGGAGAAGTGACTCAATCATCACTTTTTTATGATCTGGATTTTTGGAAACGCAGTTATGATAAAGTTGCACAAAGTCAACTTGTTATTATCAATCATGCTTATTTTCTTGAGCGTGTTCAGGATGACAAAGATTTTGCAAAGGGGAAGGTTTTAGTTTTTGATGAAGCTCAGAAACTTGTTTTGGGACTGGAAAATTTTTCTCGTGGGCAACTTGATATTAGTCACCAATTGCAGGTTATTCAAAAAATAATTGATAGTTCTATTCCATTATTACAAAAGCGCCTTCTGGAAAGTATCTCTTATGAGCTAAGTCATGCAGTAGAACTTTTTTATCGTCATAATTCTTTTGAATTTTCAGAGACCTGGTTGAAACGTCTAAAAAATAGTATAAACGCTTTAGAAGTAGTAGGATTAGATGAGTTACAAACTTTTTTCACAGCTACTTATACTAACTATTGGTTTGAAACTGACAAAGTCAATGAGAAGCGTTTAACCATTTTACGTGGGGCGAGAGAAGATTTTCTTAAATTTTCAAAGTTCCTCCCCCCCACAAAAAAGACCTATATGATATCAGCGACTTTACAAATCAGTCCCAAAGTCTACTTGTCAGATCTTTTAGGAGGATTTTCAAGTATAAGTACAGAAAAGATAGCGCATGAGAAAAATGCCAATCAGAAAGTATGGATTGATACCTCTATGCCTAATATACTTGATTTATCACCGGAACAGTATGCTTACGAAATAGCCAAGCGTTTACAAGATATAATGACGTTAAAGCAGCCTACCTTAGTCTTATTAACTTCTAAACAGACAATGTTTATGGTATCTGATTATTTGGATAAGTGGGAGATAAAACATCTTACTCAAGATAAAAATGGCTTAGCTTATAACGTTAAAAAACGTTTTGATCGTGGAGAAAGCAATCTTCTTTTAGGTACAGGATCTTTTTGGGAAGGTGTTGACTTTGTACATCGTGATCGTCTTATTGAAGTTATCACGCGATTGCCTTTTGATAATCCCAAAGACTATTTTATCCAGAAACTATCGCAGAGTTTAACAAAAGAGGGGAAAAACTTCTTTTATGACTATTCTTTACCAATGACTGTCTTAAAATTAAAACAGGCCTTGGGACGTACTACAAGGAGAGAAGAACAAAAGTCAGCGGTAATTATTTTGGATAGCAGATTGGTTATTAAATCTTATGGACAAACCATCATGCATTCTCTTGGTAGAGATTTTGAAATTTCTAAGGAAAAAATTAACAAGGTCTTGACTGAAATGGCTAAATTTTTGATATAATGGTAAAGATCATTGTCTAAAAATAAGATTTTGACAGTGCGACTCAAGATTAAATAATAGTAGTACGTTGATAAAAGGAGGAGTAATGACCTATTTGTCAGAACGTGTACTCAATATGGAAGAGAGTGTTACTTTAGCTGCGGGAGCTAAAGCAAGAGAACTCAGAGTACAAGGAAGAGATATTCTTAGTTTAACTTTAGGGGAGCCTGACTTTGCTACTCCTAAAAACATTCAGCAAGCGGCTATTGAGGCTATAACAGATGGACGTGCAAGTTTTTACACACCATCAAGTGGTTTGCCGGAGTTGAAGTCAGCAATTAATGCGTATTTTGAACGTTTTTATGGCTACTCCCTTAAACCTAATCAGGTGGTTGTGGGAACTGGTGCTAAGTTTATCCTTTATACTTTCTTTATGACAGTACTGAATCCCGGTGATGAAGTAATTATTCCGACTCCTTATTGGGTATCTTATGCTGATCAGATTAAGATGGCTGAAGGTAAGCCAGTTTTTGTCACAGCAAAAGAAGTTAATCACTTCAAAGTAACTGTGGAACAGTTAGAAGCTGTTAGGACTGATAAGACAAAAGTCATACTTCTTAATAGTCCATCAAATCCTACAGGTATGATTTATAAAGCTGAGGAGTTGGAGGCTATTGGAAATTGGGCAGTCGAACATGATATCCTAATTTTAGCAGATGATATTTACGGTCGATTGGTTTACAATGGCAATATTTTTACCCCTATTTCAAGCCTTTCAGAGTCTATTCGAAACCAAACGATAGTCATAAATGGAGTTTCTAAGACTTATGCGATGACAGGTTGGCGTGTTGGTTTTGCAGTGGGTAATCATGATATTATAGCGGCAATGTCTAAAGTAGTCAGTCAAACAACTTCTAACCTTACGGCTGTCTCACAGTATGCTACTATTGAGGCTTTAAATGGTTCTCAAGAGTCATTTGAAAAAATGAGGCTAGCATTTGAAGAACGCCTTAATATCATTTATCCATTGTTGTGTCAGGTCCCTGGGTTTGAGGTTGTTAAACCACAAGGTGCTTTTTATCTTTTCCCAAATGTTACAAAAGCAATGGAAATGAAAGGATATACGGATGTTACAGCATTCACGGATGCCATTCTTGAAGAAGTTGGACTTGCTTTAGTAACGGGTGCTGGTTTTGGAGCGCCGGAAAATGTTCGTCTGAGTTATGCTACAGATCTTGAAACCCTTAAAGAAGCTGTTCGTAGACTGCATGTCTTTATGGGAAGTAATGAAATTAATTAAATAAAAATAGAGAGAAACTTATGTCAAAAAAACTTATTTCAATTGTTGATGTTAAAGATTATGTTGGTCAAGAAGTTACTATTGGTGCTTGGGTTGCTAACAAATCAGGTAAAGGTAAGATTGCGTTTGTACAGTTGCGCGATGGTTCTGCCTTTTTCCAAGGTGTCGCTTTTAAACCAAACTTCATTGAAAAATATGGTGAAGAATCAGGTCTTGAAAAATTTGACGTTATTAAACGTCTCAACCAAGAAACATCTGTTTATGTAACAGGGATTGTTAAAGAGGATGAACGTTCAAAATTTGGCTATGAGCTTGATATTACTGACCTTGAAGTCATTGGAGAGTCACATGAATATCCTATAACTCCTAAAGAGCATGGGACAGACTTCTTGATGGACAACCGTCATCTTTGGTTGCGTTCTCGTAAACAAATGGCTGTTATGCAAATTCGTAACGCTATTATTTATTCAACTTATGAATTCTTTGACCAAAATGGTTTTATCAAATTTGATAGCCCAATTTTATCAGAAAATGCAGCAGAAGATTCAACAGAGTTATTTGAAACAGACTATTTTGGGAAACCAGCATTTCTTAGCCAATCTGGTCAATTATACCTTGAAGCTGGAGCAATGGCTCTAGGCCGAGTTTTCGACTTTGGTCCAGTCTTTCGTGCTGAAAAATCTAAAACACGTCGCCATTTAACAGAATTTTGGATGATGGATGCTGAGTATTCTTTCTTGTCACATGAGGAATCACTTGACCTCCAAGAAGCTTATGTTAAAGCATTGATCCAAGGCGTTCTAGATCGTGCGCCTCAAGCACTTGATATTTTAGAACGTGATGTTGAGGCTCTCAAACGTTATATCGCAGAGCCATTCAAGCGTGTTTCTTATGATGATGCTATTACACTTCTTCAAGAGCATGAAGCAGATGAAGATACAGATTATGAACATTTAGAGCATGGTGATGACTTTGGTTCACCACATGAAACTTGGATTTCTAATTACTTTGGAGTGCCGACATTTGTAGTGAATTACCCAGCAAGCTTTAAAGCATTTTATATGAAACCAGTTCCTGGAAATCCAGAACGCGTTCTTTGTGCTGATCTTCTAGCTCCAGAAGGTTATGGAGAGATCATTGGCGGCTCAATGCGTGAAGACGACTACGATGCTCTTGTGGCTAAAATGGATGAACTAGGTATGGATAAATCAGAATACGACTTTTACCTTGACCTTCGTAAATACGGCTCTGTTCCTCATGGCGGTTTTGGTATAGGTATTGAACGTATGGTAACTTTTGTTGCTGGTACCAAACATATTCGCGAAGCTATTCCATTCCCACGTATGTTACATCGTATCAAACCATAATAAAAAAGCGCTAGCTAGTGCGCTTTTTTATTATGGTCTTTAGAATCGTTGGTTAATTAAATTGGGACTATGTTTTTTTAACAATGTGATTGTCGAAAAGACAAGGATAAGACTGATTAGTCGATCCATATAATCTGTTCCAACTTGAACAAGTATCAAACTACTTGTCATGTCTAATCCAATTCCATGTAAGAATTGTGCTATAATACTTGAGCCACTAGAGGTAATTCCTTTAAAAAGGATAACTGTTATAACTGAAGCAATAATAGTTCCTGGTAAAGAAATAATCAGTGATTTCCACAATAGGCTAGAGGGTTTACAATTCCTTTTAATCAAGATACCCGTAATGATAGCAACCACGATGGCGACTGGTGAATAATAAAGTGAAAAAATATCAGTAGTCATCCAATTGATGAGTGCACTGAGAAAAGCAGTGCTGGCAGCGTACCATGGTCCCAGGATAACTGCTATTAACAATGTACCTATAGTATCTAGATAGATAGGTAGGCGTAAAAATAGAGCTAAATTAGCCCCAACAAGGTTGATGGCGATAGCGATTGAGATAAATGAAATTAAACGAGCAGGTGATTTTGTCATTTGTTAAGTCCTAACATTTCTAAGTCTTCAATGATGACTGAATTTTGTGCATGTAATAGGACGGTCATAAAATCATTCCAAAATAAATTAGTATTGACTGAGGTTAAAATCTTACTGTTAGCATCTTTTTTATAAAAATGATACTGATCTACAATTGTTTGTCCCATGGCGATTCCGTGACAAGCAACATCGGTATAGCTATCAAAACCAGTAGCGATATTTTCATTAACAAAGTAAGCAATAGCTAAAGGATCATTTATCACACATCCAATAATATGCTCATATTGCCAGTGAAAATCGAAGTAGAACTTTGTGATTTTTTGGATAAAACTTGATACGTCTGGATTAATACGCTCCATATAAGATAAATGATTGGGGGTTAATACAATATGACGTGTGATGTCTAGTCCAACCATCTCTATTTTTTTGTCAAGGTTTTCAAATACATATTGTGCAGCATGAGGATCACACCAATAGTTGTATTCAGCAACTGGAGAACAATTGCCATGTGATTTAAAACTTCCTCCCATGCTAATAAATCGCTTGCAATGTTTGCCTAATTTGGGATTAGTTTGTAAGGCTCGAGCGATATTGGTCAGAGGTCCGAGAGCTATAATAGAAGTATCATTTTTGTGTTCAAAATAGTTTGCTAAAAAACAATCTGCTGATTCTTCTTGAAAGATAATTGGTTGCGCCAATGTAAAGTTATTCTCTCCAAGGCCATCCATTCCATGAGTATCCTGAGCAGATACAAATTCACGTTGTAAAGGCAAGTTATCACCAACATAAACTGGAATGTCGTGACGGTTTAGTAATTCAAGCGTTACAAAGGTATTCTTTAGTCCTAGCTCAACAGGCGAATTGCCTGCTGTTATAGTAATAGCAACAACTTCTAACTTAGGATGCTGAATAGCATACATCAGTGCTAAGGTATCATCAATACCGGGATCGCAATCGATAATAATTTTTTCTTTATTCATTTGTCTCCTTTCTTTTAATATTAGTGAATGTTCTATGCTTTTATGAAACTATTAACAATAGTCATGGCAATAAAAAAGATCTTGGCAGTTACCAAGATCACACGAAAAAATGAATTTAGTTTTCTAAATTCAATCATATTTTCAGTCACTTAGTTTTTTATTCTGGGAAGTTTTCGAACCAGTCCGAGAAATACTCGATTATGCACGTGTTTTATTATAATATGAAAGCACTAACTTGTAAAGATTCAAACTGACCATTTAACAGTGTCTAGATTGATTGTTTTAGCATTTGAAATTAATTTTGAAATCGGACATCTGCTGTGTGCTTTGTTAACGATTAGCTTACTATCAGATAATGACAGTTTTTCAATACTAGCAACAGCGTTAACTTGGAAATAAAATCCCTTACCTACTTGCTTTTCCTTCATGAGCTGGCAAGTAACATCAACGCGAGATTTTAGGTCTTTGAATCCTTTTTGTTCTAAAATAGCTTTTATAGTTGCATTTAAACATGTTGACCATGCTAAAGCAATTAATTCCTCAGGATTAAATCCTGGTAAATGATTTAAAGGGTGATTGGTCTCCACAATTTTTCCATTGGAGAGATAAACTTTTCCATCAACGCCTTGAGTGTTTGATGAGGTTACTTCATAAAGCATAATAAACTCCTTTGGGTCTAGTTTACCAAATTTGGGAGCATTCCGACAAGATTTTACTATTTAGAATGAGTTTCTTTTCCTCTGAAGTAAAATCCTAATTGCTAGCCATTTGTGGTATAATGGCATAAAACATAAGAGAAAGAGGTAATCGTAATGTCAGACGAACAAATCAAACTTGTGATTGTAACAGGTATGAGTGGGGCAGGAAAGACAGTGGCTATTCAGTCATTTGAAGATTTAGGATATTTTACAATAGATAATATGCCGCCTACTCTAGTGCCTAAGTTTTTAGAATTAGCAGCACAATCAGGAGATA
Source organism: Streptococcus sp. HMSC076H09 (assembly GCF_001811765.1). Taxonomy (NCBI): domain Bacteria; kingdom Bacillati; phylum Bacillota; class Bacilli; order Lactobacillales; family Streptococcaceae; genus Streptococcus; species Streptococcus sp. HMSC076H09. Next base: position 443,533 of record NZ_KV806614.1, on the reverse strand, counting down.
CAAGCAAGATTGCTATGGTAGTTGACATGCGTAGTCGTCTTTTCTTTAGAGAAATTAACTCTATTTTGGATAGCCTTGAAATTAATGATAATATTAACTTTAAGATTCTATTTTTAGATGCTACTGACACCGAGCTAGTGTCACGATATAAAGAGACACGTCGTAGCCACCCTCTTGCTGCCGACGGCAGAGTGTTAGATGGTATTTCTCTAGAGAGAGAACTATTAGCACCGCTTAAAAGTATGAGTCAGAACGTTGTGGACACTAGTGAATTAACACCAAGACAACTACGTAAGGTCATTTCTGAAGAATTCTCAAATCAAGATAGTCAAAGTTCTTTTCGTATCGAAGTTATGAGTTTTGGTTTTAAATATGGTATACCTTTGGATGCGGATTTAGTATTCGATGTGCGTTTTTTACCAAATCCATACTATAAACCAGAATTAAGAGATAAGACAGGTTTAGATACTGAGGTTTATGACTATGTCATGAGTTTTGATGAATCAGATGATTTTTATGACCATCTTCTTGCCTTAATAAAGCCAATCTTACCAGGCTATCAAAATGAAGGGAAATCTGTTTTGACTGTGGCAATCGGATGTACAGGTGGGCAACATCGTAGCACCGCTTTTGCTCATAGATTATCAGAAGATTTAAAAGCAGATTGGACAGTTAATGAAAGCCATCGTGATAAAAATAAGCGTAAGGAGACGGTAAATCGTTCATGAGAAAACCTAAAATAACCGTTATCGGCGGAGGAACGGGAATTCCAGTTATTTTGAAAAGTCTTCGCTTAGAAGATGTTGAGATTACAGCGGTTGTCACGGTTGCAGATGATGGTGGTTCGTCAGGTGAGTTGCGCTCAGTTATGCAACTAACACCACCAGGAGATCTAAGAAATGTTTTGGTTGCCTTGAGTGATATGCCGAAGTTTTACGAACAAATTTTCCAATATCGTTTTGCAGAAGGTGATGGAGATTTTGCAGGTCATCCTTTAGGAAATCTTATTATTGCTGGTGTTGCTGAAATGCAAGGTTCAACTTATAACGCTATGCAGAGTTTAACACAGTTCTTTCATACAACAGGAAAGATATATCCATCTAGTGAACATCCGCTCACTCTGCATGCTGTTTTTAAAGATGGCCATGAAGTGGTTGGAGAGAGTCAAATAGCCGATTATAAAGGCATGATTGACCATGTGTATGTCACTAATACTTATAATGAAGAGACTCCTACGGCCAGCCGCAAAGTTGTTGATGCAATTTTAGAAAGTGATATGATTGTGTTGGGTCCAGGGTCACTTTTCACCTCTATTTTACCTAACCTAGTTATTCCAGAGATTAAACAAGCTCTTTTAGAAACTCGGGCAGAGGTAGCTTATGTATGCAATATTATGACACAACGTGGTGAAACTGAGCATTTTACAGACGCAGACCACGTTGAAGTATTGAAACGTCATTTAGGACAAGATGCTATCGATACAGTTTTGGTTAATATTGAAAAAGTGCCAGAGTCTTATATGGAAAACAATCATTTTGATGAGTATTTGGTACAGGTTGAACATGATTTTTCAGGGCTTAGAAAACATGCCAGACGTGTCATCTCGTCTAACTTTTTAAAATTAGAAAAAGGTGGAGCCTTCCATCATGGTGACTTCGTTGTTGAGGAACTAATGAATTTAGTAGGAACACATTTATGAGTTTTACAGTAAAAGTCAAAGAAGAGTTGCTAGGTCATAAGAGTGAAAATAAGATGGAACTGTCAGCTATTATCAAAATGTCAGGTAGTTTAGGATTAGCTAACCACGGCCTCAACCTTTCTATTACCACAGAAAATGCTAAAATTGCTCGTCATATTTATAGCATGTTAGAAGAACATTATCATTTGCAGCCAGAAATCAAATACCATCAAAAAACGAACTTACGAAAGAATCGTGTGTATACTGTTTTTATTGAAGAAAAAGTTGATGTTATTCTTGCTGATTTGAAGTTGGCTGATGCTTTTTTTGGTATTGAAACTGGTATTGAACACTCTATATTGGACAATGATGAAAATGGAAGAGCTTATCTCAGGGGAGCATTCTTATCAACGGGTACTGTTAGAGAACCTGATTCTGGAAAATATCAACTAGAAATTTTTTCTGTTTATCTAGACCATGCACAAGACTTAGCTAATCTTATGAAAAAATTTATGTTAGATGCAAAGGTTATTGAACATAAACATGGAGCAGTAACTTATTTGCAAAAAGCAGAAGATATTATGGATTTCTTGATAGTCATTGATGCCATGGAAGCTAGAGATGCTTTTGAAGAGATTAAAATGATACGTGAGACACGTAATGATATTAACCGTGCTAACAACGTTGAAACAGCTAATATTGCTAGAACAATCACAGCTAGTATGAAGACTATCAATAATATTATCAAGATTATGGATACTATTGGTTTTGATGCACTGCCTAGTGATTTAAGACAAGTAGCTCAGGTGCGTGTGGCTCATCCAGATTACTCTATTCAACAAATAGCAGACAGTTTAGAAACGCCTCTGAGTAAGAGTGGCGTTAACCATCGCTTACGGAAAATAAATAAAATTGCAGATGAATTATAGAAGGAGATATTAGCATGGCTTGTACAACAATATTGGTTGGTAAAAAGGCTTCTTATGATGGTTCGACTATGATCGCTAGAACGGAAGACTCTGTTAATGGCGATTTCACACCCAAAAAATTAAAGGTAATGACATCTAAAGATCAACCGCGTCATTACAAATCAGTTTTATCAAATTTTGAAGTAGATTTACCAGATAACCCACTTCCTTATACTTCAGTACCGGACGCATTGGGAAAAGATGGTATATGGGGTGAAGCCGGTATTAACAGTAAAAATGTAGCGATGAGTGCTACAGAAACTATTACAACGAATTCCCGCGTTTTGGGTGCAGATCCTTTGGTTTCAGATGGTATAGGGGAAGAGGATATACTCACTTTAGTGCTTCCCTATATTCAGTCAGCGCGAGAAGGTGTGGAGCGTTTAGGTGCTATTTTGGAAAAATATGGAACCTATGAATCAAATGGTATTGCTTTTTCAGATACCGAAGAAATATGGTGGTTAGAAACAATTGGTGGGCATCATTGGATTGCTCGTCGCGTACCTGATGATGTTTATGTTACTAATCCTAACCAACTAGGAATTGATCATTTTGAATTTAATAACTGTGATGACTACATGTGCTCTAGTGATTTGAAAGAGTTTATCGAACAATACCATTTAGATTTGACCTATTCTAATGAGCATTTCAATCCTCGATATGCTTTTGGTAGCCAACGTGATAAAGATCGTCATTACAACACACCAAGAAGTTGGGCAATGCAGCGTTTTTTAAATCCTGAAATTGAACAGGATCCACGTAGCTTGTTTATTCCCTGGTGTCAAAAACCTTACCGAAAAATTACTGTTGAGGATATTAAATATGTGTTGAGTGATCATTATCAAGACAGTGTGTATGACCCATATGGACCAGAAGGGGATGCGGTAAGTAGGAGAGCTTTTCGTTCAGTTGGTATCAACCGAACTAGTCAAACGTCTATTCTACAATTACGACCAAATAAATCACTTGAAACGACAGGTGTTCAATGGTTATCTTATGGCTCTATGCCATTTGCAACCATGGTGCCGTTGTTTACACAAGTTGAGACTGTACCAGACTATTTTTCGAATACAACCAAGGATGCTTCAACAGATAATTTTTATTGGACCAATCGTTTAATTGCAGCTCTAGCAGATCCACACTTTTATCAACATGAAGCTGATATTGAAAGCTATATCGAGAGAACGATGGCCCAAGGACATGCACATATTAACGGTATTGATAGAGAAGTTGCTGAGAATAAAGAGATTGATTTTCAACAGAAAAATCAAGAGATGAGTGACTATATTCAAAAAGAAAGCCAAGAATTGTTAAATCGTATTCTATTTGATGCAAGTAATTTAATGACAAATCGCTTTTCAATGGGAGATTAAAAAACTCGGAATATTTTCCGGGTTTTTTAAGATAAAAACGCTTGCATAAGTATATAAAACTTGCAAAAAAAAAATATCGTGCTATACTTTACTAGTAAAATATTAACCGGTAAATAACGGGTTAAATAAAAAGGAGAAAAAATGAGAAAGAAATTTCTTTTATTGATGAGCTTTGTAGCTATGTTTGCAGCTTGGCAACTTGTTCAAGTTAAACAAGTTTGGGCTGATAGTAAACTTAAAGTGGTAACAACTTTTTACCCAGTTTATGAGTTTACAAAAAATGTCGTTGGTGATAAAGCTGATGTATCTATGTTAATTAAAGCAGGTACAGAGCCGCATGATTTTGAACCATCAACTAAAAACATCGCTGCCATCCAAGATTCAAATGCTTTTGTTTACATGGATGATAACATGGAAACTTGGGCTCCAAAAGTAGCTAAGTCAGTTAAATCCAAAAAAGTAACAACTATTAAAGGTACTGGCGATATGTTACTTACTAAAGGCGTCGAAGAAGAAGGTGAAGATCATGAACATGAAGGACATGGTCATGAAGGGCATCATCATGAACTTGACCCACACGTATGGTTGTCTCCAGAACGTGCGATTTCTGTTGTAGAAAACATCCGTAATAAATTTGTCAAAGCTTATCCAAAAGATGCAGCTTCATTTAACAAAAATGCAGATGCTTACATTGCAAAATTAAAAGAGCTTGACAAAGAATACAAAAATGGTTTGTCAAATGCTAAACAAAAGAGTTTTGTGACTCAACACGCAGCGTTTGGTTACATGGCGCTTGATTACGGTTTAAATCAAGTTCCAATTGCTGGTCTTACTCCAGATGCAGAACCTTCATCAAAACGTTTAGGCGAATTAGCTAAATACATCAAGAAATATAACATCAACTACATTTATTTTGAAGAAAATGCTTCAAATAAAGTTGCTAAAACTTTAGCAGATGAAGTTGGCGTGAAAACAGCTGTGCTTAGTCCACTTGAAGGACTTTCTAAAAAAGAAATGGCAGCTGGCGAAGATTACTTCTCAGTTATGAGACGTAATTTGAAAGTTCTTAAAAAGACAACAGATGTTGCAGGTAAAGAAGTAGCTCCTGAAGAAGATAAAACTAAAACAGTTGAAACAGGTTACTTTAAAACTAAAGATGTTAAAGACCGTAAATTGACAGATTACTCTGGTAATTGGCAATCAGTATATCCTCTTCTTCAAGATGGAACACTTGATCCAGTTTGGGATTACAAAGCTAAATCTAAAAAAGATATGACTGCTGCAGAGTACAAAAAATATTATACAGCAGGTTACAAGACTGACGTAGAATCAATCAAGATTGATGGTAAAAAACATCAAATGACCTTTGTACGTAATGGTAAATCACAAACATTTACATACAAATATGCAGGTTACAAAATCTTAACTTATAAAAAAGGTAATCGTGGAGTACGTTATCTCTTTGAAGCTAAGGAAAAAGATGCTGGTCAATTCAAATATATCCAATTTAGTGACCATGGTATTAAACCGAATAAAGCTGAACACTTCCATATCTTCTGGGGTTCAGAAAGCCAAGAAAAATTATTTGAGGAAATGGAAAACTGGCCAACATACTTCCCAGCTAAAATGTCTGGACGTGAAGTTGCCCAAGACCTTATGTCTCATTAATATTTGAAAGATGATATCGGATACGATATCATCTTTTTTTCTTCGTACGTGATAGGCTCAAACATAGAAAAAAGCACTTCTAATAGAAGTGCTTTTAAAATTAATGCTATGCTTATTGAGCAGCGTTTGCGTCTTTGAGACCATATTTTTTGTTGAAACGGTCCACACGTCCATCTGCTTGAGTGAATTTTTGACGTCCTGTATAGAATGGATGTGAATCTGATGAGATTTCCACACGGATAAGTGGGTAAGTTTCACCTTCGAATTCTACTGTTTCTTTAGTTGATTTAGTTGAACCACTAAGGAATTTGTAACCTGTAGTTGTATCTAAGAAAACAACTGGACGATAATCTGGATGGATGTCTTTTTTCATCTTTAAAAATTTCCTTTCTGCCATAACTCGTCTGAGTCATAGTTATTAACTACTCTATTCTATCAAATAAGAATAGCCTTGACAAGTGTTTTGATAAAAAAAGTAAAATTATAAAGAAAGTACTTCCTGGATTTCTTGGTAAATAGCTTGATTCTCTTCCAAACTATAAGAATTAGCTCCACTGGCTAAAGGATGTCCGCCACCATTATGACGTTTAGCTATTTCATTAATGATGTGTGACTTACTACGTAGGCGCACACGATAATGCCCATCGCTTTGTTCAACGAAAATTGCCCAACTTTCTACAATATCAATTTTTCCAGGTACACCAACGATTGCAGCAGTCTCTGCATCTGTTACATCAAAGCGTTTTAAGTCTTCTTGTGTTAAAGTAACGCATGCAGCGCCGTTCTTGTCAATTTTAAGTTGTTCAAAAATGAAGCCTTGTAATTTTGCAATTTTGAAAGGAAAGGAATCCATTTGACGTGCCATTGCAGAAAAATCAAAGTCAAATTCACGAAGCTTGCTAGCAATCTTCAGTGTTTTACTTGTGGTAGCAGGATATAAAAAGCGTCCTGTATCTCCTACAATACCATTATATAGAACTCTTGCTGCACTTGTTGATAACAACAAATCACAAGAAAGAGCAAAGTCTGTCACAATTTCACTTGCACTAGAGGCGTTAGTATCTACATAAGAGAGATCTCCATAGATTTCATCGTTTGGATGATGGTCAATTTTAATTAAAAAGTCACCTTTTTTATAACGTTCATCATCAATGCGTGGGGTATTTGCTGTATCTGTAACAATAACAAGAGCGCCTTGATAGTCTTGGTCGGTCACTTGATCCATTTTAGCAATCCAAGTGAGTGTGGGTTCGTCAAAACCAGTAGCAAGTACTTTTTTCTTTGGGAAATTATGCCTGATGATATCCCTTAAGCCGATTTGGCTACCAAGAGCATCAGGGTCTGGTCTCATATGTCGATGGATAATGATGGTGTCGTACTCTTTGATTTTATCAAGAATTTGTTGAAAAATAATCATTTTTTACCTACCTAACTGTTTTGTCTTTTAGTGAAGAACAAGGCTATATCGTTGACTATATTATAGCTTAAATCTTTTATTGAGGAAAGAAATTAAGATAGCGGTCACAATGTTTGTTTATTTTTATATGATGATATGTTATTTTTTTATAAAATTCGGATACTGCTAAATAATAATCTTTTTTATAATAATATTTTGTAAATGTATTGCTTTTTAGCTAACTTTTGTTAATATAGTAAAAATGCTTTTTAATAGGAGATAAATTATGACACAAGCAGTATTAAAAGAATTGGCTAAGGCGGAGTTGCATTGTCATCTAGATGGCTCACTTTCTTTACCAGCTATTAGAAAATTGGCTAATATGGCTGATATAATACTGCCGAGTAGTGATAAAGAATTAAGAAAATATGTTATAGCTCCAGCTCAAACAGAAAGCTTAGTAGATTACCTTAAAACGTTTGAGTTTATCAGACCGCTTCTTCAAACGAAGGAAGCATTACGTTTTGCTGCTTATGATGTTGCTAGACAGGCAGCTTTAGAAAATGTTATTTATATTGAGATTCGTTTTGCGCCAGAACTCTCTATGGATAAAGGTTTAACTGCAAGTGATACAGTCCTTGCAGTCTTAGAAGGTTTAGCAGACGCTCAGAAAGAATTTAATATCGTTGCACGCGCTCTTGTTTGCGGTATGCGCCAATCGTCTCATAAAACGACCAAGGACATTATTAAACACATTGTTGATTTGGCTCCCAAAGGCCTGGTAGGTTTTGATTTTGCAGGTGATGAATTTTCCTATCCAACAGATAGTTTAGTAGATCTTATTCAGGAAGTAAAACGCTCAGGTTACCCGATGACTTTGCATGCAGGTGAGTGTGGTTGTGCTAAGCATATTGCGGATAGTTTAAATTTAGGGATTAAGCGTATGGGACATGTGACCGCTTTAACAGGACAGAGGGATTTAATAAAGCGATTTGTCGAAGAAGATGCTGTAGCAGAGATGTGTTTAACTAGCAATTTACAAACGAAAGCAGCCTCAAGTATTCAAAGTTTTCCTTATCAAGAACTTTATGATGCTGGAGGTAAGATTACAATTAATACAGATAATCGTACTGTTTCCGATACAAATTTGACGAAAGAATATAGTCTTTTCGTAACTTATTTTGGAACGAAAATAGAAGACTTTCTTGTTTTTAATCAAAACGCTGTGAAAGCCTCCTTTACAAGTGATTCAGAGAAAGATACTTTACTACATAAGCTACAAGAAAACTATGACAGCTATCTAAAATAATCTTCACGATTCTTTAAAAATATGATAGAATAGTGGTAATTTACAAGTGGAGGAAGATATGGCTTTAGCAAAGATTGTTTATGCTAGCATGACCGGAAATACTGAAGAAATTGCTGACATTGTTGCTGATAAATTACGTGACTTGGGTCTAGATGTTGAAGTAGAAGAGTGTACGATGGTTGATGCTGCAGATTTTGAAGATGCTGACATTGCAATTGTTGCCACTTATACATATGGTGATGGAGATTTACCAGATGAAATCGTGGACTTTTATGAAGATTTAGCAGAAGTTGATTTATCTGGTAAAGTTTACGGCGTAGTAGGTTCAGGTGATACTTTCTATGATTACTTCTGCAAATCTGTTGATGAGTTCGAGGCTCAATTCGCATTAACAGGAGCACAAAAAGGTGCTGATTGTGTTAAAGTTGATTTAGCGGCAGAAGACGAAGACATTGAAAACTTAGAAGCTTTTGCTGAAGAAATTGCTTCTAAACTTAACTAAGCTACCAAAAAGACGAACACGAGTCGTCTTTTTAACTTTTTTACCATCTTTTGTAACTAGAATATGAGATATAGATATGGAATTAGAAGAGATTCGTCAAGAAATAGATGAAATAGATCAGCAATTGGTAAGCCTTTTAGAAACTAGAATGGGTCTAATTTTAGAGGTCATAGCATTTAAAAAGAAACACCGACTTCCAGTTTTAGATAATAATCGTGAAAACGAAGTGCTTAACAATGTATTGAAGAAAGTCCAAAATCATCAATTTGACGATGTGATACGAGCAACTTTCAAAGACATTATGACAGAATCTCGTGTTTATCAAAAGGAGAATATTGTAGACGGTGATTAAACGATTTGATAATTATGCTCAGTACGTACTTGTTTTAGGGTTTAGCTTACTAATCGGTGGTGTGGTTGGGGCTATTACAGCAGTCTTTGGACGTGTTCTATTATTCCTGACAGCCTTTAGAAGTGATTATATAGCTTACCTACTCCCTTTTCTTAGCATTGTTGGTTTATTTATAGTTTTTGTCTATCAAAAATTTGGGGGTAAGAGTGTTAAAGGGATGGGATTGGTATTTGAAGTAGGTCATGGTAATGAGGAGACTATTCCGAAACGTCTTGTTCCTCTCGTGATATTAACAACTTGGTTAACCCACTTATTTGGTGGTAGTGCAGGTCGTGAGGGGGTTGCTGTACAGATTGGGGCTACCGTTTCACACTACTTTCAAAAATATTGCCGTTTACAAAACGCTTCTCAACTTTTCCTAGTAATGGGAATGGCAGCAGGTTTTGCTGGTTTATTTCAGACTCCTTTAGCTGCTACTTTTTTTGCGATCGAAGTTTTGGTAGTAGGTCGTTTAATGGTTTCGTATATATTACCAAGTTTAATTGCTGCTCTGACAGCAAATTTCGTCTCACATTCTTTAGGTTTAGAAAAATTTTCTCATAGTATAGCAACATCAATGGCGTTAACACCAGATATTATTCTAAAATTATTGGTTTTAGGACTATGTTTTGGTCTGTGTGGCAATTTATTTGCTTATTTATTGGCTAAAGCTAAATTAATTGCTTCTAGTAGGTTACTAAACCCATATAAACGGATTTTCACACTTGGATTGTTAGCTACTTTTTTATTGTTTATCTTCCATTTTGGACGATATTCAGGACTGGGAACAAATCTAATTGAGGCTAGCTTCACTAATAAGAATCTTTATGATTATGATTGGTTGTTAAAATTGTGTTTGACAGTTATTACTTTGGCTGCAGGTTATCAGGGAGGAGAAGTAACTCCCTTATTTGCAATAGGAGCAAGTTTAGGAGTGATTATTGCGCCCATTTTAGGTTTGCCAGTTATTTTAGTTGCTGCTTTAGGCTATACTAGCGTTTTTGGGAGTGCAACGAATACTCTGTTAGGTCCTATCTTAATAGGTGGCGAAGTCTTTGGCTTTGCCAACACTCCTTATTTTGTTATTGTATGTCTTGTTGCTTACTCCATATCACATGCTCATACGATTTATGGTGCTCAATCTAGATAGTTAGTGATGAGTTTTAAAAGAGTTTATCAGTTTATAGAACGGAATATTCCGTTCTCTTTTTTATTCTCTTAAAGTTTATAAAAATGAAGTTTGTAAATTTTATGAATGCAAAAATTATGTGGCTAATATAATTTTCTTCAAAGAAATTGATTTTATGATTGTCATTAAAATACTGTAAAATCCAATTGAATGTGTAAGAACTTAGGTTAGGATAATGTCTACAAGCATTTAAGTCGCGATGGTGAAATGCATTAGAAGATAAAAAGTTGATGTGGATTTCAACTTTATGGGAAAGAGTCAGGTGACACGAAAGCTAATATAGAAAACGTAGTTTAAAAAATCATATAATATTAAATGAATTAAACTCTCAAAAATCAGAAAAAAGCTAACCTAGAAACAGTAAATCAAATTTCAATAATATACAAATAACTATTCTAAAGGATGACACCTTGTTCTTCTAGATAAAATAGCTTTACAAGTAGGTTAAAATTTGGTAGAATTGTGAGAGTGTGTAATGGACGCACAAAAAACGGCTAATCCGCTGAGACAAGTACTTAAGATTAGTAAGAGAAGGAGAATAAAAATGAATCCATTAATTCAAAGTTTGACAGAAGGTCAACTTCGTTCTGATATCCCTGAGTTCCGTGCTGGTGATACTGTACGTGTTCACGCTAAAGTTGTTGAAGGTACTCGCGAACGTATTCAGATCTTTGAAGGTGTTGTTATCTCACGTAAAGGTCAAGGAATCTCAGAAATGTACACAGTACGTAAAATTTCTGGTGGTATCGGTGTAGAGCGTACATTCCCAATTCACACTCCTCGTGTTGATAAAATCGAAGTTGTTCGTTATGGTAAAGTACGTCGTGCTAAACTTTACTACTTACGCGCATTGCAAGGTAAAGCTGCACGTATTAAAGAAATCCGTCGTTAATTTTGATGATCAGATTTTAAAAATGCTTGGTTGTTTGAGGATAGTAACTATGTTTTAAAACTGGACAACCAAGACGTAAAAAATCTGCCTGTGGGCAGTTTTTTTACTAGGTCCCCTTAGTTCAATGGATATAACAACTCCCTCCTAAGGAGTAATTGCTGGTTCGATTCCGGCAGGGGACATATTCATTGCATGTAAATAGCGGTTTAGAGCTATTTTGCCCCAAATTTCTCTGATTAAGTTTATCGTTCCTATCTTTTTGTTCTTGTAATTGATGTGCGTAAACTTCTAAAGTGATATTTAAATTCTCGTGATCTAAAACTTGAGAGATGGAAATTAGATAGCTTGCAAATGTATGCCTGAGAGAGTGCACTCGTACCTCGCGACCAGTTATTTTTCGGATAGTTTTATTGACTGCATTATTTGAAAGTTTGTCGAATAATCTGTCGTTTTTATTTTTTGTAAATTCATGCAAAAAAAATAATGTATCATTGTCAATTGGTATATTTCTGATACTACTTTTGTTTTTTGTTGGCAGGTATCTTTGGTTGAAATGATAATCCCAAGTTTTATTAATTGATAAATATTTGTTAGTGTAATCAATATCATTAACTGTTAAACCTAAACATTCAGCGAAGCGCATGCCAGTTTTAGCGATGAGGTATAACGCTGCATACGATTGATGTTGTGATTTTTCTTTACAAATTTTTATCAAGCGTAAGTATTCATTGGTTTCAAGAAATTTTATCTCTATTTACGCCCCTTATTTTTTGCTTTAACCTTAGTGAATAAACAAAAATTTTTTTCTATATATCCCTCGTGAACAGCCATGGATACGCAGGCTTTTACATGTATGTTAAAACGCTTTACTGTATCTTGCACATGCGTTTGACTATAATGATTTATGACTTGTTGATATTTAGTGGAAGTAATATTGCAAAGTAATATATTTCCTATTATATGTTTATACGATATTCGATATTCCCACCCGTTGTCGCGTTTACGGAAATACGCCATTGATATACTCCACATTAGCTAAAGAACAGGGTGTTCAAGGCTACCTTGATGGAAAAGGCTCTCTTAGAGATATTTGTAAATGGTATGATATCTCAAGTCGCTCTGTTCTCCAAAAGTGGATAAAACGGTATACTAGTGGTGAAGACTTGAAAGCCACTAGTAGAGGATATAGCCGTATGAAACAAGGAAGGCAAGCCACATTTGAAGAACGTGTAGAGATTGTTAACTACACCATTGCCCATGGGAAAGACTATCAAGCAGCTATTGAGAAGTTTGGTGTTTCCTACCAACAAATTTATTCTTGGGTGCGTAAGCTTGAGAAGAATGGCTCACAAGGTTTGGTTGATAGACGTGTGAAAGGGTTGGAGAGTAGGCCTGATTTAACCGAGATTGAGCAACTTTAACTCAAGATTAAACAATTGGAGGAACGTAATCGTCTCTTAGAAATCGAGGTTAGTTTACTAAAAAAGTTAGAAGACATCAAACGAGGAAACAGACGGTAAGACTAGGTAAGCATTTAGCGGAGTTCCAAGTAATCAAGAATTATTACGATGAGGAATCTAATGTGCCTATTCAGGCCTTATGCCAACTCTTGAAGGGGTCTCGTTCAGGCTATTACAAGTGGCTCAATCGTCAAAAAACAGATTTTGAGACAAAAAATACAAAGCTAATGGCTAAAATCAAGGAACTTCGTAGACTCTACAATGGTATCTTAGGTTATCGCCGTATGACAACATTTATTAATCGTCAACTTGGGACAACTTAAAACAAGAAACGGATTCGTTGATTGATGAACATTCTGGGGATTAGTTCAGTCATTCGTCGTGTTAGCCATGCTTGTACAAAAGCTGGTGACAGATTTTACGAAGAAAATATTCTTAATCGTGAATTTACAGCCACAGCTCATAACCAGAAATGGTGCACAGATGTCACCTATCTTCAATACGGTCTGGGAGCTAAAGCTTATCTCAGTGCGATTAAAGACCTGTATAACGGTTCTATTATCGCTTATGAGATTAGTCACAACAATGAAATCCACTTGTTATGAAGACCATTAAAAAGGGGCTAGAGCTCAATCCAGGAGCCACACCTATCATCCATAGCGATTGAGGTAGTCAATATACTTCCAAAGAATACCGTTATATCATACAACAAGCTGGTCTGACCTTATCCATGTCCCGGATTGGCAAATGTATTGATAATGCACCAACTGAAAGTTTCTTTGGGTTTTTCAAGACTGAGTCTTACCACCTTAAGAAATACAACTCTTATGATGAGTTGGTCAATGATGTGGCACGTTATATCGAATTCTACAACACACAACGTTATCAATCAAAATTAAACAACCTGACTCCTCTAGAATTCAGGAATCAGGTTGCATAACTTATCTTTTATTATTTGACTGTCTACTTGACAGGGAGCCGTTCAGATTGCTTAACCTTTCTAAATTTGCTAAAATAGCTACAAGAAAACGAGCCATTTAATGCTTATTTCTTATACTGTCTTGCCTCACGCTCTCCTCGACCAAAAATTGAGCGTGAGGCTTTTTGTTTCATTAAACGATGATATTTCCATATTCATCAGTTTGTTTTCCGAGAGCCATCAAAGCTTCGATAAGGTCGATAATTCCAGGAATAAAGGTAATACTAAAAATAATATATAAAAAAACCTGGCCTATTTTTCCTGCGTAAAATTTATGCGCTCCAATGCCGCCCAAAAGAACGTTAATAAAACATAAACTACTATGTTAGCATAAGACTTTATTTTTACAACTGAATTTCATATAAATGGATTAGAGTAAGGGATAAAAGAAATTAGCATAGCTCTTTTGAAAATAAAAAAATTAATATAATATGGAAAAAATTTTATTTCATAAACGTTTCATAAAAGGTATGTAATCTAGTATTTAGGCAACACTATTTTGTCACTGGTGTCTAGTAACTTATAGATTGATAATTTTACTAGTAAACGTAATTCTTCGCTTTAAGAGTTAAATGTCTATTTATTGTAAGCTAAATTGGGAGGTGAACTTATGTAAAATTAGATAGGTACTGTCAAGTACGGGATGATTATTGAAACAGCCAGTATGCATCATAAAATCTGTATTGCTTAATAACTATTTCCTTAACCAGACATCAGTTCATTATTTATCATCGCTACCCTAAGTCTAGTTTTTTCAATAGAGCATTAGGTAGTTTTTGATAATAAAACTATATAAACATGAGAATTAGATTTCGTATTGCATTCTTCATAATGAGTTATTTGAGATTTTCCTTTGAATAAATAGATACGAAATTCAGTAACTTCATATATAAACGGCTCTATCATTGAGATAGTTTGTCAAATGAAGAAATTTTTAATGGAAATAGTTTTAAAAACATTAGTTGTAGGCGATGTAAAAATATTAATCCAGTGGATGCAATAGTTGCGGAGTAAAAATAGAGAGGAGTAATTAGGAAGTGATAAAAAATGCTATAGCATATATTACCAGAAAAAAAAATAGAACACTTATTATATTTGCTATTTTAACAATTGTTCTTTCTTGCTTGTATTCATGTTTAACAATAATGAAATCAAGTAATGAAATAGAAAAGGCTTTATATGAAAGTTCTAATTCTTCAATATCAATTACAAAAAAAGATGGTAAATATTTTAATATTAATCAATTTAAGAATATTGAAAAAATAAAAGAGGTTGAAGAAAAAATATTTCAATATGATGGATTAGCAAAATTGAAAGATCTTAAAGTAGTTAGTGGTGAGCAAAGTATAAATAGAGAAGATTTATCTGACGAATTTAAAAATGTTGTTTCACTAGAAGCTACAAGTAATACTAAAAGAAATCTTTTATTTAGTAGTGGAGTATTTAGTTTTAAAGAAGGAAAAAATATAGAAGAAAATGATAAGAATTCAATTCTTGTTCATGAAGAATTTGCTAAACAAAACAAACTAAAATTGGGTGATGAAATTGATCTTGAATTACTAGATACGGAAAAAAGTGGAAAAATAAAAAGTCATAAATTTAAAATTATAGGAATCTTTTCTGGTAAAAAACAGGAAACATATACAGGATTATCATCTGATTTTAGCGAAAATATGGTTTTTGTAGATTATTCAACTAGCCAAGAAATATTAAATAAATCAGAGAATAATAGAATTGCAAATAAAATTTTAATGTATTCTGGTAGTTTAGAATCTACAGAGCTTGCCTTAAACAAATTGAAAGACTTTAAAATTGATAAGTCAAAGTATTCTATTAAGAAAGATAATAAAGCATTCGAAGAGTCTTTAGAGTCAGTGAGTGGAATAAAACATATAATTAAAATAATGACTTATTCGATTATGTTAGGTGGAATAGTTGTTCTTTCATTAATCTTGATTCTATGGTTAAGAGAAAGAATTTATGAAATAGGTATATTTTTATCTATTGGAACAACTAAGATACAAATTATAAGGCAATTTATATTTGAGTTAATATTCATATCAATACCAAGTATAATATCCTCCTTATTTTTAGGGAATCTACTATTAAAAGTAATTGTAGAAGGATTTATTAACTCAGAGAACTCAATGATTTTCGGTGGAAGTTTAATAAATAAAAGCAGTTTTATGTTAAACATAACAACACTTGCAGAAAGTTATTTAATATTAATAAGTATTATTGTTTTATCAGTTGTAATGGCCTCTTCATTAATATTATTTAAGAAACCACAAGAAATATTATCAAAAATAAGTTAGGAGCAAATAATGGATATATTAGAAATAAAGAATGTAAATTACAGTTACGCAAATTCTAAAGAAAAAGTTTTGTCAGGAGTAAATCAAAAATTTGAACTTGGAAAGTTTTATGCGATAGTAGGGAAGTCAGGAACAGGAAAATCCACACTTCTTTCCTTACTTGCAGGACTTGATAAAGTTCAAACAGGAAAAATCTTGTTTAAGAATGAAGATATAGAAAAGAAAGGATATAGTAATCACAGAAAAAATAATATATCTTTGGTATTTCAAAATTATAATTTAATAGATTATTTATCGCCGATTGAAAATATTAGACTAGTAAATAAATCAGTAGATGAGAGTATCTTGTTCGAATTAGGTTTAGATAAAAAACAAATAAAAAGAAATGTTATGAAATTATCTGGTGGTCAGCAACAAAGGGTAGCTATTGCTAGGGCACTGGTATCAGATGCCCCAATAATACTAGCTGATGAGCCTACCGGTAACCTAGACAGTGTTACTGCTGGAGAAATAATTAATATATTAAAGGAATTAGCTCAAGATAGAAATAAATGTGTAATAGTTGTAACACATAGTAAGGAAGTAGCAGATTCTGCGGATATCATTTTAGAACTAAGTGGTAAAAAGTTGAAAAAAGTAAATAAAATGAATTTGGAGGTTGAATAATGATAAAAAATGCATTTGCTTATGTAACTAGAAAAAGCTTAAAATCATTAATTATTATATTAGTTATTCTATCAATGGCAACTTTAAGCATCATTAGTTTATCTATTAAAGATGCCACAGATAGAGCTTCTAAGGAAACATTTGCTAATATAACAAACAGTTTTTCTATGGAAATAAATAGACAAGTAAATCCAGGAACACCTAGGGGTGGAGGAAATGTAAAAGGTGAAGATATTAAAAAGATATCTCAAACAAACAGTATAGACTCCTATGTAAAAAGAATAAACAGCGTCGCAGACCTAGTTGATCATGATATAATTGAAACTCAAGATACACTTGCAAATCAATCACCTGAAAGAGCAAAGAATTTTAAGAGAACAGTTATGTTAACAGGGGTTAATGACTCAGCAAAAGAAACAAAATTTGTATCAGAAGCATATAAGTTAGTAGAAGGAAAGCATTTAGAAAATAAAGATAAAAATAAAATTTTAATGCATAAAGATTTGGCAAAAAAAAACAATCTCAAAGTTGGAGATAAAATAAAAATAAAATCTAATTTGTTTGATGCTGACAATGAAAAAGTTGCAAATGAAACTGTAGAAGTAGAAATTAAAGGTTTATTTGATGGTCATAATAGCGGTGGGGTAAGTGCAGCACAAGAACTATACGAAAATACACTAATCACTGACGTTCATTCAGCTGCTAAAGTTTATGGTAATACAGAAGATACAGCCGTATACCAAGATGCAACATTCTTTGTAAAAGGTGATAAGAATCTTGATAGTGTAATAAAAGATCTTGGGAAACTAGATATAAATTGGAGAGAATATAATTTGATTAAAAGTTCATCAAATTATCCTGCGCTGCAACAATCTATATCCGGTATCTATTCTATTTCAAACAAATTATTTGTTGGCTCATTAATATTTGCAGGAGTTGTAGTTTCATTATTACTTTTCTTATGGATGAATGCCAGAAAGAAAGAAATAGCAGTATTACTATCATTAGGTATATCTAAATTAGAAATTTTTGGTCAATTTATAATCGAGATGGTATTTATATCCATTCCCGCACTTCTTGGATCTTATTTCTTAGCTCAATATACAGCTGATAAGCTAGGGAATAATATATTGAATAAAGTTACTGGCGATATAGCTAAACAAATAGCTAGACAATCTGCATCTAGTCAATTAGGCGGGGGGGCAGAAGCTGAAGGATTCAACAAGACTCTTTCAGGTTTAGATATAAATGTATTACCTAAATTCATAATTTATGTAGTTATATTTATGAGTTTTGTACTTCTTGTATCATTGATTCTTTCTTCAATTTATACATTAAGAAAGAATCCAAAAGAGTTATTAATTGATAATAATTAAAATTTTCGGTGATTTATATCACCGAATGTTTTTTGACTTATAAAAATCAAATAATATACTGTATAATATTATGTATAGATTTAAATGGAGGTATCTATGAAAATATTAACTGTTGAAGATGATAAGTTGATAAGAGAGGGAATAAGTGAATACCTTTCAGAATTTGGATATACTGTTATTCAGGCTAAAGATGGAAGGGAAGCCTTGTCAAAATTTAATAGTGATATAAACTTGGTTATCTTAGACATTCAGATACCTTTTATAAATGGATTAGAAGTGTTGAAAGAAATTAGAAAGAAAAGCAATTTACCAATTCTAATTTTGACTGCATTTAGTGATGAAGAATATAAAATTGATGCATTTACTAATTTAGTAGATGGATATGTAGAAAAACCATTTTCATTGCCTGTTTTAAAGGCTAGAATAGATTCTTTAATTAAGAAGAATTTTGGACATTTAGAGAAGTTTGAATATAAGAATCTTTCGGTAAATTTTAATAGTTATACAGCTAAAATAAATGATGAAAAAATAGATGTAAATGCAAAAGAACTCGAAATACTAAAATGTTTATTGGATAATGATGGACAAGTTTTAACAAGAATGCAAATTATTGATTATGTCTGGAAGGATAGCGAAGAGATCCCTTATGATCGAGTAGTAGATGTATATATAAAAGAACTTAGAAAAAAATTACAATTAGACTGTATAACTACTATAAGAAATGTAGGATATAAATTGGAGAGAAAATGAAGAAATTAAAAATATTCCCAAAAATGTTCATACAAATATTTTCTATTCTTGGAATACTAATTATATTAGTTCATTCATTATTCTTTTTTATCTTTCCTAAAACATATTTGGAGACGAGGAAAGTAAAAATCCACATTATGGCAGATGAAATTTCTAAAAATATGAATGGAAAAGAGTTAAAATATTTAGACCAAACTTTGGAGCTTTATTCTAAAAGTAGTGACATAAAGGTATTTATAAAAAAAAATAATAACAAAAATGAATTACAAATAAATGATAATATAAATGTTAATGTAAAAAGTGATAGTAATTCTTTAATAATTGAAGAAAGGGAAATTAAACTTCATGATGGCAAAAAAATACATCTTCAATTTGTTTCAACAGCTGATATGCAAAAAGACGCGAAAGACTTGAGCCTTAAGTTTTTACCATATTCTTTATCGATATCATTTCTTTTTTCCATTGTTATTTCTTTAATTTATGCTAAATCTATAAAAAACAATATACAAGAAATAACTATGGTTACTGATAAAATGATAAAACTTGACAAAGAAACAAGATTGAAAATTAGTTCTAATGATGAAATTGGACAACTAAAACAGCAAATCAATGACTTATATTGTGCTTTATTGAATACAATTAATGATTTGGAATTTAAAAATAAGGAAATTTTAAAGTTAGAAAAATTGAAATATGATTTTTTTAAGGGGGCGTCCCACGAACTTAAAACTCCTCTTTCCAGCCTAAAGATATTACTTGAGAATATGAAATATAATATCGGAAAATATAAAGATAGAGACTTTTATATCAGTGAGTGTATTAATATTGTAGATAACTTAACAAAGAATGTCTCGCAAATATTATCTTTTTATTCTATAAAAGACTTGAATAATGATGAAGAATATTTAAATGTTGGTGATACATTAGATGAAGTATTAGAAAAATACTCTATCTTAGTAAATCAAAAAAAAATAAATATTAATAAGGAATTATTAGACTATAATATTTATATAGGAAAAACGGCACTAAATATTGTATTTTCTAATTTGATTAGCAATGCAGTAAAATATACTAATCGAAATGGAATAATTAATATCAAAATAGCTAATGATTGGTTACTTATAGAAAACTCATATGATAAAAATAAAATTTCGAAAATAAATAAAATTTTAGATGCTAGTTTTGATCTAAAATTGGATAATAGTAATGGATTAGGATTAAATATAGTAAAGAATATACTTAATAAGTATAATATAAAGTATGAAATATTACATGGTGAAAATTATTTTATATTTAAAATAAAAATAATCTCTTGAGTAATAATCATACTATTGGACTAATGTCAAATAAGTAGACAGAAAACCGTGTTATTTTATTGCGTTAAAATAATTTTCTTCTTTCTGATTAGGGGTTAGTCCTAGATTAGCCGTATGTGGGTTGTAATTGTTATAAAAATTCTCAATGTATTCAAAGCAGTCTAATTGAACCTGTTTGATATTTTGATAATGTTTTCGGTTGATTTGTCTATGCTTTAAATACTTGAAAAATGCTTCAGTTACGGCATTATCATAAGGATATCTAGGTTTAGAAAAAGAATGCATGATATTGTTGTCATCAATTATTTTTCTAAATTCCCTGGCCTTAAATTGTGACCCTTGGTCGGAATGAAAGAGAAGTGTTCCTTCAATCTTTCTTTTATTAAGAGCTAATTCTAGAGTGTCACATGCTAACTTTGCATCCATACGATGACTCAGTTTCCAAGCAATATATTTTCTAGAATAGAGATCAATTATTGCGCAGAGATAGACATATTTCTTATATCCAATAGAAATATAGGTGAAGTCAGTAGACCATACTTGATTAGGTTTATCAGGATTAAATTTCTGGTTGAGTAAGTTTTGAGGATACGTTTTTTGAGTCTTTTTAAGAGCTGTTTTTGTCTTAACGGTAGCCATTTTAGGGAGCGCCATATCCTTCATCAGACGGTAAATTCTTCCTTCAGAGATTTTTGTGTCTTTTAAAACAGGTTATAACACACAAAGTGTTGTCTATTTTTATAGTATACATCCATACTCGCATAACCATGAGATAATCACTAAAACAAGAGTCGCCTGACACTAGCGACTCTTGTTTTTATTTGCTAAAGAAAGATATAGATGTTATGATTAATAAAAATAATAAGGAGGTGCAGTATGTCACAAGAAAAACTAAAATCAAAATTAGATCAAGCAAAAGGTGGTGCTAAAGAAGGCTTTGGCAAAATAACCGGTGATAAAGAGTTAGAAGCAAAAGGATTTATCGAAAAAACAATTGCTAAAGGCAAAGAACTAGCAGATGATGCTAAAGATGCTGTTGAAGGGGCAGTAGATGCTGTCAAAGAAAAACTGAAGTAACAAATAACCGCTCATTTAACGAGCGGTTATTTGTTATCTTTTTGTCTATCAGAACAGATATAGATGAGTTTAAAGAAGCGATTGATAAAGGCTATATTTCAGGGAACACAGTAGCGATAGTGCGTAAAAACGGAAAGATATTTGATTATGTGTTACTACACGAAGAAGTGAGAGAAGAAGAGGTTGTTACAGTTGAGAGAGTGCTTGATGTACTGAGGAAGTTATCATAATAACGGACCAAAATTCGCCCCAAAAAGTATTTTAAAATAGAATAAAATAAAAAAATATGCTTTTTATTATGGATGTATCGTGTATTTTAACCTTTAATATATCCTATTTTAATGGTAGAGAAGTTGGCAGGGGACATATTAAAACCTTTTTTGAGATGTTAGGAAGGATTTTATTCTTTAGACTAGTGTTGAGAAAATAACAAAACTTAAATAAGATTATTTAAGTTTTGTTTAAGGTGAACTTTGTATACTTTAAATATCCTAAATAAACTTTTCTTTTCATGTTCTTTGTTTTACTGATGAAGAACAATCTCCTAATATTTGCAACTCATAATGATTTGAGTTGCATTTTTTATTGCAAAAAATATAAGTCAGATTCTGAAAAAATGTTATAATAATTACCATGAATAAAAAAGGAAGTCCTATGTCACAAAAATCAAACTATTTTAAAGGGCAAATTGATTATGCTGTTGTGATACCAGTATTTTTTTTATTAATGATTGGTTTAGCCTCAATTTATGTTGCAACGATGAATGATTATCCTTCTAATATCTATATCGCGATGTTTCAGCAGGTGTCTTGGATTATTATGGGGTGTATTATTGCATTTGTCGTTATGCTTTTCAGTACTGAATTTTTATGGAAAGCCACGCCCTATCTGTATGCTTTAGGACTAACCCTAATGGTTCTTCCCTTAATTTTTTATAGTCCACAGCTTTTTGCGGCAACAGGTGCTAAAAATTGGGTGACCATTGGCTCGGTAACTTTGTTTCAACCGTCAGAGTTTATGAAGATTTCCTATATTTTAATGTTATCTCGAATAACTGTTAGTTTTCATCAGAAAAATCGCAAAACTTTTCAAGATGATTGGAAGTTGCTAGGATTGTTTGGTTTGGTTACATTGCCAGTGATGATTCTTCTAATGTTACAAAAAGATTTAGGAACAGCATTAGTTTTCCTTGCCATTTTGTCAGGTTTAATCCTTTTATCGGGCATATCTTGGTGGATAATCTTGCCAATTTTATCTACTATCGTTCTTTTTATAGCTAGCTTTTTGATGATTTTTATCTCACCAAACGGCAAGGAATGGTTTTATAATTTGGGGATGGATACATATCAAATCAACCGTTTATCTGCTTGGATTGATCCATTTAGTTTTGCAGACTCAATTGCTTATCAACAAACACAGGGTATGGTATCAATTGGAAGTGGCGGGTTAACAGGTAAAGGTTTTAATATTTTAGAGCTCTCGGTTCCTGTTCGTGAAAGTGACATGATTTTTACTGTCATTGCTGAGAATTTTGGCTTCATTGGTTCGGCGATTGTTTTAGGGTTATATCTCATTATCATTTACCGTATGTTAAGGATCACCATTGAATCTAATAATCAATTTTATACTTTTATATCAACTGGTTTTATCATGATGATTGTTTTCCATGTTTTTGAAAATATTGGTGCAGCAGTTGGTATATTACCTCTAACAGGAATCCCACTTCCGTTTATTTCGCAAGGTGGAAGTTCATTACTAAGTAATCTTATTGGAATTGGATTGGTCTTATCCATGTCTTATCAAAATACAGTTCGTCAGGCCAAGGCTAATGGATCACATTTGAAGTATCGTAGTATATAACAAAAAAAGGTTGGAAAGATAATCCAGCCTTTTAATAATCGAAATATTTTAGAGGAGTGAGTTAATTAAGTAAGGTGGTAGCTATAAAAAATCGTAATAATATGATATAATAAAGGGTATGAATTATCATGATTATATTTGGGATTTGGGTGGTACACTACTTGATAATTACGAAAGTTCCACACGTGCTTTTGTAGAGACTTTGAAAGAATTTGGATATCAAGCAGACCACGATAGTGTGTATCAAAAATTAAAAGAGTCAACAGCAGATGCAATTGCATATTTTATCCCTGAAGAAGCTGATTTTTTAAAAGAGTATAAGGCTAATGAAGCTAAGGTTTTGGAAACACCAATTCTATTCCAAGGGGCAAAAGAACTTTTAGCGAAAATTCAAAGACAAGGTAGTCGTAATTTTTTGGTGTCTCATCGTGATAATCAAGTTATAGTTATTCTGGAAAAAACAGAAATTATTGACTATTTTACAGAAGTAGTGACTGCTGATAACGGCTTTTCAAGGAAACCTAGTCCCGAGAGTATGCTTTATTTGAAAGAAAAATACCAAATTGATAATTGTTTAGTAATAGGCGATCGTGATATAGATAAGCAAGCAGGAGAATCGGCTGGTTTTGATACCTTATTAGTCGATGGGTCAAAATCATTGATGGAGATAATAGAGTAAATGACAGAAGAAACAAAGAATATGGAACAACGTGCTCAAGAATATGACGCAAGTCAGATTCAAGTATTAGAAGGTTTAGAAGCTGTTCGCATGCGTCCAGGCATGTATATCGGTTCGACTTCGAAAGAAGGGCTTCATCACCTTGTATGGGAAATTGTTGATAACTCAATTGATGAAGCCTTAGCTGGATTTGCAGGACATATTAAAGTTTACATTGAACCAGATAATTCTATTACAGTTGTTGATGATGGTCGCGGTATTCCGGTAGATATCCAAGAAAAAACTGGAAGACCAGCTGTAGAGACAGTTTTTACAGTTCTCCATGCCGGTGGTAAATTTGGTGGTGGCGGATACAAGGTTTCTGGTGGCTTACATGGTGTAGGGTCATCTGTTGTTAATGCATTGTCAACACAATTAGATGTCAAGGTTTATAAAAATGGCAAGATTCATTATCAAGAATACCAACGCGGTGTTGTTGTTAATGATCTTGAAATTATCGGTGATACTGACTTATCAGGAACAACAGTTCACTTTACGCCTGACCCAGAAATTTTCACTGAAACCACTGTATTTGATTTTGATAAATTAGCCAAACGTATTCAGGAATTAGCTTTTTTAAATCGTGGACTAAGAATCTCCATTTCAGACAAGCGAGAAGGTCAAGAAGTTGAAAAAGAATATCACTATGAAGGTGGTATAGGTTCATACGTTGAGTTTATCAATGAGAACAAAGAAGTGATTTTTGAAAATCCTATTTATACTGACGGTGAATTAGATGGTATTTCAGTTGAAGTAGCAATGCAGTATACTACTGGATATCAAGAGACTGTTATGAGTTTTGCAAATAACATCCACACTCATGAAGGAGGAACGCACGAACAAGGATTTCGTACTGCCTTGACACGTGTGATTAATGATTACGCTAAAAAGAATAAGATTCTCAAAGAAAATGAAGATAATTTAACTGGAGAAGATGTTCGTGAAGGTTTAACAGCAGTTATATCTGTTAAACATCCAAATCCACAATTTGAAGGACAAACTAAAACAAAACTTGGAAATTCTGAAGTTGTTAAAATTACAAATCGTCTCTTTAGCGAAGCATTCAATCGATTCCTATTAGAAAATCCACAAGTAGCTAAGAAGATTGTTGAAAAAGGAATTTTGGCATCTAAAGCCCGTATTGCAGCAAAACGGGCGCGTGAAGTAACACGTAAAAAGTCAGGCTTAGAGATTTCAAACTTACCTGGGAAACTGGCTGATTGCTCATCTAATAATGCTGAGATGAATGAACTTTTTATAGTGGAGGGAGATTCTGCGGGAGGGTCTGCAAAATCAGGACGTAATCGTGAGTTTCAAGCAATTTTACCGATTAGGGGTAAGATTCTAAACGTTGAAAAAGCTACAATGGATAAAATTTTAGCAAACGAAGAAATCCGAAGTCTCTTCACAGCTATGGGAACTGGATTTGGTGCAGATTTTGATGTATCAAAAGTCAGATATCAAAAATTAGTCATTATGACTGATGCCGATGTTGATGGAGCTCACATCAGAACTTTACTTTTAACTCTGATTTATCGTTTTATGCGACCTGTTTTGGAAGCAGGATATGTTTATATCGCTCAACCACCAATCTATGGTGTCAAAGTAGGAAGTGAGATTAAAGCTTATATTCAGCCAGGGGTCAATCAAGAAGAGGAATTACGTCAAGCTCTAGATACCTATAGTTCAGGACGTTCAAAACCTACTGTACAACGTTACAAAGGTCTAGGTGAGATGGATGACCATCAACTTTGGGAAACAACAATGGATCCTGAAAACCGCTTGATGGCACGTGTCTCAGTTGATGATGCAGCAGAAGCAGATAAGATTTTCGATATGCTAATGGGAGATCGAGTAGAACCACGACGTGAATTCATTGAAGCTAATGCTGTTTATAGTAACTTAGATATCTAGTCCAAAGATAGCTTTGAAAAACAGTTCAAGTATGCTATAATCTTAACGTTATAGTAGATTTTTAGAAAATTAGACCATTATAAGGAGAGTTGAATGTCGAGCGGAATCATATTGCTGCTTGTGGCTATAGTCCTGCTTGTGATTATTGCCTACGTAGTCGGCGTCGTAATAAGAAAACGTAATGATACATTAATTGCAAACTTAGAAACTAGAAAACAAGAGTTAGTTGACCTTCCTGTGCAAGAGGAGATTGAGCAAGTCAAATTGCTTCATTTGATTGGCCAAAGTCAATCAACTTTTAGAGAATGGAACCAAAAATGGACTGATTTATCAACTAATTCATTTAAAGATATTGATTTTCATTTAGTTGAAGCTGAAAATCTTAATGATTCATTTAATTTTGTGCGTGCTAAGCACGAGATTGATAATGTTGATAGTCAGCTAACTATTATAGAAGAAGATATTGTTTCGATTCGTGAAGCTTTAGAAGTTTTAAAAGAGCAAGAAGAGAAAAATAGTGCCCGTGTAACACATGCTTTGGACCTATACGAAACACTTCAAAAATCAATTTCTGAAAAAGAAGATAATTACGGGACAACCATGCCAGAAATTGAAAAGCAGTTGAAAAATATCGAGGCTGAATTTTCACATTTTGTGACCTTAAACTCAACTGGTGACCCGATTGAAGCTTCTGAAGTTTTGAATAAAGCAGAGGAGCATACGATTGCTTTAGGGCAAATTACAGAACAAATTCCAGCTATTGTTGCTAAATTAGAAGACGATTTTCCAGATCAGTTAGATGATTTGGAGACAGGATATCGTCGTCTTTTAGAGGAAAACTACCATTTCCCTGAAAAGGATATTGAACAACGTTTTCAAGAAGTTCGTGAGGCTATTCGTTCGAATTCAGATGGTTTAGTTAGTTTGGATCTAGATCGTGCTCGCGATGAAAATGAACATATTCAAGAAAAAATTGATAAACTTTATGATATTTTTGAACGTGAGATTGCTGCTTATAAAGTAGCTCATAAGGATAGTAAAATTATTCCTCAATTCCTTGCTCATGCAAAATCTAACAATGAACAACTGGGGCATGAAATCAAACGATTATCTGCTAAATATATCTTAAATGAAAATGAAAGCTTAAGTTTACGTTCCTTCACAAATGATTTGGAAGAAATTGAAACAAAGGTTTTACCTTCTGTAGAAAATTTTGGTCAAGAAGCTTCACCTTATACTCATCTACAAATTTTATTTGAGCGTACGTTGAAAACATTGACTACTGTTGAAGAAAATCAAATGGAAGTTTTTGAAGCCGTTAAAACTATTGAAAGCGTTGAGACACGAGCACGCCAAAATATGGATAAGTATGTTAACAAGCTCCATATGATTAAACGTTTCATGGAAAAACGCAATCTTCCAGGAATCCCGCAAGACTTCTTAAGCACTTTCTTTACAACAAGTTCTCAAATTGAGGCACTTATTAATGAACTCAGTCGCGGTCGTATTGATATTGAGGCTGTTTCACGTTTAAATGATGTGACTACAAATGCTATCGCTAATTTAGAGCAAGCTACATATCTAGTTGTTCAAGATGCGACTCTCACAGAGCAGTTACTACAGTATTCAAACCGTTATCGTAGTTTTGAACAAAATGTGCAAAAGAGCTTTGAACAAGCTTTGTACTTATTTGAAGTTGAACATAACTATAAAGCATCTTTCGATGAAATTTCATACGCACTTGAGACTGTGGAACCAGGTGTAACTGACCGTTTTGTGACGTCTTATGAAAAGACACAAGAACGTATTCGTTTCTAAAAAAGAAGAGTTAGTACTCTTCTTTTTTTAATTGCTATCTATGAAAGGTGCTAATTTTAAGGTACAATAGTAAAAAAGTTTTGGAGGTTTTAAATGATTAAAGGTTTGTTAGTCATGGACGTTGATTCAACCTTAATAATGGAAGAAGCTATTGATTTATTAGCTATTGAAGCAGGGGTGGGGAAACAGGTTGCTGCACTGACTGACGCTGCAATGCGTGGCGAGTTAGATTTTGAAGAAGCTTTGAAGAAAAGAGTAGCGCTACTTAAAGGTTTGCCTGTTACTATTTTGACAGATATATTATCCTCAATACATTTTACTCCAGGGGCTTATGAATTGATTAAAGAGTGTCACAAGCGTCAGATGAAAGTTGGTCTTGTATCAGGAGGTTTTCACGAGACGATTGATATCTTAGCTAAGCAATTACAAGTTGATTATGTCAAAGCGAATCGTCTTGGTGTCAAAGGTGGTTTTCTCACTGGCGAAGTTGAGGGAGAGATTGTCACTAAAGAAGTGAAAAAAATAAAGTTAAAAGAGTGGGCTTCTGAAAATCACTTAGACCTTTCACAAACCATCGCAATGGGAGATGGTGCCAATGATTTACCAATGATCAAATCCGCTGGGGTAGGAATTGCTTTTTGTGCAAAACCAATTGTCAGAGAAGAAGCTGCGTATCAGATTAATGAAAAAAATTTGCTTAAGGTATTTGATATTATTGATGCAAATGAAAACTAGGCCTTTATTAAGCCTAGTTTTTAGATTAAGGATTTTAAGAGTTTTATTTGAGAGGGTATTAATTTGTTTTTAGATAAAAATAAATCAATATATTCTGGTTTTAACCAGATATAGTCAACGGTCTCTCCTTCTTGCAATGTAATTATATCTTTTGCACCATTGTATTTTGCGATAAAATGGTCTACAAAGTAAGAACGCTCAGAGAACCACTCTCTATTAAGAAAGGTTAGACATTGAGGAACGATACCAGTTTCTTCTTTGAGTTCCCTTAGAATAGCTTGCTTAGCATTTTCTCCTTTAAGGGCAGATCCGCCAGCGGTGGCTTCGAAATAAGCAGGAAAAGCTTTCTTTTTAGGGTGCCGTTTCATCATCAATACGTCACCATCCTCATGAAAAAGGATAACATCAACAACTAAGTGGAATAAGCCTTGTGGGATATTTTGATCCCTATTAAGTGTAAGACCTGTAATGAACCCATATTGGTCATAAGCATCCCAAATTTCCATTAGACCTCCTTGTTATTTTTGACTAAAGAAATGTTGCCATAGACTTTTTTTAGGAGACTCCTCTTTTTTTGGTGAATTGAATAAATCAGGGAATTGTGTCTCAAAATCGTTCCATTCAACGTTTTCAGCCTTATCACTATGTATAATAATACCAAATGGAGAATTGGCATTTGCTTCATTAACAATCGTAGCAGCTAGTGATAGACGGTTAGCTAACTTCATGTAGAACATTTGAACATCAGTAGGGAGATTTGGTGATAATTTTAAACTAAGATTAGGATATTCAAGTATCAGATTATTAAGAGCAGATGTTATAGCAAGTTGAAACTTTTCTTCTTGTGCCTCTTTTAAACTTAAGTGGAGCACAACTCTTTCTTTATAAGTACCAAGGTAGTAACGTTGTTGATCAGGATCAAGACGATTTTCACCGCTTGCTTTTTGTAGGATTTTATTGTCAAGTTCAGTCATAATTTCTCCTTGAATTTGCTAATTTTATTATAACCTAAATGGGTTGCATTAGCACAGGTAAACTTGAAAAGAATTAGTGATTTTTTTATCAAAAACCACGTAATAAAGCGGTTTCACTGGGTTTTTCCTTGTTATTAACTAAAGATTATGATATTATGAATATGTAAAAAATTAAAACTCATAAGGAGAGTATTGTAATGTCAATTATTACTGATGTTTACGCACGCGAAGTCCTTGACTCACGCGGTAACCCAACACTTGAAGTAGAAGTTTATACAGAATCAGGTGCTTTCGGACGTGGTATGGTTCCTTCAGGAGCTTCTACTGGTGAACACGAAGCAGTTGAACTTCGCGACGGCGACAAGTCTCGTTACAGTGGTCTTGGAACACAAAAAGCTGTTGACAATGTAAATAACGTTATTGCAGAAGCAATCATTGGTTATGATGTACGCGACCAACAAGCTATCGACCGTGCTATGATCGCTCTTGACGGAACTCCTAATAAAGGTAAATTAGGTGCAAATGCTATTCTTGGTGTTTCTATTGCCGTAGCACGTGCTGCAGCTGATTACCTTGAAGTACCACTTTACAGCTACCTTGGTGGATTCAACACTAAAGTTCTTCCAACTCCAATGATGAACATCATCAACGGTGGTTCTCACTCAGACGCTCCAATCGCATTCCAAGAATTCATGATTATGCCAGTTGGTGCACCAACTTTCAAAGAAGCACTTCGTTGGGGTGCTGAAGTATTCCATGCTCTTAAGAAAATCCTTAAAGAACGTGGTCTTGAAACAGCTGTTGGTGATGAAGGTGGATTTGCACCTAAATTTGAAGGTACTGAAGATGGCGTAGAAACTATTCTTAAAGCTATTGAAGCTGCTGGTTACGAAGCTGGCGAAAACGGAATCATGATTGGTTTTGACTGTGCTTCATCAGAGTTCTACGATGCAGAACGTAAAGTATACGACTACAGTAAATTCGAAGGTGAAGGTGGAGCAGTTCGTACTGCTGCAGAACAAATCGATTACCTTGAAGAGTTGGTTAACAAATACCCAATCATCACTATTGAAGATGGTATGGATGAAAACGACTGGGATGGTTGGAAAGCTCTTACAGAACGCCTTGGTGGACGTGTACAATTAGTTGGTGACGATTTCTTCGTTACAAATACTGATTACTTAGCACGTGGTATCAAAGAAGAAGCTGCTAACTCAATCCTTATCAAAGTTAACCAAATCGGTACTTTGACAGAAACTTTCGAAGCTATTGAAATGGCTAAAGAAGCTGGTTACACTGCAGTTGTATCACACCGTTCAGGTGAAACTGAAGATTCAACAATCGCTGATATCGCAGTTGCAACTAACGCTGGTCAAATTAAAACAGGTTCATTATCACGTACTGACCGTATTGCTAAATACAACCAATTACTTCGTATCGAAGACCAACTTGGTGAAGTTGCTCAATACAAAGGTATCAAATCATTCTACAACTTAAAAAAATAGTCTCAGATTATTAAACAGTTGAAAATATAATAAAAACCATCTTGCATATGCAAGATGGTTTTTATGTACACATTATAATAATAGAATTGATTTGATAATAAACAGTTCTACCATTGCAATCCAGCAGCAGCGATTTCTGCTTTTGAAGCGTATTGTCCATTTGGACGATGCCACCTTCCTCTATAGTCACGTTTGTAGCCTTGACTAGTTTGTTCTTGTACTAGAGTTTCTTGTTTTTTCTGAGTTTCAGCTGCGAGCCTTGCTTGCTCCTCTTTTTGCTTCCTTTGAGCTTCAGCAGCAAGCCTTGCTTGTTCTTCTTCCAGTTTTTTCTGAGTTTCAGCAGCAGCTTTTTCCTCTTCAACTTTCTTTTCTGCAAGTCGTTTTTCTTCTTCGTGCTTAGCGATAAGTTTTCTTTGTTCTTTAGCTGATAAGACAGTATTTTGAGCCTTTCCGCTGAGGTAGTCAATGGTAGCATTTGGTGAGGTATTCTCTAAGGTAACAGTGCTGATGCCGAATTGATCTTGAGTGGATTTGTTTCCGATAAAAATAGGTAATAATTTCCCAGTCTTATCAATACCAACATATTTTAATTCAATTTTTCTTGGAATTAGTTCATTATTTTGATAAATTGGTGTTACTTTATAATCTAAGTAGTAGTTTTTATGAGTCGAAAGCCAAGTCTTTAGTTGTTTTTCATAGAATAGCATGCTCTCAGGGTTAGATGAATTCGTGCTATTGTAGTTTCCAGTATTTAGCCAATTCGTCATTGGAACTAAATTCTTTCTTTCATTGTTTAGTCCACTAAATTGGTGGCAAATAAGACGGCCTCGGCTCATTAGCCAAGCTTTTTGAGTACCATCATTATAATAGAATTTAAAATTGTGCCATCCAACAGGGGTTGTTTTTAAACGTTTTACTCTCTTTTTCTTGGGTTCATCTTTAACTTTTAGCTGAATATGTGCGAATGTGGCACGACCTTTGTCATCCAACTCTCCTAAAACCAATTGTCGTTTGTGTTTAAAAGGTAAAGTACCATTCTCTTTTGTTTTATACTCTTGAGCAGTAACAATATTTTCTGTGGTATGATTTGTAGCTAGGTTTATTGGTGTGTAAAGCGAAATAACCGTTAGTAAGGTTGCAATTCCTAATTTTATAAACTGTTTTCTTTTCATCTGTTAACCTCTAAAATAACATAAAATAGTAGCTGTTTATTTTTAAATGCATTCTGAAAATTAAAATGTGATTTTTGTAACAATATTATAACATAATGATGTATGACATGTGAAGTTAATTTATAAAAGATGTTACAGCTATATAGAGGAGCTATAGTATAAATAAAAAATTCAAAATATAGCATATATTATGATACAATAATAGCAAAATAGATTTTGGGAGTTATCATGAAATTACTGACTAATGCAAATACTCTCAAGGGAACCATCCGTGTTCCTGGCGATAAATCAATAAGTCACAGGGCTATTATTTTTGGGAGTATATCTCAGGGAGTTACCCGAATTGTTGATGTCTTAAGAGGCGAGGATGTTTTATCAACTATAGAGGCTTTTAAACAAATGGGGGTTCTAATTGAAGACGATGGCGAGATAATCACTATCTATGGCAAAGGATTTGCAGGTTTAACACAACCGAATAATCTCTTAGACATGGGAAACTCTGGTACTTCAATGCGTCTGATAGCAGGTGTGTTAGCTGGTCAAGAGTTTGAAGTGACGATGGTTGGAGACAATAGTTTGTCAAAGAGACCTATGGATCGTATAGCATTGCCTTTAAGCAAAATGGGAGCTAGAATTTCGGGAGTAACTAACCGTGATTTACCACCATTAAAACTTCAAGGTACAAAAAAATTAAAACCTATTTTTTACCATTTACCCGTAGCTTCTGCACAAGTAAAATCAGCTTTAATTTTTGCGGCTTTACAAACTAAGGGAGAATCTCTCATTGTAGAAAAAGAGCAAACAAGGAATCATACTGAGGACATGATTCGGCAATTTGGTGGACATTTGGATATTAAAGATAAAGAAATTCGACTCAATGGCGGTCAGAGCTTAGTAGGACAAGATATAAGAGTTCCTGGTGATATTTCGAGTGCTGCCTTTTGGATAGTAGCGGGTCTTATTATTCCTAACAGTCATATTATTTTAGAAAACGTAGGTATAAACGAGACACGAACTGGAATCCTTGATGTCGTCAGTAAAATGGGTGGAAAAATTAAGTTATCTTCGGTTGATAATCAAGTAAAATCAGCAACCCTTACAGTTGATTACTCTCATCTACAAGCTACTCATATTTCTGGGGCTATGATTCCACGTCTGATTGATGAATTACCTATTATTGCTCTTTTAGCAACACAAGCTCAAGGCACCACAGTCATAGCAGATGCTCAGGAATTAAAGGTGAAAGAGACAGATCGGATTCAGGTCGTTGTCGAATCGCTAAAACAGATGGGTGCTGATATTACTGCTACAGCAGATGGTATGATTATACGTGGTAATACCCCTCTTCACGCTGCTTCACTTGATTGTCATGGAGATCATAGAATAGGAATGATGATAGCTATTGCTGCTCTCTTGGTCAAAGAAGGCGAAGTAGATTTATCTGGTGAAGAAGCTATTAATACAAGCTATCCTAACTTTTTAGAACATTTGGAGGGATTAGTTAATGCCTAAGGTATTATTGGGATTCATGGGAGTTGGCAAGACTAGTGTTGCCAACTGCTTAGAAAATGAAGTAATTGATATGGATAGTCTGATTGAAAAACATATTGGTATGTCAATTTCCCGATTTTTTACAGAAGAAGGAGAAGCCTCCTTTCGTGCTTTAGAATCTCAATTTTTAAACGAACTTTTAAAGAAAAAAAATGAAGGACTTGTGATAGCTAGTGGAGGAGGTATTGTACTCCTTGAAGAAAATCGTCGTCTTTTAACTTTAAATCGTCATAATAATATTCTTTTAACAGGAAGTTTTGAAATCTTATATCATCGTATAAAAAAAGATGAGAAGAATAGAAGACCATTATTTTTAAACCATTCAAAAGAAGAATTTTATGATATTTATCAAAAACGCATGTTACTCTATAGTGGTTTGTCTGATATGATTATTGATACCGATTATCTTACACCACAAAAAATAGCTACTGTAATTGGAGAGTCACTGGTTAATTTATCTAACTAAGTTATCACAGTTTGGTAGTATGAACTATTATTATTGAAAGTAAATCACCTGAAAATATGTCAAGAAATAATTACGGTCAGCTAAATCATCATGAAGAGCTACGATATAACTATCTTTTAAAAAACATCCATTATCTTAATGAACGTGAAAAGATGGAATTTCAGTACCTTCATTATAAAAAAACAGCAGTACGACCACAGAGAAGGACAGAAAGTCCACCAACTAATTCTTATTATGAGGAACCTTATTCTGATTCTTATTATCAAGATGACGATTTTTACTCAGAGCCTCAGCTAACCTCACAAGGTTTACCAATTTATCAAGAAGAGAGAGCTCCGAAGAAGAAAAAACAAAGGGCCAGAAAAGAAAAACAGAGGGTGAAGGTTATGGCGCCTTTCCCTCCAAAGGCTATAACCCCCCCTAGAAAGAAAAAAAAATTTAAGGGTTTCCTAAAGTTCATAGGTATTATATTACTAATTGTTTTATCAGGTATGGTTTTCATGTTTGTTAAAGGAATGCGTGATGTGAATAATGGGAAGTCACATTATAGCCCTGCAATTATTGAAGATTTTAAGGGAAAAGATGCTGTTGATGGGACTAATATCTTAATTTTAGGTAGTGATAAACGTATCAGCGAGAGATCTACTGATGCGAGAACAGATACCATAATGGTTGCTAATGTTGGTAACAAGGATAATAAGGTTAAGATGGTGAGTTTTATGCGAGATCTCTTAGTCAATATTCCTAATTATAGTACGGAAGGTTACTATGATATGAAATTAAATGCGTCTTTTAATTTGGGAGAACAAGATAATCATAAAGGAGCAGAGTATGTTCGACAAACGTTGAAAAATCATTTTGATATTGATATAAAATATTATGTTATGGTTGACTTTGAGACATTTGCAGATGCTATTGATACACTGTTTCCTAATGGTGTCAAGATTAATGCTAAATTTGGACTTGTCGGTGGACAATCTGCTGATTCAGTTAAAGTTCCTGATGATTTAAGGATGAAAAATGGCGTTGTACCTAGCCAAAAAATTAAGGTTGGGATTCAGTATATGGATGGAAGGACCCTTCTAAATTATGCTCGTTTCAGAAAAGACGATGATGGGGACTTTGGTCGAACACAACGTCAACAACAAGTTATGAGAGCTATTGTCTCTCAAATAAAAGACCCACGTCGTCTCTTTACAGGTTCTGCTGCTATCGGTAAAGCCTATGCTTTAACTTCAAGTAATTTATCTTATAGCTTTGTCCTAACAGATGGCATTCCAATTTTATCAGATGCTAAAAATGGTATTAAGCAAATGACAATTCCAAGAGAAGGAGATTGGGTAGATGATTATGACCAGTATGGTGGTCAAGGGTTAACAATTGATTTTGCTAAGTACAAAAAGATCCTAAAGAAAATGGGACTGCGTTAACATTTTTAATTATGATATAATAGAGTGATTTATTGTCACTCTATTTTTATCTTTAGTGTATAAACTAAAGACTTCAAATGATAGATATAAAAGGAAAATTATGTTACATAAAAATGATATTATTGAAACTGAAATTAGCGACATTAGCCATGAGGGAATGGGTATTGCCAAAGTAGATGGCTTTGTTTTCTTTGTTGAAAATGCTCTTCCAGGTGAGATTATTCAGATGCGCGTCTTGAAATTACGTAAGCGTATAGGATATGGAAAAGTTGAGGAATATTTAACGACTTCTCCTCACCGAAATGAAGGATTAGACTATACCTATTTACGTACAGGGATTGCTGATTTGGGACATCTTACTTATGAACAACAGCTGTTATTTAAACAAAAACAAGTAGCTGATAACCTTTATAAAATTGCTCATATATCTGATGTTTTAGTAGAACCTACTCTTGGTATGACAATCCCTTTGGCATATCGAAATAAAGCTCAGGTACCAGTTCGTCGTGTTGATGGACAGCTAGAGACAGGTTTTTTCAGAAAAAATTCACATACTCTGGTATCCATTGAAGATTATTTAATTCAGGAAAAAGAGATTGATGCTCTGATTAATTTTACACGAGATTTATTAAGAAAATTTGATGTTAAACCATATGACGAAGAGCAGCAATCTGGTTTAATTAGAAATCTCGTTGTTCGTCGAGGACATTATACAGGGCAATTAATGTTGGTTTTGGTGACAACACGTCCTAAAATATTCCGCATTGACCAAATGATTGAAAAGTTGGTGTCTGCCTTTCCTTCTGTTGTTTCAATTATGCAAAATATTAATGATCGTAATAGCAACGTTATTTTTGGGAAAGAATTTCGTACTCTATATGGTTCTGATACTATTGAGGACCAAATGTTAGGAAATACTTACGCTATATCAGCCCAATCTTTTTACCAAGTTAATACTGAAATGGCTGAAAAACTGTACCAAAAAGCAATCGATTTTTCAGATTTAAACTCAGAGGATATCGTTATTGATGCCTATTCAGGTATAGGAACAATTGGCTTATCTGTTGCTAAACAAGTAAAACATGTTTATGGTGTTGAAGTTGTTGAAAAAGCAGTAAGTGATGCCAAAGAAAATGCTACTCGAAATGGGATAACTAACAGTACCTATGTTGCTGATTCGGCTGAAAATGCAATGGCAAAGTGGCTTAAAGAAGGTATAAAACCAACTGTTATAATGGTTGATCCACCACGAAAAGGATTAACGGAGAGTTTTGTATATTCTGCTGCCCAAACAAAAGCAGACAAAATCACTTATATTTCTTGTAATTCAGCGACAATGGCGCGTGATATCAAACTATTTGAAGAATTAGGGTATCATTTAGTAAAAATTCAACCAGTAGACTTATTCCCAATGACACATCATGTGGAGTGCGTAGCGTTGCTACAACGAAGCAAAGGGTAAAAATCCTTTATTTTAAGCACTTTTTCAAGCATTTTGTCTTTATTGAAAAGAGTGATTTTAACATAAAAAAGGTATTAAAAAACATATTGACGTGACCGTTTGTTTTGAAGTGGCTTGCGTAGACAAAAAAATAGATACGTCAGATAAATTTCTGGCATTACGAGAACATTTTTAGAGTGTTCTCTTTTTTTAGTTTACGGAGGAAAAATATATATGGAAAAACAGGATTCACGAGTTCTCATCCATTGGGAGGGGAATTCTGGGGACAAGCTTATTGAACACCAAACCAGCGCAACGGGGTGGTACTACCAAGTCGATCGTAGCTTTAGTCAACCAAAAGGGGAACCGCCCAGAATGATCCAAAGGCACTAGAAAGTGTCCGTAATGATTCGATTTCGGGCGGTGATGATGTCATGGGTTATGCTTATAGCAAATGTACTTGGGGAGTTGCGGCACGAATTAATCAGTGGGACTGAAACTCAAAGGTT
This sequence comes from Streptococcus sp. HMSC076H09, assembly GCF_001811765.1. Lineage (NCBI taxonomy): Bacteria > Bacillati > Bacillota > Bacilli > Lactobacillales > Streptococcaceae > Streptococcus > Streptococcus sp. HMSC076H09. The sequence goes on along the minus strand of NZ_KV806614.1, from coordinate 406,135 downwards.
GAAATGGTGAGAAGATTACCATTACCAGTTCAATGGGAAATGGTCAGGATTGGGTTGGAACAGCCGAAAGACTAGATGGTGAAACTGATACAGTTCCAAAAGAAGGTACTATTCTCTCTTTTTAGGAAAGTAGTTATGGTTCGTATATAGGCTACGGAACTATATCTTTCGTCACATTACATCTACAGATAGTACCATGAATTTTGCTTATATGACCAAGTAAAGTGAGGATATACTAACAAATGAAATATTTATTATCGTATTTGTCCATTTTATCGAAAAGTTTGCATATTATCATTATGTTTGATAAGATGCAAATATAATGATAGTAGGAGCTAAATATGGATATTTAAAAAATCAAGAGTATCCTAAGTGCTTTCCATTTTGAAATTCAAATATAGCTAATAGTTCTAGAACTTCTAATTGTTTTTCGTCGACGATATGAATTTTCAATCTTAACTGTTAGGATTCCACCTCCCTTTGGTTAAAGAAAAAAGGTCAGGTCGTTTAGATAACTTTGTCAAACAAGCTCAAGCTATCTAAAAATAGTTTGAAATGGGCATTACTCTAGTTTTTAATAAGCTATCTGATGAGCAGAAGGAGAAGTTAATGCATGTTGGGAAGTCTTATTTTGACTATCAAGAAAATGCTCTTATCCCACAATTAGGTTTTCTATATTCTAAATTAACTAAAAAAATTGAACTTGATAATCGGTTGTCTCCGACTGAACAAAAGTTATTGATTACCTTATTATTACATACTAAAGGTTTAATCATTGATATGTAAGAAGTAAGTCAGCTAACCGATCTTTCTATTCTAAAACTTATATTGTTGCTTTAGAAATTTTAAAGAGCGTGGATGGCTTCATAATAAACAGAAATCTTACCAATTTGCGAAGCCAAAAAATATGATATTTGAAGAGTCCAAAGATCTAATAGATAGTCCAGTTAGAGAAGCGTTGATTATAAGTGATAAGGATTTTCAAAAATTAAAACAAGAGCTATTATTTTAACCGACTTATTTTAAAGACTTATCATATCTAGGCTTGCTTGATGATTCGGAAAAATACGGAGACTATACTATTTCAAGGAAAAGATACAAAAGTTTCGAATCAAGTCTTCAACTATACATCCTTCAAAGTCATCGGCTAGAGATTTGGAATTATGAACCAATCCCTTTGATTACTAGAAAAATAAATAGCTTGGAGAGGCTAACGTGACACTGGTTGATCCAATCTCGCTTTATTTAACACTAAGAATGATGAAGACCCTCGTATTGAAGAAGAAGTTGAGCAGCTAGAAGATAAGATTTTGAGAATATAATCGTTTTTTCGTGCTACACTAACTTGTCAGGGTTGCAACAGACAAAAAAATAATTTAGGAGGGATTCGTTATGCGTACAAAGTATATAGGATATGAAATTGTTTTAAGGGGTGGTTATTAATATGGATAAGAAAAAGGTTGTTTCAACTATCGTATCTACAGGGTTTCTTATAGTTTCAATATCAAATTTTTTTAGAGAGCTATCACCTATACTTTTTCTCTTGAATATTATTGGATTTTTCTGCTTCCTATTATTATTTTCTGCCAACATAAATAAATTGTTCTTAAAACGATAGCCGTTATATAGGATATGGTATGTATGCATTTGGTGAAATTATAGGTAAAACGAATGGAATAGTACTTACTCCTCAAAGCTATCGTGAGAGATATAAAAGGATATCGAGGAGTCACTAGATAGTTGGATCTCATTGAAAAAATTTGTTTAAAGTATCTCATATAAGCATAAAACGAGGAATCAATCAAAATTTCTTGATTGATTCCTTGTTTTTTGGCTCTTTGTCAACTGTAGTGGGTTGATGAAAAATTATATTCTGGAGAAAACCAAATTGGTTTTCTCCTTTTTGATATTCAAAGTGATATGAATTCTCTTTTTAAAATATTCAAAGTTTCTAAAGCTAAATGTTTGTGCTTGATGATTTTGATGAGATTATTGGTTGCTCAAGTTTGGTGTTTGAATAAGGCGATTCAAGGACATTGATAACCTTATCTCTGTCTTTAAAAAATGTCCTAAAAACAGTTTAAAAGATTGGAGTGACACTAGAGAAAGTGTTTTAAACAGGGTAAAGAAATGGTGAGCTTGCTTCTCTTGAAAGTAAAGCAGGAGGAGTTGATAGAGTTTCATAATGTTTTTTATAGAGAAGCGATATCTTCTTATCTTGAAACAGAAAATTTTGAGAAGGCTAAAGTGACTGAAGAGAATTACCAAGTTTTTTTAGGAATCCGTACTTATCAGAAGAGTTATAACTATCAAGATCATAGTGAGAATCTAAAAGGAAATATTGAGGTAGCAATGATAGGAGTTGAAAATAATATTAGCGACGAACATATTTTTTGCTAGAATATATAAAATGTCTTTGAAATAATTTAGCCCTGTGTTATGATATTAAGGAGGTTATTTATGGTACGTAAATTTTTAAAATCGCTCCTATCTCTCTTTCTTATAGCAGTAATCGCCACCGGTATTTCAGTGGCATGTTTCTTTTTTATTCCAGAAAATAAAGGGAATATTACACCGATTTTATTGCATCGCTTTATGCGAAAAAATAATGTTAATGGAATGATGATTGTTAGCGATAATACTGGTAAACCGATTACCATCTCGCATGGGATTAACCGTGGGGAAGTTGAAACGGATATTGAAAATAATAAATTATTTCCAATGGCTTCTCTCCAAAAACTCATGACAGGAATTATTATCCAAAGATTAATTGATCAAGATGTCTTGAGTGAAGACGACCGATTGTCTCAGTTCTTTCCCCAAGTAAAAGGTAGTAATAGTATTACCATCCACCAATTGTTGACCCATACGAGTGGGTTAAGAGAAAAAGGTGTTAAGGTGTCTCCTTATCTAAAAAATGAGAGAGAACAATTACAATTTTGCTTAAAACACTATAACTTTGTTAATAAGAAATCGTGGTATTATTCTAATATCAACTTTAGTTTCCTAACAGGTATAGCCACTCAAGTTACGGGAAGGACCTACGCTGAACTTGTTGATGATGTGATAAAAAATCCTTTGCGATTAGATGATATCCAAAGTTACCAATCAGTTGTTAATCATGACTTAGTTAGCCCAATGCGAAAGAACGGCAAGTTAAATAAAATTAATATCTTTAATCAAGTATCCACAGCATATGGAGCTGGAGATTTTTTCACAACTCCGCTGAACTTTTGGGTGTTGATGCGGTCTTTTTCTAAAGGGTACTTTTTCCCAACGGATGAATATACCAAACATCAAAATGATGCGATATCACATTATTATGGTGGGCTTTACATGCATGGTCGTATAGTTAATTCTAATGGGGCCTTTTTCCAGTATTCAAGTTTTGGTTATGCAGATCTAAAGACGCATGATACAATGGTGCTTTTTATGAATAACAAAGTCTATAGTGATGCTAGTCACGTGGCACCAAAAGCATTTGAATATTATCAAAAATTTATGTTCCTTAATAAGATTTTCCACTTAGTCTTTTACTTTGTATTTTCTTTCTTTTTAATGCTTTTAATACGTCATTCGTTTAGGAAAAGAAGGTATAAGAAACGTCACTAAATCACATGAATAAAAAAGAAGGCTAAGTTGGCCTTCTTTTTTATTCAATATTAAGCAGTAACACCATCTAAGAAAACGTTTGCATTGAATTTTTAATTGTGCTATAATAAATAGCTGTTAATCATTATTATAGTTTAATAATCTAACTGTCGAGCTGATTTAAGCTATAAAAATACTGTTGAGTAAAAGAGGTATTAATATGTCAATGATTGAAGTTTCTCACCTTCAGAAAAATTTTATAAAAACCGTTAAAGCACCAGGGTTAAAAGGAGCATTTCAATCATTTCTTCGTCCTGAAAAACACACCTTTGAAGCTGTTAAAGATTTAACATTTGATGTGCCTAAAGGACAAATTTTGGGATTTATTGGAGCGAACGGTGCAGGAAAATCTACAACAATTAAAATGTTAACTGGGATTTTAAAACCAACTTCGGGCTTTTGCCGTATTGATGGCAAATTGCCACAAGAAAACCGACAAAATTATGTTAAGGATATTGGAGTCGTTTTTGGGCAACGTACGCAGTTGTGGTGGGATTTAGCTCTACAAGAAACCTATACAGTGTTAAAAGAAATCTATGACGTTCCTGATAAAGAATTTCGCAAACGCATGGCTTTTTTAAATGAGGTTTTGGAACTAAATGACTTTATAAAGGATCCTGTTAGAACTTTGTCTCTCGGACAGCGTATGAGAGCGGATATCGCAGCTTCTTTATTACATAACCCAAAGGTTCTTTTCTTAGATGAACCCACCATTGGCTTGGACGTTTCAGTGAAAGATAATATCCGACGTGCAATCACACAAATTAATCAAGAAGAAGAGACAACGATTTTACTAACGACACATGACCTCAGTGATATTGAACAACTTTGTCATCGTATTTTTATGATTGATAGAGGACAAGAAATATTTGATGGCACAGTTTCTCAGCTAAAAGAGACATTTGGAAAGATGAAAACTCTTTCTTTTGATTTGCGCCCAGGACAAGAGCATATCAGCTCTAGTTTAATTGGAAAGTCGGAGATTAATATTAAACGTAATGACTTAGTTTTAGATATTCAGTATGATAGTTCTCGCTACCAAACTGCTGACATAATTCAGCAGACATTAGCAGATTTTTCTGTACGTGACCTTAAAATGACAGATGCGGATATTGAAGATATCATTCGTCGCTTCTATAGAAAGGAGCTATAAGGATGAACAGAATTTGGAGACGTTATAAACCTTTTATTAGTACAGGAATCCAAGGATTAATCACATATCGTGTTGATTTCATCCTTTATAGGATAGGTGATGTGATAGGAGCATTTGTTGCATTTTATCTATGGAAAGCAGTTTTCGATTCCTCAAGTCAATCCTTAATCCAAGGTTTTCAGCTGTCAGATATGATTCTCTATATTATTATGAGTTTTGTGACTAATTTATTAACAAGAACTGATAGTTCATTTATGATAGGTGACGAAGTAAAAGACGGTTCAATTATTATGCGACTCTTACGTCCAGTTCATTTTGCTGCTTCCTACCTTTTCATGGAGATTGGTTCTAGATGGCTCATCTTTTTAAGTATAGGGGTACCGTTTTTGCTTGTTATTACGGGGGTACGCCTCTTCTTGGGGACTGATTTGATTCAAGCTATAGTGTTAGTGGTATTTTATATTATTAGCATTATTTTAGCTTTTTTGATTAACTTCTTTTTTAATATTTGTTTTGGCTTCTCGGCATTTGTTTTTAAAAATTTATGGGGGTCAAACCTGTTAAAAAATTCGTTAGTCGCATTTATGTCGGGGAGCTTGATTCCTCTTACTTTTTTTCCGAAAATCGTTGCTGATATTTTAGGATTTTTACCATTTTCATCTTTAATTTACACACCAGTAATGATTATTATTGGTAAATATGATGGCAGTCAAATTGTGCAAGCCTTACTTTTACAAATATTTTGGCTAATAGTAATGGTAGCTTTATCTCAATTAATATGGAAAAAAGTACAGTCGCATATCACTATCCAAGGAGGTTGAGATGACAAAATATCAGCGAATGCACTTTATTTTTATTAAACAATACATGAAGCAAATCATGGAGTATAAAATAGACTTTTTTGTAGGCGTTTTAGGAGTATTGTTAACACAAGGGCTAAATCTTTTATTTCTGAATGTTCTTTTTCAACATATCCCTTCTTTAGAAGGATGGACTTTTCAGCAAATAGCTTTTATTTATGGTTTTTCTCTCCTCCCAAAAGGAATTGATCACCTTTTCTTTGATAACTTGTGGGCTCTTGGTCAAAGGCTTATTCGAAAAGGAGAATTTGATAAGTATTTAACCAGGCCTATCAGTCCTTTATTTCATGTCCTAGTTGAAACCTTTCAAGTAGATGCATTGGGGGAGTTATTGGTTGGTTTTATTCTGTTATCTACCACAGTATCTAGTATAAGCTGGACCGTGCCAAAAGTATTATTATTTATATTTATTATCCCCTTTGCAACTTTGATTTATACCTCCTTGAAGATTGCTACGTCAAGTATCGCTTTTTGGACCAAACAATCTGGTGCTGTTATCTATATTTTTTATATGTTTAATGACTTTGCTAAGTATCCTGTCGCAATATATAATAATCTATTGCGTTGGATCATTAGTTTTGTCATTCCATTTGCTTTTACAGCTTATTATCCCGCTGCTTACTTCTTACAAGATAGAAATGTCTATTTTAATATTGGTGGGGTTATCTTGATTTCCTTGATTTCTTTTATGGTATCACTAATACTTTGGCATAAAGGAGTAGAAGTATATGAGAGTGCGGGTTCTTGATTAGTAAGGCAAGCCATTAATTTTTTTGAGTGTTTAGAAGTTTTAGGCTTACTAACTTAGCTTTGTTAGTGATGATATACTCCCCTTATAGTGTCTAGTGAATTTTTGTTTTTTTACTGTCCACTATAAGGGGAGTATATCAGGTGAAGAGGGACTATTAGTGTTGAGAATAATGTCCCTCATAGAACAATAATTACCATATCTTTACCAAAATAAAGTTAAAAACGCTCTTAGATGTGCTTTCTAAGAGCGTTTTTTGGTCTATAAAAGGTAAGCAAAAAGCAGATGTCATTTATGAAAGTGTTGACAAAGATGAAATACTTTGTTACTATTTTAACATAATAATGATATTTTAATTAGAGTGTGAATTTATAATTAATTTTTATAATGTTTATTTTAAATTTAAACTAATGTTTATAGCAGTGTTTTACTCATGATTTTGTGAATTCAACACTTAAGTCATGACCTCATTTTAAAGAGTTTCAGACGACACAGAAAGGAAGAAAACATAAGAAAGGCAATGCACGGCTTGTCCATAGTAGTGTTTGAAGTAGATGTTTAGAAATATTTTATTTTCCAACAGTACTGATATCAGAGCGAAGATGATTAGTTGAAGGTGATAATATTGGACGTTCTAATATTTTGAGTAGGTGTGAACAATGTTCTGATAATCAATGTGGCTTGTATAAAACGCGGCTTAAAGACAAGTTACTATTAGTAGTCCAACTGGTTGGAAATATTAGGTATTCTGAGTTTCTTACGGAAGGTGGTGTATATCATAAGGGAGAAACCTTGTTGGAAGTTATAACCTTAGGAATTTCTTATGAATATAAAAGTTATGGGGATATCAAAGTAATCAAGAAGTACTGTGCTGATGGCAGTGTCGTTGATTATAACATGCCAATACTATTAATGGAAAGGATTGAATAATGAAAACAGTAATAATATATGGAGGACAGGGTAATGTTCAGTCAAAACACCTTTGTCAACTAGTTAAAACTCCAAAAGGTGAAATTCTTTTTTCAAAGTTACAAGCAACTGATTTAGAATCATATCAGTTAATGATGGATGTCATTAACCACAAGGTAAGTTTAGACAATGTTCATGCGTCTATGTTAGCAAATTTTTTATATAATGATTGGCTAACAAACGATGAAAAAATAGTATCTGGGATAGGATTTTCAGCTCATAGCGCCGGTATTTTCAATGTGTTATATGCTAGTGGTAGTACTAGTTTTGAAAACATTATTCACTTTATTAAACGTCGTGCCCAACTTATAGAAAATTGTCATGTGTCTGAAGAGCTTTGGCTTTTGATGGTTGAAAACATTGATATGTTTAGTAAGGATGTTTTAAAAGAACAGTCTGAGAAAGTAAAATTAGCTATTATTACTGATGATAGAGCTGGTGTAATTGCTATGGATCAAGTCAACCGTTCTTTCTTTGATGACGTGATGACTAACAAAGGTTATTTTTATAAATTAAAGCAGTTAGGCGTAAAAGCACCATATCATACTGATTTTTTAAATGAATCTAAAGAGCAGTATAAACAATTGATTGAAAGCCTAGATATTTCGCAAAATGATGACTATGACTATATTTTTCATTGTGATCAATTGGTAGATGAAATTTTATATCAGTGGACCAATCTCTTTAACTGGCGTGCGATTAAGGAAACTATCATAGAAAAGGATGCGGAGATTATTGATATTTCTCCTAATAGGTTTATTTCTAGTCAGTTGCAAAAAATGAAAAAGAGGGGGAGGAAACAGTTATGAAAGTAGCAATAGTTACTGGTGGTACCAGAGGAATTGGAAGGGCTATTACAAAAGAGTTATACAAAGAAGGTTACAAAGTCATTGCTATTTATAATAGCAATGATGCTAAGGCAAGAGCTTTACAAGAGGAGTTACCAAAATTAGACGTTTATAAATGCAATATTTCAGATGCAAAAGCAGTACAAAAATTGGTGACTAAAATTTTTAGAGAATATGGCGGTATTGATTGTTTAGTTAATAATGCTGGTATTGTTAGAGATGGCTTTTTCTTGATGATGTCTGAGGAAAAATGGATGGATGTCATTAACATAAATATTATGGGGCTAGTTAACATGAGTAAAGCCGTGTTAAAAATCATGAAGGCTAAGCGTATACAGGGAAAGGTTATCAATATTTCTTCAACTAGTGGTATAGCAGGGCAGATAGGGCAAGCGAACTATTCAGCAACGAAAGGCGCTATCATTTCCATTACTAAAACTCTAGCGAAAGAATTTGCATCAGATGGTATTACGATTAATTGTGTAAGTCCAGGATTCATTGAAACAGATATGACAAATGAATTGCAAAATAAAGAAGAGCTAAAAGAGCATCTTATTCCTCTAAAAAGGTTTGGACAACCTGAAGAGGTGGCTTGGCTCGTAAGCTTTTTAGCAAGTGAGAAGGCAAACTATATTACAGGAAAAAATATTGTGATTGATGGAGGAATGATTAATGATTAACTGGGCTGAAGAACGTAAAATAATAAAAACACGTCAAGAAGTAGTTGATGAAATTAAAGGTATTTTGATTGACTCTTTAATGTTGGATATTGATAAAGATCTGATTATGAATGATCAACCATTATTTGGTCGTGGATTAGAGCTAGACTCTATTGATGCCCTAGAACTGTCAATAGGGATTTCAACAACGTTTGGTGTTGAACTAAATGATGATGATATTTCAATATTATCATCAGTAAATAGACTAGCAGATTTTGTGATTGAAAATAGTGAGGATATAGATGACCAAGCTAAGTAGTGAAGAAATTATAAAAATGTTACCTCATCGCTATCCGTTTCTAATGGTGGATAGAGTGCAGAGTTATAAAAAAGGTATCATTGAATGTCGTAAGAATATTACTATCAACGAACCTTACTTTCAAGGACATTTTCCACAACGTCCTATAGTTCCGGGTGTTTTGATGATTGAGATGGCAGCTCAATCTGCAGCTTTACTTTATATTTTAGATGCACTTGATGGTAGCCTCCCCTCTCTTGATGAATTAACAGCAGAGAAAATAGCAGAAAAAGTAGGTTATTTAGCCAGTGTGAAGAATTTCAAATTCAAGAAAATTGTTACTCCAGGAGACCAGCTAAACATTACATGTAAATCTCAATCAAAATTGGGGCATCTTTTAGAAATTCAAGTCGTTATTAGAGATGAGAATAAAAAAGAGGTTGCCTCAGGAAGGATGTTGGTATCAGAAAATGGAAATTAAACTCAAAAATATTGGAAAAAAATATGGTTCTTTTGAAGCATTGAGAGACATTAATCTCATCTTTGAAGAGGGAAAATTTTATGGCCTTCTTGGACCTAATGGAGCTGGTAAAACAACTTTATTTAACCTTTTAATTCAAAATTTTAAGCAAACGTCAGGCGATATTAAGTGGGAGGTGGATGGAAAACCTCTATCTATTAAAGATTTTTATCGTCACATTGGTATTGTCTTCCAAAGTAATCGCTTAGATGATAATTTAACGGTTGAGGAAAATCTAATTTCTAGAGGTGCTTTGTACGGTTTATCTAAATCACAAGTACGTAATCGCCTTAAAGATCTTCAAACGTATCTAGATATCACAGCAATAAAAAAACAAAAATATGGCAGTTTATCAGGAGGTCAAAAACGAAAAGTTGATATTGCACGCGCCTTGCTGCCACAACCTTCTCTATTATTATTAGATGAACCAACGACTGGTTTAGACCCTCAATCTCGTCGCGATTTATGGGATGCTATCGCACAACTAAATCAACAATCGCAGATGACAGTTGTACTAATTACTCATTATCTTGAAGAAATGTCTGCTTGTGATGTTTTAAATGTTCTTATTGAAGGAAACATTTATTATTCGGGAGATATTAAAAGCTTTATTGAGCAACATTCCACAACAAACTTGAATGTGGTATTGAAACCAGAGAAGTCATTAGACCAACTTTCGATAGCTGATTTTGTTAATAAATGTCAAGTCCTTTCAGAAAGGGAGATAGTATTTAAGGATATTTCTGTTGAGGAAATGATGCAGGTTATCTCAGACAATCAAGATAAATCTATTATTGAGACATTTAATGTTGAATATTCGAACTTAGAGGCGGCGTATCTCAACTTGCTTAGAGAAAAAGAAAGGAAAAACAATGTTTGAACTAATTTCTAGAAATCGTAAAGTTTACACGCGAGATCGGTTAGCGTTTTTCATGTCTTTTTTATCAGTTATTATCTTAATTTTGGTCTATCAGATTTTCTTGGGAAAAATTCAATTAGATGCTATAAAAGCAGCATTGAGGAGTAATACAGTATCCAGTGATACTATTCACATGGTTAATTATTGGCTCATTGCAGGTTTGACGACTATTATTTCAATGACTAGTACATTAGGTGCCTTTGGAGTTATGGTGTCCGACAAAGAAAAAAAATTAAATGAAGATTTTAAGGTCAGTCCTATATCAAATATCAAAATTGAATTGTCCTATGCTATATTTGCCGTTTTATTTGGTATTGTCATGACGATGTTCTCTTGCATCTTTGCTATCGGTATTTTTAACGGCTTTAATTCCTTGCTAGAGTATTCAGCTATGGATTATTTAACTATTTTAGGGATCGTTTCCTTAGGGACTGTTTTATCTGCGGCGATGATTTTACCTATTTTAGCCTTTATTCATACTAGTTCAGCTTTTACGACTCTTAGCACAATTGTAGGGACTTTTATTGGTTTTATTTCAGGAGTATATCTCTCAATTGGCTCGGTAGGAAAAGCATTACAACAGGTTATGACATGGTTTCCATTGACTCAAATCAATTCTCTTTTGAAACAGGTCTTAATGAAGGGTTCTATTGCGAAGGTATTTGACAAAGCCAACGAAGCCACTGTCTCTAACTATAAAGAATCATATGGTGTTGTTTTGCGTAATGCTGATGGAGAAAGGCTGAGTAATCACTTTATGTTGATTTATGTCATTGCCCTCATTCTTATTTTATTGGCAATTCATTTTATTATTAAAAAGGTTAAAAAATGAAAGATGATAATAAATTAAAGATTTCTGAAGCTTCCTTAGAAGATTATTCTGAAGTGGTTCATTTATTTAATAGGAATCATGTTTATCAATTTCCAGACGGTAGGCCTTTAACTGTTGATGACCTTGATTTAACGTTAAAAGTTAAAGAAGTGACACATTTATTTTTACTGAAAAATCATGGTGTTTTGATTGGAACATCAGCTTTCTTTAAATTTATTACCTATGGTTGTTTAGATTGGAATAGTAGCTTTAGTGGTTTTCTTTTAATTGATTCGAAAAGTCGTAGTGGACAGGCAATCACTTATCTATATAAAACTATCTTAAAGAAGATAACAAAACTGAAGTTTTCTAATATCTATACCGAAATCAGTAACTACAATAAACCCTCCTTAGCTTTATCAAAATTGAATGGCTTCAAAGAGTATGATAAGACATATGAAGACATACTGCATTGTCGATCATTGCGTAGTCACCTCCCTAAGATATTGAATACGTTTCGTATTTCGAATTATTATGGTAAAACATACGACATATCAACTTTTCAAATTATGGAGGAAATTGAAAATCCCTTGGAAGAGGAGACAGAAATTAGGACCAAAGTCTCTGATGAAGAAATATTATTTAAAGCAGAAGATAGTGCTTCACTTCCTTATTATTTAAAAATGAGCTTGTTTCAAATGGAAATTGCTAGGTTAGATAACCGTTATGTTTTACAAGTTGACTTTTTATCGGAACAAGTAAAGAGGGTTCGGGTTAAAACTGGAAAATATCACTTGGCAAACTTAACGAGGGCTCACCCTAGCCTAACTTTAAGTCGTTTTGCCAATTATTATTACATTCAAGCAACTGTGGAAACCCTTTATGGTAATATCGATGTTCAACTGGAACGTCGAAAAAAGCATTATAGAGATGCAACTATTTGTCTTAAGAGAACTTTTCAAGGTTATGATTTACTTATCTCTCCAAATGGCAGCCTTATTTTTGAAAAGCAGAAAAGAAAGATACTTGAAGATAGTTTTTTGATTTTTAGCCAACCTTTGGACAAGAAATTAGTTGTAAAAGAAGAAGAAAATCACATTACAATCAAATGTTTCTATCAAGGTGCTTTAATTGAGAAAATCATGACATTTACAAGTGACGAAGAAATCACTTGTGTTTATAAATGTAATCAAAAGGCTAAAGAGATGTTCCCAAAATTATTGAAACAGACTTTCAAGTTACACTGCCAAGAGCAGTTGATTAGAGATAGTGAAGGTTATCTTGTGAATGTTCCAGGAAGTTACCCGATTGAGCATGATGATTTTCTTCGAGCAGATAAGTTTGAAGATAGACAATTCCATTATTACCTCCCGAATGAAGATAAAATGATTTCCTATTCTCCTCCTGGCAAAGCCAGCAATCAAATGCAATTTAGACCCTTATGTCTTATTGATACAGATAGCCTTTCTTTTCCACTGACTTATCATTTTAGGATTTCACAAGCATCATCGGAGGAGGCGTTAATCAATCTAAAAAAACAGCCAATATGGGACAGCAACTACCAAGCGTCAGCAACTGACCTTTTAAAACATATCTCTAACCTAACATTAGAAGAAGAGAAGGATTATGGCATCAAGAGAATGATAGCTAACAGAAAGCATTATCCTAGTCACAAACTGGTTTTAGCCTATAATCAGATTGTTTTGCCTAAGAATGAAATTCCAAGAGACAGTGAATTATATTCTATTTCTTTTGATTATCGAATTAGAGGAAAGTTTGTCCAAATCCGCCAAGGGGAACATGTCAAATATGATAATAAATCCTATGTTTTGGAAAATAGTCAACAATTAGTATTGTATGTAGCTAGCGATGATAAATATATACTAATTTCTGCTAAAAATGGAATATTTTATTCTTACAAAGAGAACAATCATTTAAAAATAAGGTGCATGTTTAAAAGGAACTCACCTTATGCTACAAATGTGAGCATTACAGAATATAGAAAGTGTGAAGAAAAATGAATACTATTTATAATACATTGAGAACAGATAAAGGTTATAAAGTTTATGAGGGGTATTTATATGAAATTACTGGTGAAGAATGTGAAGAAGCCTTAGACCTTGTGATTCCTAAGAATATTGTATTTGCAGATACAGATACTTGTGGCTACACTTTTTTACTCAATGAAGATGGAACAGTTTATGATGATGTGACTTTCTACAAATTTGATGATAAATATTGGTTGGCTAGTCATAAAGCTTTGGATTCTTATTTAGACAACATCAATTTTGACTATACCGTAACAGATATTTCTGACGAGTATAAAATGCTGCAAATTGAAGGAAGATATTCGGGAGAAATTGCTCAGTCATTTTATGAATATGATATTTCAACACTTAATTTTCGTACTTTGATAGAGATGACTTATAAAGGTGAGAAAGGTTATCTTGCTAGATTTGGTTTTTCTGGAGAATTTGGCTATCAATTTTTCCTACCATCTTCTATTTTTGCTACTTTTGTTTCGGATGTCTGTGAAGGTATAGCAGAGTATGGGGATGAACTTGATAGATATTTAAGGTTTGAAGTGGGACAACCCATTACTGATATTTATCAACAAGAAGAATATTCTTTATATGAAATAGGTTATTCTTGGAATCTAGATTTCACAAAGGAAGAATTTAGAGGTCGCGATAGCTTGTTAGAGCACATCAGATCAGCAACAGTTAAAAGTGTTGGATTCTCAACGAAGGAAAAACTCGCTTCAGGAACACCAGTGCTATTTGATGACCAAATTGTTGGAAAGATTTTTTGGATAGCAGACGAGAAAGACTCTTCGGAAAATTACCTAGGTTTGATGATTGTTAACCAAACATATGCTCATTCAGGAGTTACTTTTGTAACAGAAGATGGCCAAATTTTGAAAACACAATCAAGCCCTTATTGTATCCCAGAAAGTTGGAACAAAGAATGAGCGTATATGTTAGTGGAATAGGAATTATTTCTTCTTTGGGAAAGAATTATAGCGAGCATAAACAGCATCTCTTCGACTTAAAAGAAGGAATTTCTAAACATTTATATAAAAATCACGACTCTATTTTAGAATCTTATACAGGAAGCATAACTAGTGACCCAGAGGTTCCTGAGCAATACAAAGATGAGACACGTAATTTTAAATTTGCTTTTACCGCTTTTGAAGAGGCTCTTGCTTCTTCAGGTGTTAATTTAAAAGCTTATCATAATATTGCTGTGTGTTTAGGGACCTCACTTGGGGGAAAGAGTGCTGGTCAAAATGCCTTGTATCAATTTGAAGAAGGAGAGCGTCAAGTAGATGCTAGTTTATTAGAAAAAGCATCTGTTTACCATATTGCTGATGAATTGATGGCTTATCATGATATTGTGGGAGCTTCGTATGTTATTTCAACCGCCTGTTCTGCAAGTAATAATGCCGTAATATTAGGAACACAATTACTTCAAGATGGCGATTGTGATTTAGCTATTTGTGGTGGCTGTGATGAGTTAAGTGATATTTCTTTAGCAGGCTTCACATCACTAGGAGCTATTAATACAGAAATGGCATGTCAGCCCTATTCTTCTGGAAAAGGAATCAATTTGGGTGAGGGCGCTGGTTTTGTTGTTCTTGTCAAAGATCAGTCCTTAGCTAAATATGGAAAAATTATCGGTGGTCTTATTACTTCAGATGGTTATCATATAACAGCACCTAAGCCAACAGGTGAAGGGGCGGCACAGATTGCAAAGCAGCTAGTGACTCAAGCAGGTATTGACTACAGTGAGATTGACTATATTAACGGTCACGGTACAGGTACTCAAGCTAATGATAAAATGGAAAAAAATATGTATGGTAAGTTTTTCCCGACAACGACATTGATCAGCAGTACCAAGGGGCAAACGGGTCATACTCTAGGGGCTGCAGGTATTATCGAATTGATTAATTGTTTAGCGGCAATAGAGGAACAGACTGTACCAGCAACTAAAAATGAGATTGGGATAGAAGGTTTTCCAGAAAATTTTGTCTATCATCAAAAGAGAGAATACCCAATAAGAAATGCTTTAAATTTTTCGTTTGCTTTTGGTGGAAATAATAGTGGTATCTTATTGTCATCTTTAGATTCACCTCTAGAAACATTACCTGCTAGAGAAAATCTTAAAATGGCTATCTTATCATCTGTTGCTTCCATTTCTAAGAATGAATCACTTTCTATAACCTATGAAAAAGTTGCTAGTAATTTCAACGACTTTGAAGCATTACGCTTTAAAGGGGCTAGACCACCCAAAACTGTCAACCCAGCACAATTTAGGAAAATGGATGATTTTTCCAAAATGGTTGCCGTAACAACAGCTCAAGCACTAATAGAAAGCAATATTAATCTAAAAAAACAAGATACTTCAAAAGTAGGAATTGTATTTACAACACTTTCTGGACCAGTTGAGGTTGTTGAAGGTATTGAAAAGCAAATCACAACAGAAGGATATGCACATGTTTCTGCTTCACGATTCCCGTTTACAGTAATGAATGCAGCAGCTGGTATGCTTTCTATCATTTTTAAAATAACAGGTCCTTTATCTGTCATTTCGACAAATAGTGGAGCGCTTGATGGTATACAATATGCCAAGGAAATGATGCGTAACGATAATCTAGACTATGTGATTCTTGTTTCTGCTAATCAGTGGACAGACATGAGTTTTATGTGGTGGCAACAATTAAACTATGATAGTCAAATGTTTGTCGGTTCTGATTATTGTTCAGCACAAGTCCTCTCTCGTCAAGCATTGGATAATTCTCCTATAATATTAGGTAGTAAACAATTAAAATATAGCCATAAAACATTCACAGATGTGATGACTATTTTTGATGCTGCGCTTCAAAATTTATTATCAGACTTAGGACTAACCATAAAAGATATCAAAGGTTTCGTTTGGAATGAGCGGAAGAAGGCAGTTAGTTCAGATTATGATTTCTTAGCGAACTTGTCTGAGTATTATAATATGCCAAACCTTGCTTTTGGTCAGTTTGGATTTTCATCTAATGGTGCTGGTGAAGAACTGGACTATACTGTTAATGAAAGTATAGAAAAGGGCTATTATTTAGTCCTATCTTATTCGATCTTTGGTGGTATCTCTTTTGCTATTATTGAAAAAAGGTGATAAGATGAGTAAATTTTTATTTGCTCCTTTCATGATGAATTTAGGAGAGAGCCAAAGATTATCAAAACTGGCTAATTATTTATATGAACAAGGACATGATATTCATATCCTTGGAGACAATTATTATCCATTTTTATTTAATAATGATGCTTATCGTTATCACCACTGTGTAGAAGATAAATCTGTTTATAATAGTAAGCGATATGATGCTTTCTTTTCTCTTTCAACAGACTTTAATTTTTTATCAGAAGAAGAAATTGAACGCATCTGTTCTATTGAAAGAGACTTGTTACGCCAAGAAAAATTTGATGCTGTATTGACAGGTTACCGTCTATCTATTATTACAAGTTGTCGTTTAGAAAGCATACCATTAATTTGGATTATTTCAGGGGCAACACATATCAGTGAAATTGTTGAAAACTCAGAAGGAATATTGCCTAATGGGAAGATAAGTAAAGCTAGTAAGCCTCAAACAAAGGATTTTATCAAAAGAGTAATCACTACTTATTCAACAAATGTTAAAACGTGGAACAACTATATTAAAAAATATGGTGGCAAACCTTTTAATAATGCTTTAGAATTATTCACTGGTGATCTAAACTTGGTAACAGATTACTCTTTGTTTTATGAATTTGATAAAGATTCGTCCTATAAAACGATAGGACCTATTTTGATAGATAATGTAGGTTTTTCAAAATGCAGCCAAATTAAGCAAGACAATAAGACTGTACTGCTCAGCTTTGGTACTTCATTTAAACGAGATTGGGTGGAATCTTTTTTAAAGACATTACCAAGGCATTATCATTATTTACTGACAAGCTGTGGTGAGGCTATAAACATTCCAGGAAGTTATATTGAGGTAGTTGATTTTATTGATTTTAAAACCATAGATAAAGAGATTTATTTCGCTATTATACACGGTGGGCAAGGAACAGTTTATGCGATGGCAGCACAAGGTATTCCCTTTATAGGTATCCCTTTCTTTAACGAACAATTTTGGAATATTAAGAAGTTCAGTAAAGAAAAGTGCGCTTATTTGGTAAAGAAACCTGATGTAAGAGAGATACGTAAAGCAATTAGCTGTCTTGAAAGAGGCTATGATATCTATAAGAGTCATATGATAAGACTAAGCCGAGGGATTAAAGAAGAAGCAGAGGCATCTTTACAAAAAGCGGAGGCAGAAATTGAATCCTTTATCAGAAAAAGACAAAGTTAACTATATTATGATTTATAAAAATAGGCAGTCTACATTGGAGAATAATTTATCTGGCGATCGGTTGATGAGATATCAACAAGCAAATAGACAGGTAAGCAAAGATAAACTGTTAACAGGGAGTTATTTTGTGTACCAATGCTTAAAAAAGTTAGGTTTTACCAATGAGATTTGTCAGGAATCTTTTTCTAGTGTCAGTAGTTATTTAATTGGTTTGCCAAAGGGAAAAATTAGTTACTCTAATTCTGGTGACTATCATATTCTAACCTATGCTCCCAGTGGTTCAACTGGGGTTGATATTGAGAAATACAAAGATAGATCAGAACAAACCTACCAAACCTACCTAGGAGAATCAGTTAGTAGTGATATGGATTCTAAATTATTATTTTATAAGGCATGGTTACAAAAAGAAATTTCCTATAAATGTGGGAAATCTATAGATATTACCTATCAAACAATGATAGATGGCTATATTTATGGTTATGCTTTTGATAATACTTTTAAAGTAGAATTGGTTTACTTAAAAGAATTATTACCAGATAACTAACTCGCAACATGTTGTCCTACATATGCATCTATAAAAAGCACCTTGAAGTATTTCAAGGGCTTTTTATAATACCTTTGCAGGAATTTATGATGCGAATAGTGCTAAGTCTAAAAATACTTTTAATCCCAATATTGATAATACATTGATTGCTCAGGAAACATTGGTTAGGAAGATTAGTAAACAAAAAGGTTATCAGACGGTTGCAGTGCGCTTAAGTGATAAACGTTTAGTGGATACAGTTATCCAAAACATCAAACAATGGCCGTTTGATTTCGGGAAATTAGATGTTCAAACAGCTAAAGAGTTTTATGGAGATTCTTATCGTAATATCGAGACATTGCATCGTCTAGTGGGACGAATCATTCTTATTGTTAGTCTCGTGGCGATGGCAATATTAGTTGTCATGCTAACATTTTGGATTAATAACCGCATTAAAGAGACGGGAATTTTACTCGCTATCGGAAAAACTAAGTTTGAAATCATAGGTCATTATCTGATAGAAGTACTGTTAGTAGCAGGTGCTGCCTTCACACTATCTATTATTGGTGGTGTCTTTCTTGGAAAAACATTTGCAGCTGGCCTTTTATCACAAGTTAATGGTGGTGTGAGTTCACAAATTGTACAAAATAGTAGTCTAATTATTGATAGAATTGATAACCTCACTGTTTCTGTTGGAGTAATGGATGTCTTTAGACTCTATGCTCAGGGTGCTTTAATTTGCTTATTTGCAGTTGTATTATCTAGTTATTCTATTCTTAAACTACAACCAAAGCAAATATTGTCACGAATGTCATAGGAGGTTAATATGAATTTATTTAAACGTTCCTTTTTATATGTTATCCGTAAAAAGCGTAAGAGTATCACTTTATTCGTATGTTTATGGCTAGTTGCTTCTACATTAATTAGCGGTATTGCGGTAAAAAATGCTGGTCTTACTGCTAAGAAGACATTTTCAAGGCAAACTGGATCAATTTTGCATATTTCATCGGATAGTACTGACCTTGTTGGTGATGGTTACGGATCTGGAGAAATCCCTGAAAAAGCAATAGTTAACATAGCAAGTAATCCAAATGTTAAGCGCGTTAATAATAATTTGATGGCTTATGCTGGACTAACCTCGGAAAAAATGGTTACACGACCAAATGATAAAGAACAATATAAAGAACAAGTTTTACAAGTTCATGGTAATAGTTACTCCGATACAGATCCTAAATACACAGCGGGGATGATTTCTCTTAAGGAAGGGCGACATATCACGCCGAAAGATCAGCGAGTTATAATTGTTCATCAGGCTTTTGCGAAGACAAATCATCTTAAAGTTGGCGATAAGTTAATGTTTTCAAAAGACCCCGTTAGAAACAGTAAGGATAAAACATTAGTTGAAGCAACTATTGTTGGCATATATAAAGGTAAAACGGTACAAAAATCAAATTACCCTTATGAGATGCTAGAAAATACAGCCTTTTCAGATACGCAATTGATTAAGGATTTATACGGCTATTCTAAAGGTAAGGCCTTTTATCGCCAAACAACTGTATATCCTAAAAAGAAAGCTGATATAAAAGCTCTTAAAAGTTTTATCAAAAAACAATCTATTGATTGGAATAAATACCAACTGACAATTACAGCAACCTTGCTAACAAGTTATGCAAAAAGTATAGATGTCTTGAATCAATTAATTACTTCTCTACAAGGCGGCATGTTAGTAGTATCTATTATCCTAGTGATGATGGCTCTGCTATTCTGGATTGGTGGTAGAACCCATGAGACAGGTATTTTATTAGCTATTGGTAAGTCTAAAGCAATTATCATTGTCAGTACGCAGTAGAAGTACTAATGATTGCTATTCCAGCCTTTGCTTTATCAGTACTTAGCGGTCAATTTATTGGTCAAAAATTAGCAGACTCCTTAGTGTATCAGGCCTCTAGAACTGTCAGAGCAGACTTTATGAAAGGGTTTGGGAATATGCAGCTTGGGTCTGATAGTGATACAGATATGTTTATGCAAACGAAATGTACAAGTGAAGCCTGAGGAAGTCTGGTTAGTAATTCTAGTTGGTTTAGCAATCGTCTTATTTGCTATTATTACTACTAGTTTAATTATTGCTCGCTACAAACCAAGGGAAATCTTATCAAAACTGTCCTAAAGTGCCATAAGTATACCGACCAATAGTGACATCTATATTAACGGTTAAAATGAATATGCTCTGCTATTGAATACATAGCTCAAGAAAGGGAAATCTATGTTCGAATTAAAAAATATTGCTTATCGTTATAAGGGGAACGACAATAAAACATTAGAAAATATCAATTATAGTTTTCAGTCAGGGGTATTTTATACTATATTAGGGAATTCTGATTCAGGTAAAACAACCCTTCTATCCTTGATGGCAGGTCTTGATTCGCCCACTGAGGGACAAGTATTATTTAACAAAAAAGATATTAAAGAAGCAGGTTATGCTCAGCATCGCAAAAAGAATATAGCTTTGGTCTTTCAAAATTATAACCTTTTAGACTATCTAACCCCATTGGAAAATGTTCAGTTGGTAAAACCTACTGCAGATAAACAATTATTGTTGGATTTAGGTTTAAAAGAAGATATGTTAACGCGAAATATCTTGAGATTATCAGGAGGGCAACAACAACGTGTAGCTATTGCGAGGGCTTTGGTTGCAGGAACACCAGCTATTTTACTTGATGAACCTACGGGGAATTTAGATTTTGACATTGCACGTGATATTACGATGCGTCTTAAAGATTTTGCGCATAAAGAAAAACGATGTGTTATTATGGTGACACATAGTAGAGAAATCGCTCATATGGCTGATACTGCTTTACAATTGACAGGAGATAACTTAAAAGAATTATCAAAAGAAAGTATAGCACAGTCTATATTACAACAAAGGAATTTATAATAAAAAAATACCTCCCTTTCTTAAATAATAAAAGAGGAGGTATTTTTTAGAAATGGTTATTTATTATCAGAAAAGGCTCGCTCTGCCATTTGTTGAATTTTAATTGTAGAGTTATTCTGATAAACGACACCATTAACCAGTGCACCATGCGCATATAAACCTGGCATTGGACCATATTTTGGAGACAAAACTTGTGCATTTTCAGTTAAAATAGTAATCCCTCCTTGATCGTCAATTTGACAAAATTCTTGATTGATGAGCGATTTTAGGAGTGGATTGGCTTTTGTCCAGTTTTTAGTATTTAACTGGTAACCAGTAGCATTAATGACGCGATCGACAGATATATGATTTTGTTTTTCTTTTTCTATTGAAAATCCTTCGTCATTTTTTGCAATTGTCTTGACGTTATTGATCAGGGAAAAAGTCCCTTTTTGTGCAGCTTTCAAAATTACTTTAGCAGATTCATCAGGCATAGGATTTCGCAAGTTAATAATCGCTTTTCCATATAGTGCTTTATACTCTTTCTTATCTGATAATGACATGAGTGGCCAAAGGTCAGTTAACCAGACAGTGATTCGTGAAGCTAGTTGTTGTAATAGATAGAGTTGCTTAGGGTACTTAAAGGCTCACTTGAGACCATCAATTCCTGGGGATAAAAAGGTTTCTGTTGTATTTTTCCAGTTTTTAAAGCCAAGATGCTCCAATTCACCAGACATCAAATCATTAAAATCGGCAATAGTGAAGGTTTTTGAAGGATGTGATAGAAATGCTTTAAGGTTATCATTGGTAAAAAAGTGCCAAGTAAGTGGTAAATCATTAACAATACGGACGCTAGGGAAGTAGTTGGTTCTTGAAAATGCTTTAACAGAAGATTGTGTATTGAGTAGCAACCATTTTATAACATCAATTGCAGCTAGACCAGTCCCGATGATAGCAACTGTTTTTCCCTTCCAATTTTCCTGAGCCAAGTGTTTGATAGGATAAGGGTCTTTGATATAATCAGTCTTCCCTTCCAAATGATAAGGGTCTATAACGGGCAGAGCACCACAAGCTAAATGTAATTCATCAAATGTGACAGGAAAAAGCTTATCTTGAATATAGACTTGCCATTGTTGCTTATCTGATAAATAGTTTAGTTTATCCACTCTTGTTTTAATAACCGTGACAGGGAGTTTATCTAAAAGTAATTTAGTTCTTTCTGAAAGGTATTGTCCGTAAAGTGTCCTTGATACATAGGTTAGATTTGTGTCATAGTAATTTTCTTCTAACCAATCCATGAAGTCAGACATATGGCGATAATCAAATGAAATATCGTTGATTGGGGAATTGATTAAAGCTGAGTCAACGTCTTCTTGAAAAGGAATTCCTCGTCCAAAGTGGACAGTATCATCAAAACAAAAAATAGCTAACTGTTTTAACTCTTTCTCTTTTTTACGAGAAAGTGCTAGTAGAACAGCTAAACCACTAACTCCCATACCTATAATACCAATTGTTTTTTTCACAGAACAAGCCTCCTTACCACTATCATAGCATAAATTTTGATTTAAGTTAGGGGATGAACAAAGCTATTATTTGCAGAATTTCTAATTTAACGAGTAAATTAAATTTAAAGTAATATTAAATTAAGAGAAGATTAAATAAATGATTGACATGCTTAAATAATAGGCATATGATATGGTTGTGACAAAAGGAGAGCAATTAGCTAAAACGGATATCAATATGGTAGACGCTTGTTTAATGTAATTAGAAAGAGGTAAAGCTTATGAAAAGATTACATAAACTGTTTATAACCGTAATTGCTACATTAGGTATGTTGGGGGTAATGACCTTTGGTCTTCCAACGCAGCCGCAAAACGTAACACCGATAGTACATGCTGATGTCAATTCATCTGTTGATACGAGCCAGGAATTTCAAAATAATTTAAAAAATGCTATTGGTAACCTACCATTTCAATATGTTAATGGTATTTATGAATTAAATAATAATCAAACAAATTTAAATGCTGATGTCAATGTTAAAGCGTATGTTCAAAATACAATTGACAATCAACAAAGACCATCAACTGCTAATGCAATGCTTGATAGAACCATTCGTCAATATCAAAATCGCAGAGATACCACTCTTCCCGATGCAAATTGGAAACCATTAGGTTGGCATCAAGTAGCTACTAATGACCATTATGGGCATGCAGTCGACAAGGGGCATTTAATTGCCTATGCTTTAGCTGGAAATTTCAAAGGTTGGGATGCTTCCGTGTCAAATCCTCAAAATGTTGTCACACAAACAGCTCATTCCAACCAATCAAATCAAAAAATCAATCGTGGACAAAATTATTATGAAAGCTTAGTTCGTAAGGCGGTTGACCAAAACAAACGTGTTCGTTACCGTGTAACTCCATTGTACCGTAATGATACTGATTTAGTTCCATTTGCAATGCACCTAGAAGCTAAATCACAAGATGGCACATTAGAATTTAATGTTGCTATTCCAAACACACAAGCATCATACACTATGGATTATGCAACAGGAGAAATAACACTAAATTAATAAAAGAGCAACTAATTGCTCTTTTTTTGTTGTCATTCTTAGTGATTAATAGTGTTAAATAGAAATTTTTGGATACATTACTTAGTGTTCCGATATGATTTGACACCAGAAATAAGGACAGGAATTAAGGTAACAAATACAATTCCCAAGATAATAAGCGAGAAGTGCTGCTTCACAAAAGGAATATTACCAAAGAGAAAACCAGAACCTGTTGCAATAACTGACCAAGATAATGCTGCAATGAAGGCGCGTTTGATAAATACTTTTGGAGGGAGCTGACTAATACCTGCTACAAAAGGAACAAAGGTTCTGATAATAGGGATATAGCGCCCTAAAATGATGGCAGCAGTACCTTTTTTCTCAAAATAAAGCTCAGCATCTCGAATATTTTTTTCTTTAATGAAACGACGAAAGAAAGGATGTTTGATAAAACGGTAACCAAATGTACGACCAATCAAGAAATTGCAACTATCACCAATAAATGCTGCAATAAAGAAAATAATAAGGAAAGTTACAATATTGAAGGACATTTTTGGATTTGCAGCAAGGGCTCCAGCAGCAAATAATAAACTATCACCTGGTAAAAATGGAAAGATGACAGCCCCAGTTTCAACGAAAATAACGAGGAAGAGCAATAGATAGGTCCAATTACCAACAGTGTTAGCCATAGCATAGATATGAGTATCAATATGTAAAATAAAATCGATTAAAAACATAGGAGTCTCCTTTATTGATCAACTAAAGTGCAGAGACTTGGATGATAACTATCTTGTTTATAAGGCCTCTTACAAAGCCTATTTTATCAGAAAATTTTTAATAAGAGGTAAAATAAGTTTACTTATTAATTTAGAATTATTCTAAAGAGCTTTTTTTTGATTTTTATGTTAGACTTAATTATAATGATTATAAATAAGAAGTAAAGGAGCTTAACAATGTCCTATTTAACCTTTAAACACGTTGATTTTAAAACGGATGATAAGTTGGTTTTAAATGATATCAACTTTGCAATTGATGAAGGTGATTTTGTTTCTATTGTAGGACCATCTGGAAGTGGTAAGAGTACTGTTTTAAAATTGGCCAGTGGTTTAATGAGTCCTACTGCAGGTCATATTTTCTTTGATGGAAAAGATTTGAACCAATTAGAACCGATTGAAAGTCGAAAAATGATTTCTTACTGTTTTCAAACGCCACATTTATTTGGTAATACAGTGGAAGACAATATTAGTTTTCCTTACCACATTCGACACGAAAAAGTAGATTATAGACGCGTTGATGATTTATTTCAACGTTTTGAAATGGACCAGTCTTACCTGAAACAGGATGTCAAAAAACTATCAGGAGGAGAAAAGCAACGTATTGCTCTGATTAGGCAATTATTGTTTGAACCTAAAGTTTTACTCTTAGATGAAGTTACTTCGGCTTTAGACAATCATAATAAAGCTATTGTTGAAAAGGTTATTAAATCATTACATGACAAAGGAATAACGATTTTGTGGATTACGCATGATGAGGAGCAGAGTCGTCGATTTGCCAATAAAGTCTTAAAAGTTGTCAATGGTAGTATTGAAGCAATGGAGGTTATAAAATGAGCGGTGCAAATTCTATTTCTTTAATGTCATTACTAATGGCATCATCATTAGTTTTGATTACTTTATTTTTTTCTTACTGGCAAAAGTTAAACCTAGAAAAAGAAGTGATTATTAGCGCTATCCGAGCAGTGATTCAATTATTAGCAGTGGGGTTTTTGCTAGACTATATATTTGGTTATCAAAATCCTATTTTCACAGCTCTTTTAATGCTATTCATGATTATTAATGCTTCTTATAACGCAGCTAAGCGTGGTAAAGGGATTAATAAAGGGTTTGTTATTTCATTTATAGCTATTGGGTCAGGGACTATAATCACTTTATCTGTCTTGATTTTTTCAGGAATTTTAAAATTTGTTCCGAATCAAATGATTCCTGTAGGTGGTATGATTATTAGTAATTCTATGGTAGCAATCGGTTTGTGCTATAAACAATTATTGTCCGAATTTAGAAGTAAACAAGAGGAAGTGGAGACAAAATTAGCTTTAGGAGCAGATATTTTGCCAGCTTCGATTGATATTATTCGTGATGTTATCAAAACCGGTATGGTACCTACAATTGATTCAGCTAAAACACTTGGGATTGTATCTTTGCCAGGGATGATGACAGGGTTAATTCTTGCTGGAACTTCACCTATCCAAGCGGTTAAATACCAAATGATGGTGACGTTTATGCTATTAGCAACGACTTCGATAGCTTCTTTTGTAGCTACTTATTTGGCTTATAAAATTTTCTTTAATAATCGTAAGCAATTAGTAGTAACAAAAGATTGATTCATTTTAATAAACAGTATGTTAGTCTGGTAAGTATAGTCCAGGCTTTTTTGGTATCTTAATCTTATTTTTGATCGAAAATTGACTAAGTTATTGAGTCGATTACGTTTAAATGCTACTATTTAATAGAAATTGTTATAGGGATTATCAAAAGGAGGAAGAAATGATTTTAAAAATTTGTCGTGCAGCATATAGTTTACAATGGGGAGGTGTTTACCAATTAGCTTTGCTGGATTATCCTCGAATTAAGGCGTTTGAATTGGAAAGGATAGGAGCTTTCATAGCTTACGAGAAACAATATAAAAGAAAAATTGAGATACAATGTGACGATAAACATCTCCTCACAAAAATTGTTCATTTTTTAAAATACAATAGTTTTACTTTTCCCTATATTCCCAAATATAGAGAAGCGGCAGCTACTTTTAATGAGGATGGTATTAGTTTAACTTCTGATTTTTTAAGCCATACATGTACGATTGAAACTGCAAAACTAATTTTTAAAGAAGGTAAAATCTTATCAGCAGTTAAAGCCTTTAATAAGCCTGCTGAAGTACTGGTAAATGATAAGAGGAATGCTGCTGGAGACCCTAAAGATTACTTTGACTATGTGATGTTGAACTGGTCAAATACCAATTCTGGTTATCGTTTAGTAATGGAAAGATTGTTAGGCAAAGCACCATCTGAACAGGAGTTAACAGTAGCTTTTAAGCCAGGGGTCAGCTTTCATTTTAATTATCAAGATATCATCAATCATCCTGATTCTATTTTTGATGGTTATCATCCTGCTAAAATTAAAAATCAACTTTCTTTAGCAGAACATTTAGTTGCATGTGTTATCCCAAAACATTATCAAGAAGATTATCAAAGCCTTGTGCCTAATGACTTGAAACACAGAGTTTATTATTTAGATTACTGTAACGAAACACTTTATGAGTGGAATCAAAAAGTTTATGATTTTCTTTGTCATTTGGAAAATAAATAAAACCAAAAAGTTTTAAACTTTTTGGTTTAACTGCTATTAATTGGTCTTTAAAAGACTTAAAAATTCTTCAATTATAGGACTAAAAGAAGTATCATTTCGGTAAGCAATACCAATCGGATAAAAATTATTTTTATCCTTAAGTGGGACCCAGCATAAATCTTGAACTTGGCTAATGCTTTCAAATTCACTTGGTAAAATAGTGACTGCATTGAGGTCTTGTAAACTATGAATAAGAACTTCCCAGTCATTGTGTTTAAAGACGATATGGGGGTCAAATCCTAAAGCACGACATTTACGAGGCAACATCTCTCCTAGCATGTAATGTTCGTTGAGTGAGGCAACTTTGTAATCTCTTAAATCATTAAGTTCAATTTCAGGAAGTGTTGCAAGAGGATGCGATTTTGGCATGACAATGCTTACTTTATATCCTTTAGTTGAGGTTTGCAGTGGTTCGATAGTGATATCATTGCGGGTACTTGGAAAGGACAATAAGCCAATATCGATCTTTCCTTTTGCTAACAATTCTTGTAATTTACGGGAACCATCTTGAATCAAAGATACTTCAACATTTGAATGTGTAGCCATAAAAGTTGAAATCTGTTTCATAAATTGAATAGCAAAAAGAGAAGTAAGCCCTACACGGATACCTTCCTTTTTTTCTTGATTTAATTGCTGGATTTCCGTAACCATTTGATTAAAATTAGTCATCAACAATTGTCCTTTCTCATAGAGAATTTCTCCTGCTTCAGTTAAAGCGAGTTGACGACCATTTTGTAAGAATAAAATAGTATTTAATTCTGCTTCTAATTTTTTAATGGATTGTGAAAGTGTAGGTTGGGTCACAAAAAGACTTTTTGCAGCGTGTGAATAATTTTTTGCTTCTGCAACAGCAATAAAGTAAGTAAGTTGTCTAATATCCATAATATCTGTCCTTTTTTCTTAGTAATAGTATAGCACAAGTCTATCAATCTGACCTTTATGATTATTTCCACAATAATATTAGTAAAAGCTATACTTATATAATTTTTTCCAATTTTCCTTTTGCAAATAGCTATGATATAGTTAATATAGTTAGCGAAATCACAAACAATCATTATTAGTAGGAGGCATCTTATGTCGGATGTTGTCGAAAAACAAACAGCTAAATCGTTTATAATGAACGTATTAAATGGTTTAGCTTTAGGGACTGTTATTGTCTTGATACCAGGAGCAATCCTTGGAGAATTAATGAAAGCTTTACTGCCAATGTGGAGCGGATTTGCAACTTTAATCGCTGCAACAGCAGTTGCAACAAGTATGATGGGGCTTGTTATTGGTATTATGGTTGGTCTCAATTTTAAATTTAATCCCATTCAATCAGCATCACTAGGATTAGCGGTTATGTTTGCAGGTGGAGCTGCAACCTTCCTTAAAGGCGCTATTATGCTAAAAGGAACAGGCGATATCATTAATATGGGAATTACTGCTGCCTTAGGTGTCCTTTTGATCCAATTTTTATCTGACAAGACGAAATCATTCACTTTGATTGTCATTCCAACAGTAACACTCTTACTAGTTGGAGGAGTAGGTCATGTGTTATTACCTTATGTCAAAATGATTACCACCATGATTGGACAAGGGATTGCTTCATTACTTGGTTTACAACCTGTTTTGATGTCAATTTTAATTGCGATGATTTTCTGTTTCTTGATCGTATCTCCAATCACAACAGTTGGGATTGCTTTGGCAATTAGTTTGTCCGGAATTGGTTCTGGTGCTGCTAATTTAGGTATCTGTGCTGCTAGTTTTGGGCTTTGTATGGCTGGGTGGTCAGTCAATTCTAAGGGGACAGCCTTAGCGCATGTTTTAGGGTCTCCTAAGATTTCGATGGCTAATGTATTAGCAAAACCGAAGATTATGCTACCTATGATATCTTCAGCAGCAATACTAGGAATTCTCGGAGCTCTCTTTAATATTCAAGGAACACCAGCTAGTGCAGGTTTTGGTATCAGTGGTTTGATTGGACCGATTAATGCTCTTAATTTAGCAAAAGGTGGATGGTCAGTTATGAATATGTTATTGATAATTATAATATTTGTTGCTGCACCAATTATATTGAATTTTATTTTTAATTACCTCTTTATAAAAGTACTTAAAATTATTGATCCAATGGACTATAAATTAGATATTTAAGGAGATATTAGTGATGAAACTCAAAGTATTTAATGTTAGAGAAGAAGAAGCAACATTAGCACAAGATTGGGCAAACCGAAATCATGTGGAACTTTCTATGAGTGAAGGACCTTTGACATTGGAAACTGTTAATGAGGTAGAAGGTTTTGATGGGATTGCTAATGCACAGATTGGGCCTTTAGATGATGCTATTTATCCTCTTCTCAAAGAAATGGGAATTAAGCAAATCGCTCAGCGCAGTGCTGGTGTCGATATGTATAATCTTGAGTTAGCTAAGCAACATGGTATTATCATTAGCAATGTGCCAAGTTACTCACCGGAGTCTATTGCAGAATTTACAGTGACAATCGCTCTTAACCTTATTCGAAAAGTTGAGCTTATTAGAGCTAATGTTCGTGAACAGAATTTTTCATGGACCTTGCCAATTCGAGGACGAGTCCTAGGTAACATGACTGTGGCTATAATAGGAACTGGTCGCATTGGTCTAGCGACTGCTAAAATTTTTAAAGGGTTCGGATGTCGTGTTATTGGTTATGATATTTACCATAATCCAATGGCAGATGGTATCCTTGAGTATGTCAATTCGGTAGAAGAAGCTGTTGAAAAAGCTGATCTTGTGTCCTTACATATGCCACCAACTGCTGAAAATACGCATCTATTTAATTTAGATATGTTTAAACAGTTTAAAAAAGGTGCTATTTTAATGAATATGGCACGTGGAGCATTGGTGGAAACCAAAGATCTTCTTGAGGCTTTAGATCAAGGGCTTTTGGAGGGAGCTGGTATTGATACTTATGAATTTGAGGGGCCATATATACCTAAAAATTGTCAAGGTCAGGACATTTCAGACAAGGATTTCCTAAGACTGATTAACCATCCGAAAGTAATATACACTCCTCATGCGGCTTATTATACAGATGAAGCGGTCAAAAATCTAGTAGAGGGTGCCTTAAATGCTTGTGTAGAAGTGGTTGAAACGGGAACAACTACTACGAGAGTCAACTAAAAGATGCTTAGGCATCTTTTTTTGTGGACTAACAAAACATATGACGATTATGAATCTTAAAGTAAAAAACATCTTATGTATTTATAGCTTAAAAGTCTTTTTTATAATAAAAAAAGATATTTTTTATAAAAATATTGACAAAACATCAGATGAATAGTATTATTTAATCATAAAAGCGTTTACAAAAAACAAGGAGGGTTCTCTCATGGAGAAAACAATGGATATGGAACAACGTGAAGAAGTTGTATCTTATAACCGAGCGAAAGTATGGCAGTTAGTTATGTTTGCCATGAACAATGCTTCTACAAATATATACTTATTTACGTTTATGTTTGTTACCTATTTCTCAACTGGCGTTCTTGGCTTGGCAGCCATTTTTGTCAGTCAAATTATGGGTTATATCCGTATTTTTGATGGTTTTATTGATCCAGCTATTGGTATTATGATTGATAAAACTGATACAAAATTTGGTAAGTATCGTCCTATTTTGATTATTGGGAACGTTATTACGGCTTTGTCATTGATTTTTCTTCTTGCATTGAGAGGTGTCGATGAAAATATTCGTTTCCCATTATTTATCCTTGTTCTAATTATCCATAAAATTGGATACTCAATGCAACAGACAATAACTAAAGCAGGGTAAACAGCACTGACAAATGACCCTAAGCAACGTCCTATTTTTAATATCGTTGATGCAGTTATGACAACATCATTAATGACAGGCGGTCAGTTTGTAGTTTCAGGTTTCTTAGTACCAAAATTTGGTAATTTTACACCTCAATTCTTCAATGTCCTTATTTTTGGAACAATTCTTATTTCAGCTATTTTAGCAATCGTTGCAATTATTGGGATTTGGGCAAAAGACAGAAAAGAATTCTTTGGTTTAGGAGAAAATACCCAAAAGACTGCTCTAAAAGATTACTGGAAGGTGTTGAAAGGAAATAAACCGCTTCAGATATTATCCATTGCTGCAGCTTTGGTAAAATTTGCCATCCAATTCTTTGGCGATTCCGTTGTTATGGTGCTATTGTTTGGTATTTTATTTGGTAATTATGCTTTATCAGGACAATTCTCACTTCTTTTCATTGTTCCTGGTGTTATTATTAATATTTTGTTCTCAACAATTGCTCGTAAAAAAGGTCTTCGTTTTTCATATGTCAGAGCAATTCAGGTCGGTATGATTGGTTTACTTGCTTTTGGTGCAGTTCTTTACGTTGGTAAGCCTGGTGACCTTAGTTTAACAAGCCTAAATCTTTATACTATTTTATTTATCGTTACGAATATTATTGCGAGATACGCTTCACAAGCACCTGCTAGTTTAGTATTGACTATGGGAGCAGATATTTCTGACTATGAAACTTCTGAATCCGGTCGTTATGTATCAGGAATGATTGGAACTATCTTCTCCTTAACAGATTCGATTGCTTCTTCATTTGCTCCTATGGTAGTAGGTTTTGTGTTAGCAGGAATTGGATTTTCAAAATCGTTTCCAACTATCGAAACACCACTGACCCCTGATTTAAAAATGGCAGCTATTAGTCTCCTTGTGGCCATTCCATTTATAGCTTTGTCTATAGCCCTTCTTTTAATGAAATTTTACAAACTAGATAAAGAAGAAATGTTTCGTATTCAAGAGAAGATTCAAGTTATGAAAGCAGCAACTACTAAGGAACGTGCTAAAGATATTGCTCGTAATGTTCCTTTGACAGATATGGATTATGTTGATGTAACAAAATATCCTATTGATAAAGATTAAAAAGTTTAGCTGCTCTTCAATAGAGCAGCTATTTTGTTAAATAAGAGCTACCATTGGAGGATTCTTATGGCAAAAATTATTTCATTAGGTGAGGTTCTTTTGCGATTATCTCCACCTCAATATCACACACTGATGCAGGCTAATCACCTAAAATGCCAATTTGGTGGTTCAGAACTTAATGTCTTAGCAAGCCTTGCTCAACTAGGTCACCATGTAGGATTAGTCTCAGCTTTGCCTGATAATGATTTGGGTAAGATGGCAAGACAATTTATATTGTCACAGCAAATTAGTCCAGCTGCTATAATTAAAAAAGAAGGACGACTAGGAATTTATTATTATGAACAAGGATTTTCGGTAAGAACAAATAAGGTTATCTACGATCGTAACTATTCATCTTTTTGGGAAAGTACCTTGAGTGATTATGATTTTACTTCTATTTTTAAGGGAGTGGATTGGTTTCATGTTTCTGGAATTACTCCAGCACTAACCAAGGACTTATATGAGGTGACTCGGTTCCTTATGACAAAAGCTAAAGAAGGAGGTGTAAAAGTATCGATTGATCTCAATTTTCGTGAGAGTTTATGGTCATCTTTTCAAGAGGCGCGTGAGCAATTATCGCCACTATTAGGATTATCAGATGTTTGCTTTGGCTTAGAGCCGATTTATTTAGCTGGCGAAAGTGAAGATTTAAAAGATGAGTTGGGCTTATCCAGACCTTACCTTGATATTGAATTACTTGAAAAGATAACTCAAAAGATTGTTCAAGAATATGGGTTAGACTATATTGCCTTTACTCAAAGGGAAATGGGATATACTAATCAGTATATGTTAAAATCATATTTGTATCATAATAATATGTTATATCAAACTGATAAAACTGGCGTTGAAGTATTAGATCGTGTGGGGACGGGAGATGCCTTTGCTGCAGGTTTAATTCATGCGCTTCTGGAAAAAGAAACTCCTCAAAGGGCCTTAGAAATTGCTATGACTACATTTAAATACAAACATACCATTCAAGGAGATATCAATATCATGACACGAGATGATATTGCTTACCTCATTGAAAAAGAAACAAATGATATTAAACGATAGTGTAAAAGGAGAGTGTATGTTATATCCATTATTGACAAAAACAAGAAATACTTATGATTTAGGCGGTATTTGGAACTTTAAATTAGGAGAACATAATCCAAATGAATTACTACCTTCAGATGAAGTCATGGTTATCCCGACTTCATTTAATGATTTGATGGTAAGTAAAGAAAAACGTGATTATATAGGTGATTTTTGGTATGAAAAAGTCATTGAAGTACCTAAAGTATCAGAGGGTGAAGAGATGGTGCTACGTTTTGGCTCAGTGACACATCAAGCTAAAATTTATGTTGACGGTATATTGGTAGGGGAGCATAAGGGAGGTTTTACTCCTTTTGAAGTTCTTGTTCCTGAATGTAAGTACAATAATGAGAAAATTAAGGTATCAATTTGTGCTAATAACGTTTTAGACTATACCACGCTTCCGGTCGGAAATTATAGTGAAATCATTCAAGAAGATGGTAGCATTAAGAAGAAAGTACGTGAGAATTTTGATTTCTTCAATTATGCAGGTGTGCATCGTCCTCTTAAGTTGATGATACGTCCTAAAAATCATATTTCTGATATTACAATTACAAGTCGTCTATCAGATGATTTACAGTCAGCAGATTTACATTTTTTAGTTGAGACTAATCAAAAGGTTGACGAAGTTAGAATTAGCGTTTTTGATGAAGATAACAAACTAGTGGGTGAAACGAAGGATAGCAGATTATTTCTTAGTGATGTCCATCTTTGGGAAGTTTTAAATGCCTATCTGTACACAGCGCGTG
Organism: Streptococcus sp. HMSC076H09; assembly: GCF_001811765.1. Classification (NCBI taxonomy): domain Bacteria; kingdom Bacillati; phylum Bacillota; class Bacilli; order Lactobacillales; family Streptococcaceae; genus Streptococcus; species Streptococcus sp. HMSC076H09. The sequence goes on along the minus strand of NZ_KV806614.1, from coordinate 372,177 downwards.
TTGAAATTTTTGTTGATAATCAACTCCAAGATGTCTATGAGGAAAATTTTGGTCTTAGAGAAATAGAAGTGACAAATGGTCAATTCCTATTGAATCGCAAACCTATTTATTTTAAAGGATTTGGTAAACATGAAGATACGTTCATTAATGGCAGAGGTTTGAATGAAGCTGCTAACTTAATGGATTTGAATCTTTTGAAGGATATAGGGGCAAACTCTTTTAGAACATCCCACTATCCTTATTCTGAAGAAATGATGCGTTTAGCAGATCGAATGGGAGTGTTAGTGATAGATGAGGTTCCAGCAGTAGGGTTATTTCAAAACTTTAACGCTTCCTTAGATTTGTCACCAAAAGATAATGGTACGTGGAGTTTGATGCAAACAAAAGCTGCGCATGAACAAGCTATCCAAGAATTAGTGAAGCGTGATAAAAATCATCCTAGCGTCGTGATGTGGGTAGTCGCTAACGAACCGGCTAGTCATGAAGCGGGAGCACACGATTATTTTGAGCCATTAGTAAAACTTTATAAAGATTTAGACCCTCAAAAACGTCCTGTCACCTTGGTTAATATTTTAATGGCAACCCCAGATAGAGACCAAGTGATGGACCTGGTTGATGTTGTCTGCCTTAATCGTTACTATGGTTGGTACGTTGACCACGGTGATTTAACAAATGCAGAAGTAGGTCTAAGAAAAGAGTTATTAGAATGGCAAGATAAATTTCCTGACAAACCAATTATCATAACGGAGTATGGCGCTGATACGTTGCCGGGATTACACTCTACTTGGAATATTCCATATACAGAAGAATTTCAATGTGATTTTTATGAAATGAGTCATCGTGTTTTTGATGGTATTCCTAATTTAGTTGGTGAGCAAGTCTGGAACTTTGCAGACTTTGAAACTAATCTGATGATACTTCGTGTACAGGGGAATCACAAAGGTCTCTTTTCAAGGAATCGCCAGCCAAAACAAGTCGTCAAAGAATTTAAAAAACGCTGGATGACTATTCCTCATTACCATAATAAAAAAAATAGTGTAAAATAGGGGTAGTTATTTTAGAAGAGGTGATGATATGGCTAGACCCTTAGTAGAACAAACAGCAGATCGTCTATTGCATTTAATTTTAGAAAGAGAATACCCTGTTGGTGCTAAGCTCCCCAATGAATATGAATTAGCGGAAGATCTAGATGTTGGTCGCAGCACAATCCGAGAAGCAGTCAGAAGTTTAGCAACGCGTAATATTTTAGAAGTCAGACAGGGCTCTGGAACATATATTAGTTCTAAAAAGGGTGTTTCTGAGGATCCATTAGGGTTCTCTCTAATAAAGGACACAGATAGGTTGACATCAGATCTCTTTGAACTACGCCTTTTATTGGAACCTCGAATAGCGGAGCTGGTAGCTTATAGAATTACAGATGATCAGTTACAATTACTCGAAAAGCTTGTTGGAGATATTGAAGATGCTGTTCACGCAGGCGATCCGAAACATTTACTTTTAGATGTGGAATTTCATTCCATGCTAGCTAAATACAGTGGTAATATTGCAATGGATAGCCTTTTGCCAGTCATCAACCAGTCAATTCATCTGATAAATGCGAATTATACAAATCGTCAGATGAAGTCGGATAGTTTAGAAGCACATAGAGAAATTATCAAAGCAATCCGAGAAAAAAATCCAGTAGCTGCACATGATGCTATGCTTATGCATATCATGAGTGTTAGACGTTCAGCATTGAAAGCTTAATATAAGAAGAAAAATAGCTATTCTTGAATAGCTATTTTTTTAGTATTCTTCTTGACAATTCATCAGACGACTTATATAATATAGATAAAGATAACGGTTACATTTTGGGAGGTATTATGTTAAATCAATTGAAAAACAACTATTTCTTCGCTGTTATTCGAGGAAAATCATCTGAGGATGCACTAGAAATCGCAAAGCATGCTATTTTAGGTGGTATTCGGAATATTGAAGTAACTTTTTCGACTCCTGAAGCAAGCAAAGTCATCAAACAATTATCAGATGACTTTAAAAATAATAAAAAAATTATTGTGGGGGCCGGAACGGTTATGACAACTGAACTTGCTAAAGATGCTATTGATGCTGGAGCTAAATTTTTGGTTAGCCCACACTTTGATTCAGATATTGCTAATTTAGCTAATGAAAACAAGGTTTATTATTTCCCAGGCTGTGCAACGGCAACAGAAATCGTGGTAGCTAGAAAGTATAAATGTCAGATTATAAAGCTTTTTCCAGGTGGAGTTGTGGGCCCAGATTTGATCAAAGATATTCATAGTCCTATTCCAGATGTTGATTTAATGCCATCAGGTGGCGTCTCTGTTTCAAATGTAGCTGAATGGAGAAAAGCAGGAGCAGTTGCGGTTGGTGTTGGCTCAGCATTATCTAGTAAAGTAGCCACAGAAGGCTATGATAGTGTTACTAAAATAGCTAAACAGTTTGTTTCTGCACTTGATTAGTGAGTAGGAGAAGAATATGACGTTTAATACTGAAACATTTATGTTAAAAAATCAAGCAGCTATACAGCTGTATGAAGAGGTCAAGAGGCAACCTATTTTTGATTATCATTGCCACTTAGATCCAAAGGACATTTTTGAAGATCGTATTTTTGATAATATTGTGGATTTGTGGCTTGGTGGTGACCACTATAAATGGCGTCTTATGAGGGCTAATGGTATTTCTGAAGCAGAAATTACAGGTCCAGCATCCAACCTTGAGAAATTTAAATCATTTGCTAGAACACTAGAAAGAGCATACGGTAATCCTGTTTACCATTGGTCTGCTATGGAATTGAAAAATGTCTTTGGTGTTAATGAGATTTTGACAGAATCAAATGCTGAGGAAATTTATCATCGTTTAAATCATTTCTTGAAAGAGCATAAAATAAGTCCTAGACGTTTAATTGCAGATAGCAAAGTTATGTTTATTGGTACTACAGACCATCCTCTTGATACTCTCAAGTGGCATAAAAAGTTGGCTGCTGATGAGAGTTTTAAAACAGTTGTTGCTCCGACATTTAGGCCGGATGAAGCTTTTATTGAACATCGACATTTTGTTGATTTTATAACTAAACTGGGTGACATTACTCAAAAAGAGATTACAGATTTTTCAACATTTATAGCAGCAATGGAAGAACGCATTGCGTATTTTGCTCAAAATGGTTGTAGGGCTAGCGATATCAGTTTTACGGAAATCGTCTTTGAACAAACTGATGAATTGGAGTTGAACGATTTATTTAATAAAGTTTGTGAAGGCTATATCCCAAATCAATCAGAAATCAGCAAATGGCAAACAGCTGTTTTTATGGAACTTTGCCGATTATATAAAAAATATGGTTTTGTAACACAGGTGCATTTTGGAGCTTTGAGAAATAATCATTCTACTATTTTTGAAAAATTGGGAGCTGACGTGGGTGTGGATTCACTTGGTGACCAAGTGGCTTTAACTGTTAATATGAACCGTTTATTGGATTCCTTGGTTAAAAAAGATAGTCTGCCTAAAATGATTTGGTATAATCTCAATCCAGCTTACAATATAGCAGTAGCTAACACTTTGGCAAATTTTCAAGCTAACGAACTTGGAGTGAGATCTTACCTTCAATTTGGTGCAGGTTGGTGGTTTGCAGATACTAAATTAGGGATGATTAGTCAAATGAATGCCTTAGCAGAGCAAGGCATGTTGGCGAATTTTATTGGTATGTTAACAGATTCTAGAAGTTTTCTATCTTATCAACGTCATGACTATTTTCGACGTATTTTATGTACCTACTTAGGAGAATGGATTGAAGAAGGAGAAGTTCCAGAAGATTATCAAGCTTTAGGAAGTATGGCTAAAGACATTGCTTATCAAAATGCAGTTAATTATTTTAAGAACTAAAAAGGAAGAGTGAAATCATGGAAATGTCATTTAGGTGGTATGGTGAAGACGACCCCGTTACTTTAGAAAATATTGGTCAAATTCCAACAATGAAAGGGATTGTTACAGCGATATACGATGTACCAGTAGGAGAAGTTTGGTCACGTGAGCGCATTCAACAGCTGAAAGAAAAGGTAGAGGCAGCAGGGCTTAAAATTTCGGTTATCGAATCAGTTCCTGTTCATGAAGATATCAAATTGGGACGTCCAACACGTGACCTCTTGATTGATAATTATATTCAAACCGTCAAAAATTTGGCTGCGGAAGGTATTGATACTATTTGCTATAATTTTATGCCAGTATTTGACTGGACACGCACTGATTTAGCATATCAATATCCAGATGGTTCTACAGCTTTGATATTTGATGAGACGGTTTCTAAAAAAATGGATCCAGTAAACGGTGAATTATCTTTGCCAGGATGGGATGCCAGCTATAGTAAAGAAGAAATGAAGGCTATCATGGATGCCTATGCTGAAATTGATGAGGAAAAACTTTGGGAAAATCTCACTTATTTTATTAAACGTATTATTCCTGAAGCGGAAGCCGTAGGCGTTAAAATGGCCATTCATCCGGATGACCCACCATATTCTATTTTTGGTTTACCTCGCATTATTACTGGGTTAGAGGCTATTGAGCGTTTTGTGAAATTGTACGATAGTAAAAGTAATGGCATCACTTTATGTGTGGGTTCTTACGCTTCTGATCCCCAGAATGATGTTTTAGAGATTTCGCGACGTGCTTTTGAGTTAGATCGTGTAAACTTTGTTCATGCTCGCAATATTAAATTAGGTGATGGAAAGTCATTTAAAGAATCGGCTCATCCATCAGAATACGGGTCAATAGACATGTATGAAGTTATTAAGTTATGCCATGAATTTGGGTTTGAGGGTGCTATTCGACCTGACCACGGGCGTATGATTTGGGGAGAAACAGGTCGTCCAGGATATGGCCTATACGATAGAGCTTTAGGAGCCACTTACCTTTCTGGTTTATACGAAGCTGTTATTAAAGGTTCAAAATAAGGCGATGCTTCCAAATTTCTCCTGTTCCAATCTCCTGCAAGAGAAATTTGGAAAGTTATTATCATAATATGATTGTACTTAGCTAAGAGTAGAATACTTATAGAAGTTAGTGAGAGGGATAAGATGTCAAAAATAATTACATTTACCAATAAAGTTGTCGTCATAACAGGTGCAGGCGGTGTTCTCTGTGGTTATATGGCTAAAGAATTTGCGAAAGCAGGCGCTAAAGTGGCATTATTAGATTTGAATCAAGAAGCTGCTCAAACATTTGCTGATGAAATTGTAGCAGAAGGTGGTATCGCCAAGGCTTATAAAGCTAACGTTTTGTCTAAAGAAAACCTTGAAGAAGTGCATCAAGCCGTTTTAGAGGATCTTGGACCAACTGATATTTTAGTTAATGGTGCAGGAGGCAACAATCCTAAAGCCACAACTGATAATGAATTTCACGAATTAGACTTACCTTCAGAAACAAAAACCTTCTTTGAGTTAGATGAAGCTGGTATTAGCTTTGTTTTTAACTTAAATTATTTAGGAACATTATTGCCAACGCAAGTATTTGCCCAAGATATGGTTGGACGTGAAGGAGCGAATATTATTAATATCTCTTCAATGAATGCTTTCACCCCTCTGACCAAAATACCAGCTTATTCTGGAGCTAAAGCAGCTATTAGTAACTTCACACAATGGCTAGCTGTTCATTTCTCAAAAGTTGGTATCCGTTGTAATGCTATTGCACCTGGTTTCTTGGTAACAAATCAGAACCGAAGCTTGTTATTCACTGAGGACGGTCAGCCAACTGCGCGTGCTGAGAAAATTCTTAATAATACACCAATGGGAAGGTTTGGAGAAGCAAGTGAGCTGATTGGCGGATTGTTCTTTTTAGCAGATGAAAAATCATCAAGTTTTGTTAATGGCGTTGTCCTTCCGATTGATGGTGGATTTGCTGCTTACTCTGGTGTTTAATTTACAAGATAATAGCCACTTAACATCTAAGAGATTATTGAGTTGAGTGGTTTTTTAAGGAAATTTGTTTAATGATCTTACCACTAAATGATGGGTAGGTTGCTAATTGGAAAATCCTCATAAGTTAGATAAATTTAGAAACTGGAGATAATATGGTAGATACAAATCACAAAATCGCTTTTTGCATAGATTCCGATGGTTGCGCAATGGATACAATGACATATAAGCATCAACTCTTTTTTGGTCCAATTGCTGCAGATATATTTGGGATATCAGAACAAGAAAGAACAAGTTTTTTAAAAGAGTGGGATAGAGTCAATCTTTATTCAAGAACTCGTGGAGTTAATCGGTTTGTGGGATTGGTTATGGGCCTTGAGTTTGCCGGAGTAGAACATATTGATAAATTAAAAGAATGGGTCGAAACAACAGACTCATTGTCTAATAATTCCTTAGAGTTAGCGCTTGCCAACGATTTTAGTAGAGATTTAGAGAAGGCTTTAGAATGGTCCAATGAAGTGAATCACCAAATCAAAAATTATGAGGGAGATTCTTTAGCGTTTTCAGGTGTGTTAGAAAGTTTAGAACGATTAAGTCAATTTGGTAATGTTTATGTCGTGAGTTCTGCTAACAAGGAAGCTGTTTGGCAAGAGTGGGAAGAACAGGGATTGCTAAAGTATGTTGATGATATCTATTGTCAAGATAGAGGTAAAAAAGAAGATGTTATCGCCACTTTAATTGCAAGTGGTTACTGCCGTGAAACTATTTTGATGGTAGGAGATTCCCCAGGTGATTTGGCTGCAGCAGAACAAAATGGTATTGCATTTTACCCAGTACTTGTTGGTAAGGAAGTCAAATCATGGGAAATTCTTAGAGAAGATATTGGTGAAGCTTTTGCAAAAGGTCAATTCGAACAGCAAAGGCAAAAAGAATCTATTAATACCTTTTGGGCTAATTTAGATAACTAATAGAAAGGATGGGCTATGACACATTTAGTTGACTTAACAAAGAAACCCTTCAATCTAAATCAAGAAGCAATTGAGTGGATTGAAAAAACAATTAATGAGATGACATTGGATGAGAAAATTGGGCAACTTTTTTTCAATATGGGAGCTAGTCGTTCAGAAGAATATTTAACAGATGTTTTGGATCGGTATCATATTGCTGCTGTTCGCTATAATAGAGGTAGTTCAAGTGAAATTTATGATCAGAATTTAATTTTACAGACAAAGTCGAAATTACCGATGTTGATTGCTGCAAATACAGAAGCTGGTGGAGACGGTGCTGTCACAGATGGAACTAAAGTTGGCGATGAAATAAAAGTGGCTGCTACAAATGATCCGAAATATGCTTATGAAATGGGAAGAATCGCAGGGATGGAGGCATCTGCTGTGGGTTGTAATGCTTCATTTGCTCCAATTGTAGATTTGACACGTAATTGGCGTAATCCTATCATAGCTAGTCGAAATTGGGGTGCTAACGTTGATCAAATTATCTCACTTTCAAAAGAGTATATGAAAGGAATCATGCAATATAATATTGTACCTTTCGCTAAACATTTTCCAGGGGATGGCATTGATGAGCGTGATCATCATTTGTCATTTGCTTCCAATCCTATGAGTAAAGAGGAATGGATGTCGACATTTGGCCGCATTTATGGTGAATTGGCTGACGCAGGTCTACCAGGAGTCATGGCAGGTCACATACATTTACCAAATGTTGAAAAAGAAATGCATCCAGAGCGAGACCTTGATGATATGTTACCAGCTTCATTGAATAAAACACTTTTAGATGAGTTATTGAGAGGAGAGTTAGGTTATAATGGAGCTATTGTAACGGACGCTTCTCATATGGTTGGAATGACTGCTTCAATGCCAAGGAGAGATTTGTTGCCAACGGCGATTGAAGCAGGTTGTGACTTATTCTTATTCTTTAATGACCCCGATGAAGACATTCAATGGATGAAAGAAGGTTACGAAAAAGGTATTCTAACAGAGGAACGTCTCCATGACGCTTTACGTCGTACTCTCGGTCTAAAAGCGAAATTAGGCTTGCATAACTATGAGGGACGTCGCCAAGAACTCTTTATGCCTAAAGATAAGGCTATGGCTTTAATCAACACATTAGAGTCGCAAAAAATAGCTGATGAAGTTGCTGATAAAGCAGTAACTCTGGTAAAAGATAAACAAAAAGATATCTTTCCAGTAAATCCAGAACGTTATCGTCATATCTTACTTGTTAACGTTGAAGGATATAAGGGAGGTTTTGGTGCGATGATTGCTGGAAACAAACAACGTGCATCGGATTACATGAAAGAGTTACTTGAGGCACGTGGCCATGAAGTAACTGTCTGGGAGTCTACCGAAGAGCGCATTATGAAATTGCCTCAAGAGGAGCGGGCAGCAGCTATCGCTAATGTTTACGCACAAAAACAGCCAATCGCAAATCTAACAGAACACTATGACTTGATTATTAACTTGGTAGATGTCAATGCTGGAGGAACAACACAACGTATTATTTGGCCAGCAGCTAAAGGCACCCCTGATCAGCCTTTTTACGTTCATGAAATACCATCTATTGTGATTTCAGTACAACATGCATTTGCTTTAGCAGATATGCCACAGGTAGGGACTTATATTAATGCTTATGATGGGCTTCCTAGCACGATAAGTGCAGTAGTTGCGAAATTGGCTGGAGAATCAGAATTTACAGGAGTTTCACCAGTAGATGCTTACTGTGGTTTAATTGATACACATTTATGGCGCCAATGCTAATAGAAACAAGATGATGTACTTTTATGTAACATAAAAAAAGAGCTTAAAGCTCTTTTTTTATCCTTCAAAATAGAGTAGTTCCTTGGGTGTTTTGGTAAATACTTCAAAGCCGGTTTTAGTCACATAACCGCAGTCTTCAATTCGCACACCAACTTTATCTGGTATATAAATACCTGGTTCAACAGAGAAGCACATGCCTTCTTGAATCTCCATATCGTTACCAGCCATAATAGATGGAAATTCATGGACATCCATACCTAATCCATGACCAAGGCGGTGGTTAAAGTATTGTCCATAACCAGCCTTTTCAATAACATTTCTTGCTGCTGCGTCAACTTCAGAAGCAAGGACTCCTGGCTTAATAAAATCAATAGCCGCTTGATGTGCTTCAAGACATAAATGGTAAATATCTTTTTTGAATTGATCAGGTTTCCCCACTGCTACTGTACGGGTCATATCTGACGTATAACCTAGTGTTTCTACACCTAAATCAAATAATAACAAAGCATTATTTTCGATTTTATTAGTTCCTGGGATACCATGTGGATTTGCTGCATTATTGCCAGTCAAAACCATAGTGTCGAAACTCATTTTATTGATACCTTGTTTTTTCATTTCAAATTCGATTTGAGCGATAATATCGGTTTCAGTGTTGTTTAGCGAGATATTGTCAAATCCAACTTGAACAGCTTTATCAGCAAATTCTCCAGCGACTAACATTTTCTCAATTTCATCTCGTGATTTAATTAGGCGCATGTTTTGAATATAAGGTGTTAGGTTTTCAAAATGACCATCAAAAACGGTTTGGAGACCTTGGAATTTAGTAACATTAAGATTATCAAATTCGGCTAGAACTTTAGAAACAGAAAAGGATGGTAAGTTGCTAGCTATTTTTTGCCAAGGATTTTCTGAATCTATGTAACCAAAGACGGGAAATGGTACACTTTGTTTTGCACGCGATACTTCTAGTGCTGGTACAAATAAAATAGGATCGCGATCTTCATAGACAAATAAAAACATTTGTCTTTCATGGGGATCGCAAAAGAAACCTGTTAAATAGTTGACTGTCACAGGATCAGAAAAGACAGCAAGTTCAGCTTGGACTGAATGTAAGTGATGGCGTATACGATTAAGTTTTGACATAATAACCCTTCTTCCTAAAAGGAACTTAGTCTAGTTAGGCTAGTTTCTTATGCCTATTATTTTTCCAAAAAAATAGGAAAAAATCAAGTTTAGTTAGTATTTTGAAAGTTTTTCATAAAAAAGCTTTATAAAAGCTTGAAAGTGTTTCCAAAAGGTGATAAAATATCAGTGAAAGCGTCATTTTCAAATAGAAAGGAAGTTAAATCAATATGAATACAGATGATACGATTACGATTTATGATGTTGCCCGTGAAGCAGGTGTTTCGATGGCAACTGTTAGTCGTGTGGTAAATGGAAATAAAAATGTCAAGGAAAATACACGTAAGAAAGTCCTTGAAGTTATTGATCGTCTTGACTATCGTCCAAATGCTGTGGCGCGTGGTTTAGCAAGTAAAAAAACGACAACTGTTGGTGTTGTCATTCCTAATATCGCAAATAGCTACTTTTCAATTTTAGCGCGTGGTATTGATGATATTGCAGCAATGTACAAATATAACATTGTCCTTGCTTCAAGTGATGAAGACGATGATAAAGAGGTTAATGTTGTTAATACTTTGTTTGCTAAGCAAGTAGACGGTATTATTTTTATGGGACACCACTTAACTGAAAAGATTCGTGCAGAGTTCTCTCGTTCACGCACACCGATTGTTTTAGCAGGTACTGTGGACCTTGAGCATCAATTACCAAGTGTTAATATCGATTACAAAGCAGCAGCAGTTGATGTTATTGATATTTTAGCTGGCAATCATAAAGACATTGCTTTTGTATCAGGACCACTTATTGACGATATTAATGGCAAGGTTCGTTTGGCAGGATACAAAGAAGGTCTCAAGAAAAATGGCTTAAACTTTAAAGAGGGGTTGGTTTTTGAAGCCAACTACCGTTATGCTGAAGGCTTTGCATTAGCTCAACGTGTGATTAATGCTGGAGCAACAGCAGCATATGTTGCTGAGGATGAGTTAGCGGCAGGTTTGTTAAATGGTCTTTTTGAGGCAGGTAAACGTGTTCCTGAAGATTTTGAAATTATCACAAGCAATGACTCGCCAATCGCACAATATACACGTCCTAACTTAACTTCTATCAGTCAACCGGTCTATGATTTGGGTGCTGTTAGCATGCGTATGCTAACAAAAATTATGCACAAAGAAGAGTTGGAAGAAAAAGAAATAGTGCTTAATCACGGGATTGTTAAACGTGGCACAACAAATAATTAGTGTTAGAGTATGTTATTTGGAAAATAGTGGTAGAATGGTAGTAGCTTAGCGCTTAACTTTCTGATACTTAACATGATATATTGAGAGGATTAGGGTAGCTTAGCTTCCTAATCTTTTTTTAGAGGTGTAATATGACAAATGAATTGATAATGCAAGCTTTTGAGTGGTATTTACCTAGTGATGGGAATCACTGGAAGAAATTAGAGGAGTCTATATCAGACCTTAAAAAACTTGGAATTAGTAAAATCTGGTTACCACCAGCATTTAAGGGAACTAGCAGTGATGATGTAGGATATGGTGTTTATGATCTCTTTGATTTAGGAGAATTTGACCAGAATGGAACAATTAGAACAAAATATGGTAGGAAAGAAGAGTATCTAAAGCTTATTAAGTCGTTAAAGGCAAATGGCATTAAACCGTTTGCAGATATCGTTCTTAACCATAAAGCCAATGGTGATCATAAAGAAAAATTTCAAGTCATCAAAGTCAATCCTGAAAATCGTCAAGAAGCATTAAGTGAACCCTATGAGATTGAAGGATGGACGGGATTTGATTTCCCAGGTAGACAGGGTGAGTACAATGATTTTAAATGGCACTGGTACCACTTTACTGGTTTAGATTACGATGCTAAAAATAATGAAACAGACATCTTTATGATTGTAGGCGATAATAAAGGTTGGGCAGACGATGATTTGATTGATGATGAAAATGGTAATTTCGATTATCTCATGTACAATGACATTGATTTTAAGCATCCTGAAGTTATAAAAAACTTACAAGATTGGGCTAAGTGGTTTATTGAAACTACAGGCATTGAAGGTTTTCGTTTGGATGCTGTGAAACATATCGATTCTTACTTTATTCAAACTTTCATTAATGATATTCGTACAAAAATAAAACCCGATTTAGAGGTCTTTGGCGAATATTGGAAATCTGACCAAACATCAATGAAGGACTATTTAGAGGCAACACAATTTCAATTTTCTCTTGTTGATGTCACCTTGCATATGAATTTTTTTGATGCCAGTCACCAAAACCGTGATTTTGATATGCGAACAATTTTTGATGATAGTCTTGTTATTGATAATCCTGAGTATGCTGTTACATTCGTAGAAAATCACGATACGCAAAGTGGACAAGCTCTAGAAAGTAGAGTGGAAGATTGGTTTAAACCTTTAGCTTATGGCTTGATACTTTTACGCCAACAAGGGACTCCATGTCTTTTTTATGGTGATTACTATGGCATTCAAGGAGAATTTGGCCAACCATCCTTTAAAGAGGTTATTGATAAAATGGCTGAGCTACGCCAAAACTATGTATTTGGCGAACAAGTCGATTACTTTACGCATTCAAATTGTATTGGTTGGACTTGTCTTGGGGATGAGGAACATAATTCTTGTTTAGCTGTGGTCCTAACAAATGGTGATCAGGGATGGAAACATATGGAAGTAGGGGAAATTTATGCAGGCAAAACTTTTGTTGATTATTTAGGCAATTGTGAACAAGAGGTTGTTATAGGAGATGATGGTTGGGGTGATTTTTTAGTTGCATCTGCGTCTATCTCGGCTTGGGTCCCTAAAATAGAGGAAGCTAACTGATAAATCAGGTGAAAAAAAAGGTAAAATGAGATATAATAAGACCTATGAAAGTTTTACTGTATTTAGAGGCTGAAGAATACTTGAAAAAGTCAGGTATCGGTCGTGCTATCAAACATCAAGAGAAAGCTCTTCAAATTGCTGGGATAGATTATACCACTAATCCTACAGATGACTTTGACCTTGTTCATATGAATACCTATGGTATTAGAAGTTGGCTTTTGATGAGTAAAGCTAAAAAAACTGGGAAAAAAGTAATTATGCATGGCCATTCCACTGAAGAGGACTTTAGAAATTCTTTTATTGGCTCAAATTTAGTATCCCCGCTTTTTAAATGGTACCTTTGCCGTTTTTATCAAAAAGCAGATGCCATTATAACCCCAACTGATTATTCTAAACAACTAATAAAAGCATATGGCATCAAGAAACCAATTTTTGTTTTATCTAACGGGATTGATCTAAGTCGCTATCAGAGGTCAGAAAAGAAAGAAGCTGCATTTCGTCACTATTTTCACTTAAGTAAGGATGATAAAGTTGTTATGGGGGCCGGTCTTTATTTCATGCGTAAGGGAATTGACCAATTTGTTGAAGTAGCTGCAAAAATGCCTGATATTCGTTTTATTTGGTTTGGAGAAACAAATAAATGGGTTATTCCTCGAAAGGTTAGGCAAATCGTTACCAAGCAACATCCCTCAAATGTTACTTTTGCTGGTTACATAAAAGGTGATGTTTATGAAGGTGCCATGAGTGCTAGCGATGCTTTCTTCTTTCCGAGTCGTGAAGAGACAGAAGGGATAGTAGTTTTAGAGGCTTTAGCTAGTCATCAGCATGTGGTTTTAAGAGATATCCCTGTGTATCACGGTTGGGTGACCGAAGACAGTGTTGAATTAGCGACTGATGTTGATGGTTTTGTTGAAAAGTTGGATAAAGTCTTATCTGGTAAGAGTGATAAGATTAAAGAAGGTTATCGTGTGGCTGAGAGTCGAAGTATCGAACGAATTGCCCATGAATTGGCAAGTGTTTATCAAAAAGTAATGGAGTTGTAAGATGCGTATAGGTCTATTTACAGATACATACTTTCCCCAAGTTTCGGGAGTTTCAACAAGTATCCGAACTTTAAAGGAAGGGTTGGAGAAGGAAGGACACGAAGTTTATATTTTCACAACTACCGACCGTAATGTCAAACGTTTTGAAGACCCTACAATTATTCGTTTACCAAGTGTCCCTTTTATTTCTTTTACAGATCGTCGAGTAGTTTATAGAGGTTTAATTTCTGCTTATAGGATAGCTAAAGACTACGAACTTGATATTATTCATACTCAAACAGAATTCAGTTTAGGACTTTTAGGAAAATTAGTTGCAAAAGCTTTAAGAATACCTGTTGTGCATACTTATCATACTCAATATGAGGATTACGTTGGTTATATCGCAAAAGGCAAATTGATTAAGCCAAGTATGGTCAAATATATCATGCGTACCTACCTAAGTGATTTGGATGGTGTCATATGTCCTTCTCGAATTGTTCTCAATCTTCTAGATGGTTACGGTGTCAAAATTCCAAAACAAGTTATTCCGACAGGTATTCCTGTTGAGAACTATCGTCGAGAGGATATCTCTGAAGAAACAATCAAGAATCTACGAACGGAGCTTGGACTTGCGGATAATGATACAATGCTATTGAGTTTATCACGGGTATCTTTTGAAAAAAATATTCAAGCAATCTTGATGCATTTATCAGCTATCGTTGATGAAAATCCTCACGTAAAATTAGTGATAGTTGGAGATGGTCCTTATCTTTCAGATCTAAAAGAACTTGTTCACTCTCTAGAACTTGAAAATTCAGTTATTTTTACAGGTATGGTTGAGCATAGCCAAGTGGCTATCTACTATAAAGCATGTGATTTCTTTATTAGTGCTTCAACAAGTGAAACGCAAGGATTAACTTACATTGAGAGTCTGGCGAGTGGACGTCCAATCATTGCGCAAAGTAATCCTTATCTAGATGATGTTATTTCAGATAAAATGTTTGGAACTCTGTACAAGAAGGAAAGTGATTTGGCAGATGCTATCCTAGATGCAATAGCAGAGACACCCAAAATGACTCAAGAAGCTTATGAACAGAAATTATATGAGATTTCTGCTGAGAATTTCAGCAAGTCTGTATATGCTTTTTACCTAGACTTTCTGATTTCACAAAAAGCTAGTGTGAAAGAAAAAGTCTCTCTGACAATAGGAAATAAGGATAGCCATTCTACTCTTCGTTTTGTCAGAAAAGCGGTATATTTACCTAAGAAAGTTTTTACCTTTACAGGAAGAGCCTCTAAAAAAGTGGTAAAAGCACCTAAACGTCGTATTTCATCTATTCGAGATTTTTTAGATTGAGACGAATAAAATTAGTAAATGTCTTGAAATTATAAAAAATATTGTTATAATAAAAAATGAAGACATGTTAGGTTCTAATAGATTTTAAGAGCGAGCACTGGTTGGTGGAAAGAGTGCAATTAGAGAACTTAGTACTACTTCCTTGATTTTATGCAAACATAAAAGGGTGGTTCCCTTATCGCCACTAGAGGTCTGACACAAGTATACTCGAGTTTTTGTGTTGGATAAATTGAGGTGGAACCACGTAGTCTTTACGTCCTTTTGGATGTAAAGGCTCTTTTTTTATAAAAGAAGTGGTTGCATAAAAGAGGCAGATTGCTTTGCTAATGTTATACTTATTATCCCTAGCTAGGATAATGTGGAATTCAATCAAAGGTCAATCCCTTTGTTTATTAGTGAATTAATGTGTTTAGGAATTGGTATCACCCTAACAGTTATTAAGAAAAGGAGAACAAGATGATTAAAATCACTTTCCCAGATGGTGCAATTCGTGAATTTGAATCTGGCATCACAACATTTGAAATTGCACAATCAATTTCTAACTCTTTAGCTAAAAAAGCTTTAGCTGGTAAATTTAATGGTCAACTTATTGATACAACACGTGCTATCGAAGAAGATGGTAGTATTGAGATTGTAACACCTGACCACGAAGATGCTTTAGGAGTTCTTCGTCACTCAGCAGCGCATTTATTTGCTCAAGCTGCAAAACGCCTTTTTCCAGACTTATGTTTAGGTGTAGGTCCAGCTATTCAAGATGGTTTTTACTATGATACTGATAATAAATCAGGTCAAATTTCAAATGATGATCTTCCTCGTATTGAAGAAGAAATGAAAAAAATTGTTAAGGAAAATCACCCTTGTATTCGTGAAGAAATCAGTAAAGAAGAAGCGTTAGAACTTTTTAAAGATGACCCTTATAAAGTTGAATTAATTAGTGAACATGCTGAAGATGGTTTAACTGTTTATCGTCAAGGTGAATTTGTAGACCTTTGTCGTGGACCTCATGTCCCATCAACAGGACGTATTCAAGTCTTTCATCTTCTAAATGTCGCTGGGGCTTACTGGCGTGGTAACAGTGATAATGCTATGATGCAGCGTGTCTATGGTACTGCTTGGTTTGATAAAAAAGATTTGAAAGCATATCTTAAACGCCGTGAAGAAGCTAAGGAACGTGACCACCGCAAATTAGGTAAAGAACTTGATTTATTTATGGTTAATCCTGAAGTAGGTCAAGGATTGCCATTCTGGTTGCCAAATGGAGCAACTATTCGCCGCGAATTGGAACGTTACATTGTTGATAAGGAGATTGCTTCAGGTTATCAACACGTTTACACACCTCCGATGGCATCTGTTGAATTTTACAAGACTTCTGGGCACTGGGACCACTATCGTGAAGACATGTTTCCAACAATGGATATGGGAGATGGAGAGGAATTCGTTCTTCGTCCAATGAACTGCCCACACCATATTGAAGTTTATAAACATCATGTTCACTCATACCGTGAATTGCCAATTCGTATCGCTGAACTTGGTATGATGCACCGTTATGAAAAATCAGGGGCCCTCACAGGATTGCAACGTGTACGCGAAATGACACTCAACGATGCCCATATTTTCGTTACACCTGAGCAAATTAAAGATGAATTTCTTAAAGCTCTTAATCTCATAGCAGAAATTTATGAAGATTTTAACTTAACAGATTACCGTTTCCGCTTATCTTATCGTGACCCAGAAGATAAACATAAGTATTATGATAACGATGAGATGTGGGAAAATGCACAAGCTATGCTAAAAGAGGCTATGGATGATTTTGGATTAGATTATTTTGAAGCAGAAGGCGAAGCAGCCTTTTACGGTCCTAAATTGGATATCCAGGTGAAAACTGCTCTTGGTAATGAAGAAACATTATCTACTATCCAACTAGATTTCCTTCTTCCAGAACGCTTTGATCTTAAATACATCGGTGCAGATGGTGAAGAACATCGTCCAATTATGATTCACCGCGGTGGTATTTCAACAATGGAGCGCTTTACAGCTATTTTAATTGAAACTTACAAAGGTGCCTTTCCAACTTGGCTTGCTCCACAACAAGTTTCTGTTATTCCAATTTCAAATGAAGCCCACATTGATTATGCTTGGGAAGTGGCTCGTGTCCTTAAAGATCGTGGTATTCGTGCTGAAGTGGATGACCGTAACGAAAAGATGCAATATAAGATTCGTGCGGCTCAAACCCAAAAAATTCCATATCAATTGATTGTTGGTGATAAGGAAATGGAAGAAAAAGCCGTAAATGTGCGTCGCTATGGAAGCAAAGCGACTGAAACAAAATCTATAGAGGAATTTGTAGAAAGTATTTTAGCTGATATTGCAAGAAAATCTAGACCTGACGAAGTTAAATAAATTTTATTAGTCATTATAAAAATCATTAATAAATGATGTGAACTGATTACTGTATGATGCAGAATCAGTTTTTTAGATGCTAATTTTTTCTTGATGTTTAATTATAAGCTAATTATAGATAAATAATCTCATATAACATTCACAAAATTAGATTTTTTTGGTATAATTAATATGATTGACACATAAAGGAAAATAGTATTAATAAAAAGGGGTATGGAGCATTGCGAACAGTATTAGTAGTGCAAGGTGATGACGAAACAATAGAGTTATTAAGGTCGTATCTAGAGGGAGCTCTTTATAAGGTTGTGATGGCTAGTGATGGTGAGGAGGCTTTTTCTTTATTTCAGCAACATCAGATTGATTTAGCAATCATAGATATTACGCTACCTAAAATAGATGGATATGAGTTGACGCGACTCATTCGTCAAGATAGTCAGATTCCTATTATTATGCTAGCAGCTAAGACAACAGATATGGACAGAATATTAGGATTGAATATTGGAGCAGATGATTTTATCACGAAACCGTTTAATTCTTTGGAGGTTTTAGCTCGAATTAATTCGCAACTGCGTCGTTACTATGAATTCAATAGTCTTGCCAAACCTAAAAATCAATTTATAAAGATAGGGGAATTGGAATTAGATGAGGAACATGTTGAACTAACTAAAAATGGTAAACATATCAAGTTGACTGCTACAGAATTTAAGATTCTTCATATCTTAATGTCATCACCAGGAAGGATTTATACTAAAACACAACTCTATGAGAAGATTAATGGTAGGTATTTAGAAGGTGATGAGACAACGATTATGGTGCATATTTCTAATATCCGTGACAAAATCGAAGATGATAGTAAATATCCTAAATATATAAAAACACTTAGAGGAGTAGGTTATAAAATCGAAAAACCGCAGTATCTTGTTTAAAAACATAATGGCTAGTAAGAGCCATTTTTTAGTGAAGATATTTCTTGGTTTTAAGCTTTCCTTTTTGCTATAATAAGTAAAATTGGAGGGGAGAGATATGGCAAAGACCGCTCTTAATATTCCTTTTACAGTTGAAGGGATAGAAAATTATTATCAAAATATAAAAATGATACTGTCTTTAGCAGATAAATGGAGCATACCTAGAGATGATCTATTACTTTTTTTAAAGGGACTCAAGGCTATTGATGATATAAAAGTTGGCTCTCCTATTTTTAAGTATTTTTGGACTTCTTTAAGTTTACAAGCACCCCTCAAAGCTTTAGAATTCGTGTTAGAGCAGGCTAAAATGCCAACTGAATTGTCAGGAGAATTATCAGAAACACAATACTTGGTCGCACAGTTTTCAGATGAGTTAGCTCCGCATGATGATTTCTGGATAGCCTTATCACAAGTTATTTATGATTCTTTTCCTGGGAATAGTCTAGCCGAAGATACTGTATTAAATAGGAAACTCCATCAATTCCGCTATTTGATTTCTAGTCAGCAAGCACAGTATGTTCGACGATACTTTAAAGATGTTGGTATGACTGATAGAGATGCTTTAGTAAACTATCTATCATGTTTAAGAGAACCAGATAGTATCGCCTACTATGAATCTGCTCGTTTGCATAATAAACGTCGGAGAAATGGTGAAATCTTTGGTTTCCCAGATGATGAGCAGGTTATTAATAGTAAGCTTTTAATTTCATTCCATACGGAATTTATTATTGACGATAAAGGAAACTTTTTAAACGAGATTGACGCAGAAGTAATAACACGTAATGGCATTATCAATGGAGCTAGCTTTAATTATGCTTTTAAAAATAATACACGTCATAAAGAATTAGATGTTGATCCTGTAAAGTTAGACCCAAAATTTCGAAACGATATGACTAGAGGTTATAGATCGCCAAATCTATCTAGAAGGAAATGGTTTTTCTTTAAAGAAGAGGATTACGATTGTAGTTATTTCAATAAAAAAGGATATTACGCATTTGGAAGGCGTAGTGCTAAGCAATCGGTTGATAAACAAGTCAAATACTTGAAGAAGGCTGTGCAGAAAATGCGCATCAACTGATACATATACTATTAAAAGATACCATAGTACTATGGTATCTTTTAATTTGAGGTATTAATGTCAAATGGTTTTTATTGACCACATGTTTTTATGAACGAGTGGTCAAAATTGAAAAAGTGTCTAGCTTATGTTAAAATATAATTGAATAATAGAAAGAAGGTGCTGTATGATTAAAAAAAATAAAGTTTTTTTAGGAGTTCTTTTAGTCCTTGTTGTTATCCTTGGAGGTGGTGTATTATTTTACCAATCACAATTCCAAAAGACAACTAATCAAGCGTTAGCTATTGCTTATAAAGATGCTAAAGTGGCTAAGAAGGATGTCATACATCAAAAAATTGACAAAGAATTTGAAAACTTTAGAGGGAGCTACGAAATTGAGTTCAATACCAAAAGCGCAGAATACAGCTATCATGTAGATGCTAAGACTGGACAAATCCTTGAGCGGGACATGGATAATAATGGCTTTTCAAAATCGACTTCTCAGTCAAGTTCATCGTCAAGTCAAAAATCTCATAAAATAAGTCAAGAAGAAGCCAAAAAGATTGCATTTAAAGATGCTAATATAGAGGAATCAGAAGTCAGTAATCTTAAGATCAAAGAAGAAATTGAAAATGGAAAATCAGTTTATGATATTGACTTTGTGGACCTGAAAAATAAAAATGAAGTTGATTATCAAATTGATGCAGAAACTGGAAAAATCATTGAACGTTCTAGAGATCATATGAATGATTAATTTAAATAAGATATAAAAAAACGAAGGTCTAAAAGGCCTTCGTTTTAATTACTCAGTAGCTTGCTCCCAACGTTTTGAAAGTTTACGTGAAAAACTTGAGATGATAAAGTTTGTAATGAAATAGACAGCAGTTATAATAGCGTAGAGTGTAAAAACTTGTCCAGCTTCGAAATATCTTCCCATTAGAATTTGACTTTTTCCGAAGATTTCTTGAATAGCTATAACAGAATAAAGTAGTGATGTATCTTTTATAACCGTTACAAACTGAGAAATAATGGCTGGTAACATTTTGCGAAAAGCTTGTGGGAAAATAATAATAATGAAAACTTGCAAATAAGTGAATCCTTGAGAAAGTCCGGCTTCTGTCTGTCCTTTATCGACTCCATTTAAACCTCCCCGAATAATTTCTGCTAAAGCAGCGGAGGTAAAAATTGTAAACGAAGTAATACCAGCGCTGACTGATTTCATCTGGAATACTAAGAAAATGATAAAAATCCAAAGTAGATTTGGAACATTTCTGACAAATTCGATATAGATACTAGCTATTAATTTCCAGATAGGATTTTTGCTATTTCTCATAATTGCTAATAGAGTTCCAAAAAACATTGATAGTAAAATGGAAATAAAAGATATATATAAGGTTAAACCGAACCCTTGAAGGAGAAATAGTATATTTGTTAGTGTTAAGACTGATGACATATCAAACCTCCTTAAGAATAAGTTTTCTTATTTAATTCTTCTTGTTTTCTTGCCCAGCTTGCTAGTGGGAAACAAATAACAAAATAGAAGATAGCAGCTCCTGCAAAAGCTGGGATATAATTAGTCGTATCATAAGCCCAGGCCTTAGCTACAAACATGATATCGGCTCCAGAAATGATTGCTACGGTAGAGGTATTCTTGATTAGGTTAACAACTTGGTTGGTCATTGGTGGTAAAATTGTTCTGACAGCTTGAGGCAAAATGATAAGTTGCATGGTTTGATTAGCTGTGAATCCTTGAGCTAAAGCAGCCTCTGTTTGTCCTTTAGGGACAGCTTCAATTCCTGAGCGAATAACTTCAGAAATATAGGCACCATGGTATAGGCCAACGCACAAAACGGCGGTGAAAAAAGCACTAATCATAACATGTCCATTACTAATGATTGCTAGTCCATAGTAGACAAAAACCATTTGAACTAAAAGAGGTGTGTTTTGAAAAACTTCAACATAGATACGTGATATCAACTTACCAACTTTACTTTTAGAAGTTGATAAACCACCAGAGAGAATTCCTAATATCAGAGCAAGTAGGAGTGCACCAAACGAAATACCTAGAGTATATAAGAAGCCTTTAAAGAATAGGTCAAAATGGTTAAAGAAAGCGCCCCACCTTGAAATGGCAAAAGGACTGATGTTTAATAAAGTCATAAAAAATCCTCCCTATTCTTTTTTTACTTTAGCGGGTTTAAGCTTAAATTTTTGATAAATGTGTTTTAAACTACCATCTTTTTCCCATGATACCAGTAACTTATTAACGTAGGGAATCAAGACTTTGTCCTGTTTACTGGTTGCAATACCGTATTCTTGCGTATTGAACCCTTCTTTTAATATGGTTGTATGAGGGCTAAGGTAGCCGCTAAGGATAGATTTATCAACTGAAAAAGCATCAATACGATTAGCGTACAGCGATATCGCTAATTCTGGGAAACTCCCTAATTGAGCATAGCTAAATTTTAGTTTGTGTTCTTTAGCATATTTTTCTAAATTTACTTTTGTAGTGGCACCTTGAGCCACACCAATGTGTTTACCATCCAATTCTTTTATAGTTTTGATATGACTATTTTTACGCACCAAAAATCCAATTTCATCGTGATAATAAGCTTTAGAAATATTATAGTTAGCTTTTCTTTCGGGCGTGATAGTGTATGTTGCGATTAGAATATCAATTTGTCCATTGTCCATCAGAGGCTCTCTGGTTTGTGCAGTTGTCGGTACAAAAACTGGTTTGACGCCTAAGGATTTGGCAATTTTTTTGGCAATATCAATTTCCATTCCTTCGTATTGATTCGTCTCAGCATTATGATAACCAAAGTTAGGCACATCTTGTTTGACTCCAACTTTAAGGACACCCGATTTTTTGATTTCTGATAATTGATTAGCTGACGTTGAGTTGGGATAAAATAACAGGAAAATGAAAATACAGGATAATAGATAGAGCGTTAATCTTTTTCGTCTCAGCATATTTCGTCCTCCTAAAGGTCAGTACTGGTATGGTTGATAATGTTGCTTAAAAATTGTTTGGCACGTGGTTCTGTGGGATTATCAAAAAAGTCTTGCACATCCGTAGTATCCACTAAAATTTCCCCATCAGCCATAAAAATAATACGATCAGCAACTTCTCGTGCGAATCCCATTTCATGAGTTACAACGACCATATTCATTCCGTCATTTGCCAATTTTTGCATCACTGAAAGAACGTCTCCGATGGTTTCGGGATCAAGGGCAGAGGTAGGCTCATCAAAGAGGAGGAGTTTTGGATGCATGGCAAGCCCTCTAGCAATAGCAATTCTCTGTTTTTGACCACCTGATAGCATAGATGGGTAGGAATCTTTTCTTTCCCACATATTGACAAATTTTAAATATTTTTCAGCAATTTCCATAGCTTCTTTTTTAGATTGTTTTAATACTTTAATAGGAGCTAATGTAATATTTTCTAACACGGTTTTGTGAGGATAAAGGTTAAAATGTTGAAAAACCATACCAACTTCTTTACGGAGGTTGACCAATTCTTTAGATGAAGTATTTGCTAATTCATGTCCATTCACGACCAAACTACCATCGTCAATAGATTCGAGAGCGTTCATTGTTCTAATAAGTGTTGATTTACCTGATCCAGAAGGTCCTAATAGAACAACCACTTGCCCTGGCTCTATTTCCAAATTAATCTGACGAAGGGCGTGATAATCTCCATAATACTTGTTAACATTCTTATAAGATATGAGTGACATAAGAACCTCCTAAAATAACAGCTTATTGTTAGGTTACCTAACATTATAGATAAGTGTATCACCTGTTTGTGAGCTTGTCAATAAATTCAGAATATTAAAGAGTAGGATTGATTTAAATATTGCTATTTTTAGAGCGGTATTTTTAGTAAAAATATTACGTTCTCGTATCATTTATTTTTCAGTTTAATAGGATGTATTGAAAGTTTCCAATTAACTAGGAAATCTGTTATAATTAGTGATAATAGTGGTGCTTTAGGCCCATATTATCATATTTTCGGTCACTTTTATTTTTCAGTTTATGAATGGAAGTGGGAGACCAGAAAGTAATAGAGGTAAAATATGAAAAAAATACTTATCGTTGATGATGAAAAACCAATTTCAGATATTATCAAATTTAATTTAACCAAAGAAGGATATGAGACGGCGACAGCTTTCGATGGCCGTGAAGCTTTAGTACAATATGCAGAATTTCAACCAGATTTAATCATTTTGGATTTAATGCTCCCTGAACTAGATGGTTTAGAAGTGGCTAAGGAAGTTCGTAAAACCAGCCATATTCCTATTATTATGCTTTCTGCAAAAGATAGTGAGTTTGACAAAGTCATTGGTTTAGAAATCGGTGCAGATGATTATGTTACTAAACCTTTTTCAAATCGTGAACTTTTGGCACGGGTCAAAGCACATTTACGACGTACTGAAAATATTGAAACAGCTGTAGCAGAAGAAAGTGCTCAAAATGCTTCTTCGGATATTACTATTGGTGAGTTGCAAATTTTACCAGACGCCTTTATTGCTAAGAAACGTGGCGAAGAAATTGAATTAACGCACCGAGAATTTGAATTACTTCACCATTTAGCGACACATATCGGACAAGTCATGACACGCGAACATTTATTGGAAACAGTTTGGGGATATGATTATTTTGGAGATGTCCGTACAGTTGATGTGACGGTGAGACGTTTACGTGAAAAGATTGAAGATACTCCTGGTCGTCCAGAATATATTTTGACTCGACGTGGTGTAGGTTATTACATGAAGTCTTATGAATAATAGTGCTGCAAATATTAGGTCGTTTGAGCTAGCCTTACTTTTTTTACTAGTTTTTGTTGCTGTTTATTTTGTTTATCTAGCGGTTAGAGATTTTAAAATGTCTAAAAATATCCGACTTTTGAATTGGAAAGTCAGAGATTTGATAGCAGGAAATTATTCAGATAGTATTCTAATTCAAGGTGATGCAGATTTGGTAGAATTAGGTGAAAGTCTAAATGATTTATCTGATGTCTTCCGAATGGCACATGATAACTTAGAACAAGAAAAGAATCGCTTAGCAAGTATCTTAACTTATATGACTGACGGTGTGCTGGCTACAGATCGTTCAGGAAAAATCGTTATGATTAATGAGACAGCCCAACAGCAGTTCAATCTAGCATATGATGAAGCTTTATCAATGAATATTGTTGATATGTTAGGGTCGGGAAGTCCATATTCGTTCCAAGATTTAGTCTCTAAGACGCCAGAGGTAGTTCTTAATAGACGTGATGAAAATGGTGAATTTGTTACCTTACGGATTCGATTTGCTTTGAACCGTCGTGAAAGTGGTTTTATTTCCGGTTTAGTTGCAGTATCACACGATGCTACTGAGCAAGAGAAAGAAGAGCGTGAAAGAAGACTTTTTGTATCTAATGTTTCTCATGAACTTCGTACACCTTTGACATCTGTAAAATCTTATTTAGAAGCTTTAGATGAGGGAGCGCTCAATGAAGAAGTTGCTCCAAGCTTTATTAAGGTATCTCTAGATGAAACAAATCGTATGATGCGTATGATATCAGATTTATTAAGTTTATCGCGCATTGATAATGAAGTAACGCATTTAGATGTTGAAATGACGAATTTTACAGCTTTCATGACCTCAATTTTGAATCGATTTGATCAGATTAGAAATCAAAAAACAGTCACAGGAAAAGTTTATGAAATTGTCAGAGATTATCCTCTTAAGTCAATTTGGGTGGAAATTGATACAGATAAGATGACTCAAGTGATTGATAACATTTTAAATAATGCAGTCAAGTATTCACCAGATGGTGGTAAGATTACAGTTAATCTACGCACAACTAAAACGCAGATGATTTTATCAATATCAGACCAAGGCTTAGGTATTCCCAAAAAAGATTTACCTCTCATTTTTGATCGTTTTTATCGTGTTGATAAGGCGAGAAGTCGTCAACAGGGTGGGACTGGACTTGGTTTGTCAATTGCAAAAGAAATTGTTAAGCAGCATAAGGGATTTATTTGGGCTAAGAGTGAGTATGGTAAAGGATCTACTTTTACAATCGTCTTGCCTTATGATAAAGATGCTGTAACTTATGAAGAATGGGAGGACGTTGAAGATTAAAACATGTCAGAAATAGGATTTAAATATAGTATCTTAGCTTCAGGTTCAACTGGAAATTGTTTTTATATTGAGACACCCCAAAAACGTCTTTTAATTGACGCTGGTTTAACAGGCAAGAAAGTGACTAGCCTCCTTGCAGAAATTAATCGTAAACCAGAAGATTTAGATGCTATACTAGTTACCCACGAACATTCTGACCACATTAAAGGTGTTGGCGTATTGGCTAGGAAATATCACCTTGATATTTATGCCAATGAGCAGACGTGGAAAGTTATGGATGAGCGTAACATGTTAGGCAAAGTTGATGTTAGTCAAAAGCATGTTTTTGGACGCGGTAAAACCTTAACTTTCGGGGATTTAGATATTGAGAGCTTTGGTGTAAGTCATGATGCTGTGGATCCCCAATTTTACCGTATGATGAAAGATGATAAGAGCTTTGTGATGTTGACAGATACAGGATATGTTAGCGACCGAATGGCAAGTTTGATTGAGAATGCAGATGGTTATTTGATCGAGTCAAATCACGACATTGAGATTCTACGTTCGGGTTCTTATCCTTGGACACTTAAGCAACGTATTTTATCAGATAAAGGACATTTATCTAATGAAGATGGTTCAGAAACCATGATTCGCACTATAGGTAACCGTACTAAACACATCTATTTAGGACACTTGAGTAAGGAAAATAATATTAAGGAACTTGCTCACATGACTATGGAAAACAATTTAATGAGAGCTGACTTTGGTGTGGGCACAGATTTTTCTGTTCACGATACTTCACCTGATTCAGCTACCCCACTGACGAGGATTTAAGATTGAAAAAGATTTTTTACATTAGTTTAGGATTTATTAGTTTAGGGATAGGCATTGCAGGTATTGTCTTGCCGGTAGTTCCAACGACTCCATTAGTATTGCTTTCAGCTTTTTGCTTTTCGAGAAGCTCTGAAAAATTTGATATTTGGTTGCGTCAAACTAAAGTTTATAAATACTACGCTGCAGATTTTGTTGAAAGCAGAAGTATTGCCCCAGCGCGTAAAAAGTCAATGATTTGGCAAATTTATATCTTGATGGGGATTTCAATCTATTTTGCTCCTCTAATGTGGCTCAAACTGGGATTATTGATTGGAACTATTGTAGGAACTTATGTGCTTTTTTATGTAGTACCTGATAAAATTGATGAATAGTTAACAAGAGACTAGGTGTGTATCCTAGTCTTTTGTTGAATATTCAAATATGTAATTAAGGAAACGTTTTCTTTGGAAGATAAGTTTAACTTCCAAAATGTTTGATTATTTGTCAACTGTGGTATAATGGTATTTGTTTAATATTTTATCTATGATTGAAATCAAGGAGAAAAAATGAAAGAATTAAGATCAAAGCTGGAAAAAGACTATGGTATTGTTTTTGCTAATCAAGAATTATTAGATACAGCTTTTACCCATACATCATACGCAAATGAGCATCGCCTCCTAAACATTTCACATAATGAACGTTTGGAATTTTTAGGAGACGCTGTTCTACAATTACTTATTTCACAGTATCTTTTTACAAAGTACCCTCAAAAGGCAGAAGGTGATTTATCAAAATTACGTTCAATGATTGTTCGTGAGGAAAGTCTTGCAGGTTTTTCACGTCTATGTGGCTTTGATCACTATATTAAACTTGGAAAAGGAGAAGAAAAATCTGGTGGACGTAATCGTGACACTATTTTAGGAGATTTATTTGAGGCTTTTTTAGGAGCTTTATTATTGGATAAAGGTGTTGAAGTGGTTCATGCCTTTGTTAACAAGGTAATGATCCCTCACGTTGAAAAAGGGACCTATGAGCGTGTTAAAGATTACAAGACAAGCTTGCAAGAATTACTTCAATCTCATGGGGATGTAAAAATAGATTATCAAGTTACTAATGAAAGTGGTCCAGCACATGCAAAGGAATTTGAGGTGACTGTATCTGTCAACCAAGAAAATTTGAGCCAAGGAATTGGACGATCAAAGAAAGCTGCTGAACAAGACGCTGCCAAAAATGCTTTAGCAACGTTACAATGAGGAAATCATGTTTTTAAAAGAAATTGAAATGCAAGGCTTTAAGTCCTTTGCGGATAAAACTAAGGTAGAATTTGATCAAGGAGTTACTGCTGTTGTAGGTCCAAATGGATCAGGTAAAAGTAATATCACAGAGAGTTTACGTTGGGCATTGGGAGAATCAAGCGCAAAAAGTTTACGAGGAGGTAAGATGCCAGACGTCATATTTGCTGGTACAGAAAATCGTAAGCCCCTTAATTATGCGCAAGTGAGTGTTACTTTAGATAATAGCGACCACTTTATCGAAAATATAGCTGACGAAGTTCGAGTTGAACGTCGTATTTTTCGAAACGGAGATAGTGAATATTTAATAGATGGACGCAAAGTTCGCTTACGTGATATTCATGATTTATTTATGGATACTGGATTAGGAAGAGATTCTTTTTCTATTATTTCCCAAGGACGCGTTGAAGCTATTTTTAATAGTAAACCAGAAGAGCGCCGTGCCATATTTGAAGAAGCCGCTGGTGTTCTGAAGTACAAAACACGTAAGAAGGAAACACAATCCAAATTAGAACAAACTCAAGGGAACTTAGATCGCTTAGAGGATATTATTTATGAATTGGATATGCAAGTCCAACCATTAGAAAAACAAGCAAGTATTGCCAAGCGTTTTTTAGTATTAGATGAGGAACGACAAGGACTCCACTTATCTATCTTGATTGAAGATATTTTACAACATCAATCAGATTTAACTACTGTTGAGGAAAAGCTATTGACAGTAAGAGAAGAGTTAGCAACTTATTACCAACAACGTCAGTCCCTTGAAGATGAAAATCAATCGTTAAAACAGAAACGTCACCATTTATCTGAAGAAATTGAGGCTAAACAGTTAGCTCTTTTAGACGTTACAAAGTTAAAGTCAGATTTGGAACGCCAAATTGATCTGATTCGTTTAGAGTCAAACCAAAAGGCTGAAAAAAAAGAAGAGGCAGGTCAACGTTTAGCAGAGTTAGAAATTAAAGCTAAAGATTGTAGTGACCAGATTACCCAAAAAAATATAGAGTTAACTACTCTGTCGGAAAAAATAGCCCAAATAAGATCAGAAATTGTTAGTACAGAAAGTTCCTTGGAGCGTTTTTCAACTAATCCGGATCAGATTATTGAAAAACTTCGAGAAGACTTTGTTACCTTGATGCAAGAAGAAGCCGACACTTCAAACGCTTTAACAGCTTTACTAGCTGATATAGAGAATCAAAAACAAGCTTCTCAAGCTAAATCTCAAGAAATACAAGAAGTTAGCAAAAATTTAGAAGTATTAAAAAGTAACGCAAAGGTAGCGTTGGAACGATTTGAGGCTGCAAAGAAGAATGTTCGTCGGTTATTATCTCACTACCAAGATTTAGGTCAAACCTTGCAAAATCTAGAAGGTGAGTATAAGAATCAGCAGTCAATTTTATTTGATCATTTAGATGAAATCAAATCAAAGCAAGCACGTATTTCGAGTTTAGAATCTATTTTGAAAAATCATAGTAATTTCTATGCTGGAGTGAAGTCAGTTCTACAGGCTAAGGACCAGCTTGGAGGTATCATAGGTGCTGTTAGTGAGCATCTTAGCTTTGACAAACATTACCAAATAGCATTGGAGATAGCTTTGGGAGGTAGCAGCCAACACATCATTGTTGAAGACGAGAGTGCTGCCAAACGTTCAATTGCTTTTTTAAAGAAAAACCGCCAAGGTAGAGCGACATTTCTGCCTTTAACTACAATAAAACCAAGAGAATTAGCACAACATTATCTCTCAAAATTACAAAGTTCTCAAGGGTTTTTAGGAATAGCTAGTGAATTGGTAACCTATGATCAACGCTTGTCAAACATTTTTAAAAATAACTTAGGGTTAACTGCTATTTTTGATACGGTTGATAATGCTAATGTAGCTGCAAGACAATTGAATTATCAAGTACGTTTAGTAACCTTAGATGGAACAGAATTACGCCCTGGAGGGTCGTACTCAGGGGGAGCAAATCGTCAAAATAATACTGTTTTTATCAAGCCTGAATTGGATAATCTAAAAAAAGAATTAAAACAGGCACAAAGTAAACAATTAATTCAAGAAAAAGAAGTTGCCGCATTGTTAGAGCAACTCAAAGAGAAACAAGAAACCTTAGCACAACTTAAGAATGATGGAGAACAAGCTCGTCTTGAGGAACAAAGAGCTGATATAGAGTATCAACAACTATCAGAAAAGCTTGCTGATTTAAATAAACTATATAATGGCTTACAATTAAGCAACGGGGTGTCGGAACAAACTACTTCTCAAAATGAAAAAAATCGTTTAGAAAAAGAACTTGAACAATTTGCTATTAAAAAAGAGGAGTTGACAACTTCAATTGCTCAAATTAAGGAAGATAAAGATTCAATTCAAGAAAAAGTCAATAATCTAACAACATTATTGTCAGAGGCACAGCTAGAAGAACGTGATTTGCTAAACGAGCAGAAATTTGAACGTGCCAACTGTACACGTCTAGAGATTACCTTGTCTGAAATAAAACGTGACATTAGTAATTTACAAACATTACTAAGCCATCAGGACAGTCAATTAGACAAAGAAGAGCTTCCACGTATAGAAAAACAGTTGCTACAAGCAAATAAGAGAAGAGAAAATGATGAAGAAAAGCTTGTGAGTCTCCGTTTTGAATTGGAGGATTGTGAAGCTGCTTTAGATGATTTAGCTGCTTCTCTGGCTAAAGAGGGACAAAAAAATGAAAGCCTTATTCGTCAGCAAGCTCAATTAGAGTCACAATGTGAACAATTATCTCAACAATTGATGGTATTCTCACGTCAATTATCAGAAGACTATCAGATGACATTGGATGAAGCGAAGGTAAAAGCAAATGTCTTGGAAGATATTTTGATGGCGCGTGAACAATTGAAATCTCTACAAGCTAAAATTAAAGCTTTAGGACCTGTTAATATTGATGCAATTGCTCAATTTGAAGAAGTTCATGAACGATTGACCTTCCTTAACACACAGCGAGACGACTTAGTTCATGCCAAAAATTTATTACTAGAGACGATTACAGATATGGATGATGAAGTTAAGACTCGTTTTAAATCGACATTTGAAGCCATTCGTCATAGTTTCAAAGAAACCTTTGTACAGATGTTTGGTGGAGGTTCTGCGGACCTTATTCTGACAGAAGGTGATTTATTATCAGCTGGGGTTGATATTTCGGTTCAACCTCCTGGTAAAAAAATCCAGTCTTTAAACTTGATGTCAGGTGGTGAAAAAGCATTATCAGCGTTAGCATTATTATTTGCCATTATCCGTGTTAAGACAATTTCATTTGTCATCTTGGATGAAGTTGAGGCCGCTTTAGATGAAGCAAATGTTAAGCGATTTGGCGATTATCTTAATCGATTTGATAAATCAAGTCAATTTATCGTTGTTACTCACCGAAAAGGAACTATGTCTGCTGCTGATAGTATCTATGGGGTAACGATGCAGGAATCAGGCGTTTCCAAAATTGTTTCTGTAAAATTAAAAGAAGCTCAAGAAATGACCAATTAGAAAACAGAAGGGGATCCCTTCTGTTTTTTGGATTTTCAGCCTTATTTTATGTTACAATAGTAAATGTAAACCCTTTAGTTAGGAGATTCCATGATAAAATTAGTAGCAACCGATATGGATGGTACATTCTTAGATGAAAACGGTACCTATGATAAAAAACGTTTAGCAAACGTGCTAAAAAAATTTAAAGAACAAGGAATTGTCTTTACGGCAGCAAGTGGGCGTTCCTTATTATCACTTGAACAATTATTTGCTGACTTTCGTGATCAGATGGCTTTTATAGCAGAAAACGGAAGTGCAGCAGTCTTATTTGATCGCTTGGCATATGAACAGCACTTGAGTCGAGAACAATACTTAGATATTATTGACCATTTGAGTAAGAGCCCTTATATGGAGAATAATGAATATGTCTTATCTGGAAAGGATGGTGCATATATTCTAAGTGATGCCAATCCAGGTTATATTGAATTCATCACTCATTATTATGATAATTTGCAAAAAGTTTCTCACTTTGAAGATGTTGATGATATTATTTTCAAAGTAACGGCTAACTTTACTGAAGAGACTGTTAGACAAGCTGAGGAGTGGGTAAATCAAGTTATACCGTATGCCACAGCAGTGACAACAGGCTTTAAATCCATTGATATTATTTTAAGCTCAGTTAATAAACGAAATGGTTTAGAGCACCTCTGTGAACAATACGGTATTAGAGCAGAAGAAGTCTTATCTTTTGGTGACAATATTAATGATTTAGAAATGCTAGAGTGGTCAGGCAAAGCTATTGCAACAGAAAATGCTAGACCAGAAGTTAAAGAGATAGCAGATTGTATTATAGGTCATCACAATGATCAAGCTGTAATGGCTTATTTAGAAAGTATGGTGGATTAATGTCGGATATTAAAATACTTGCTTTAGATTTAGATGGCACTTTATTTACAACAGATAAAAAAGTTTCAGAAGAAAATAAAGTGGCCTTAAAAGCAGCTAGAGAAAAAGGTATAAAAGTTGTTATTACAACAGGGCGTCCTTTAAAAGCAATTGGTAATTTGTTAGAGGACCTAGAGTTAGTATCTGATGAAGATTACAGCATTACTTTTAACGGTGGTTTAGTTCAACAAAATACAGGGAAAATCTTAGCTAAAACTGCAATGACACGACAAGAAGTGGAAGATATCCATGAGGAGTTGTATCAAGTGGGTTTGCCAACAGATATCTTAAGTGAGGGAATGGTATATAGTATTGCTAACAAGGGACACCATTCTCAATATCATTTAGCCAACCCGCTCTTAGAATTTATAGAAGTTGATGATTTAGAGCAAGTGCCAAAGGATGTAGTTTATAATAAAATTGTTAGTGTTATTGATGCTACATATCTTGATCAACAAATTGCTAAACTTCCTGATAGACTTAAAGTTGACTATGAAATGTTTAAATCACGTGATATCATTTTAGAATTGATGCCTAAAGGTGTTCATAAAGCAGTCGGCTTAGAACTACTGACAAAACACCTTGGGTTAGATAGTAGTCAAGTTATGGCAATGGGAGATGAAGCAAATGATTTATCAATGTTAGAGTGGGCAGGCTTAGGAGTTGCAATGGCTAATGGTATTCCAGAAGCTAAGGCAATAGCAAAAGCGACAACTATTTGTAATAACGATGAGTCTGGAGTTGCCGAAGCAGTTGGGAAATATATTTTAAGTGAGGAAAATTAATGGGATTATTTGACCGCCTATTTGGACATAAGAAAAAAGATAAAGAACCAGAAATTGAAGCATCAGAATCTGTTGTTTTAGAAGATGAAGATTCAGTTATTGATAAAGAGGAGGGCAGCAACTTTTCGAAGGAGTCAACTTTGAATCGAACCTCTGAAGTCCCTGTTGCAGAAGATGATTCTTTCTTAGAATTAGAAAGAGATACAGCATTGTCAGAATCACATCAACCAGTTACCTCTGAAATTCATCCTTTAGAGTCAGAAGATACCGATGAAATTCCTGTAAAAGAAGACGATAGTTTTTTAGAACTAGAAGATAGGGCTAAGACAAAGGTAGCAGATACTTCTGAGGTAGGAAATGTAGTTCCTGATTCCACGACTCTTTCTGACAATGTTTCTGCTAAATCTGAGGCATCTTTTAGTGATAAGGAGCAATCAAGTAATAGTCAGGCTTCAGAGCAGTTTTCAGAAACTCCCTTTCAAGAAGAGATGTCTAGTGGAAAAACTGAGGTACAAACAGAGTCAGAGGATACATCTGCGGCTGATGCTTTTTTAGCAGATTACTATGCTAAACGTAAAGCAATTGAGAAAGAAATCTCGTCTAATTCGCTGTCAACAGATGAGTCAAAACTTTCTGAGGCACAGGAAGTTTTATCGCAATCACAGGCAGACACTATAAAAGCTGAGAGTCAAGAGGAAAAATATAATCGTAGCCTGAAAAAAACACGCACAGGTTTTAGTGCACGCCTTAATGCTTTCCTTTCTAACTTCCGTCGTGTTGACGAAGAGTTCTTTGAAGAATTAGAAGAAATGTTAATCTTATCTGACGTTGGGGTAAATGTTGCAACACAGTTAACTGAAGATCTTCGTTATGAAGCAAAATTAGAGAATGCCAAGAAATCAGAGGATTTAAAACGTGTTATCGTTGAAAAATTAGTTGAAATCTACGAAAAAGATGGTATTTATAATGAGGCTATCAATTTCCAAGAAGGTTTAACCGTAATGCTTTTTGTAGGTGTTAATGGTGTTGGAAAAACGACATCTATAGGTAAGTTAGCTCATCAATACAAGTCTCAAGGGAAAAAAGTTATGTTAGTAGCAGCTGATACTTTCCGTGCAGGTGCTGTGGCTCAACTAGTAGAATGGGGACGCCGTGTTGATGTACCAGTTGTCACTGGAGAAGAAAAAGCAGATCCGGCTAGCGTTGTCTTTGATGGCATGGAAAAAGCCATTGCTCAAGGCGTTGATGTCTTGTTAATTGATACAGCAGGACGTTTGCAAAATAAAGAAAACCTTATGGCAGAGTTGGAAAAAATTGGACGTATTATTAAGCGTGTCGTACCAGATGCTCCCCATGAAACTTTGCTTGCTTTAGATGCATCTACAGGACAAAATGCTTTAAGTCAAGCTAAAGAGTTCTCGAAAATTACACCATTAACTGGCCTTATTCTGACTAAAATTGATGGTACTGCTAAGGGTGGTGTGGTACTGGCTATTCGTCAAGAACTAGATATTCCTGTTAAATTCATTGGTTTCGGCGAAAAAATCGATGATATTGGTGAATTTAATTCAGAAGATTTCATGCGTGGCCTTCTGGAAGGAATTTTATAAGAAAAAAGAACTTTCATTTAGAAAGTTCTTTTTATATTAAAAGACACGATAAACATAAGGATTATTAGGTTTAGAAACTTGACGAGACTCTTCAATGTGTAAGACTGGTAAGTTTTGTTGTAACAATTGATTATACTCGGATTTAATTGTACCTCTAACAGTTACCCAAGTATTGTCCGGATAACTTTTTTGATTTCCAGTTGTTAGTAGACCATAAACTCCTGAATCGGCAATACAATGAATGATTCCAAAGCGGAAAATAAATTGATATCCTTCGTGTTTGGGTTCGTTATAAACAAACCCAGTATATTGTATTTGGCGATCCATGAATTGCTCGGGATAGAGATAAATTAGTTCCATAACTTCCATGTAGTTTTCAGTTGTGATGGTTAATGTACCAGAGCCTTTATATTTTTTAAGCTCTTTTTGCATTTCTTTTTCATAGGCTGAAGAAGTAAAATAAGTGCTGGTATCTGGTTTCAAATATTGAACGCGTGTCCCATCTTGACTTACAGTACCAGTAGAGCCGGCTGCTAGAGGGAAATTATATCCCTTGGCAGAGACTGTGGTTGAGTCTAAACTAACTGTAGGTACTAACAAACCTACTAAAACGGGAAATACTAAAATCATTGGGCTTGTTGATTTAGCTATTTTACCATGTAGGTGACTATGCATTTTCATATTTTTAACCCAAATAATTAGCTGTACAATTGCTAAAATAAAAGATAGGACCATTGAAATATAGGCCAAATAGGTATAATGAGTATTAATATACTGATTTAGTTTACCTGATAATTTTAAATACATGCTTAATTCAAAATAACCAGCAAGAATAAGAAATCGAATCATTATATTACCCCCACAAATAGACAATAGATGATAATAATAATAGAAGATACACTAATGAATTGGACAATAAACCTTGTTTTAAAAGAATTTACCATCATCATTAAATTCTTAATATCAATCATGGGTCCAATTAAAAGGAAAGCCATTACTGGCGCGATTCCAAAGGTTGATAATAAAGAAGCACCTATAAAAGCGTCAGCTTCACTACACAATGACAAAATGAAAGCAAGCAACATCATAACTAAGATGGCTGTGATAGGGCTGTGTCCGATAGTAGTAAGAACTCGAGTTGGTAAATAAATTTGCATAGCTGAAGCAATTAAAGTACCAAATACTAGATAGCGTCCTGTGTCAAAAAATTCATCGATGGCATGAGCTAAGGCTAGAAAGATTTTTTGATACCACTTCTTATCAGAATAATCATGAAAATGAGTAGGTTTAGCGTCTTCTTTTAGAATATTATCATCTACTAAAAAGGCAAGCATGACTCCTAAAGCAATGGCTACAATGGTAGCACCTACAAAGCGTAATATCAGGAAGCGTATAGAATTTCCAAATGCTGAGTAGGTTGCAAATAAAACAATAGGATTAATAATAGGAGCAGTAGCAAGAAACGGAACTGCCGTGTATGAAGGCACTTGCTTTTCAAGGAATCGATTAATAATAGGAATGATACCACATTCGCAAGAAGGAAAGACAAAGCCAACGAAGGTTCCAAATAAGACTCTGAGAAATTTATTTTTCGGTAAGAACTTATTGACTATATCAGGTGTTATAAAGACTTCAATAATTCCTGATAAAATAGTTCCAAGCAAAACAAAAGGAAGTGCCTCAATAATAATGGAAATGAAAATGGCAAACCATTGAAGGACACTATCCGGTAATTGATTAAAGATATCCATAGAACTTAATCTTTCTGAGAATCATCTTTCTGTTCAGGTTTTGAATCAGAATCAACTTTTTTAGGTTTTGGTACTTTAGCAAAACTAGCGAACATACTTTCTAAGTCATCTTGACGTTTGTGCGTAATAGCCATTAATGGCACCTCTTTCTTTATATAATAACCTATTATACTATATTAGCTTATTTTTAACATAAAAAAACAAATCGATTGGAAATAATACTATATAGTGATAAAATATTATTAGTAGATTGATGAGGTAAGATTATGATTGAATTAGGTATTACAACATTCGGAGAGACAACAATCCTTGAAGAAACAAACCAAAGCTATTCACATCCTGAGAGGATTCGCCAATTAGTTGCTGAGATTGAACTAGCTGATCAAGTTGGTTTAGATGTCTATGGTATTGGAGAGCACCATCGTGAAGATTTTGCGGTCTCTGCACCCGAAATTGTCCTAGCAGCAGGAGCGGTTAGAACTAATAATATCCGTTTATCTAGTGCAGTAACGATTCTCTCTTCCAATGATCCTATTCGCGTCTACCAGCAATTTTCAACGATTGACGCACTTTCAAATGGTAGAGCAGAAATTATGGCAGGGCGTGGTTCCTTTATTGAGTCTTTTCCATTGTTTGGATACGATTTAGCGGATTATGATGATTTATTTAATGAAAAAATGGATATGTTGTTAGCAATTAACTCAGCGACAAATCTCGATTGGAAAGGTCATTTGACACAAACAGTTAATGAGCGACCAATTTATCCAAGAGCATTACAAAGACAGTTACCAATATGGGTGGCAACAGGAGGAAATGTTGATTCTACAATTCGTATTGCAGAACAAGGTTTGCCAATTGTTTATGCAACTATTGGTGGGAATCCCAAAGCCTTTCGTCAATTGGTCCATATTTATAAAGAAGTTGGTAGTCGTAATGGACACAAACCAGAACAACTAAAAGTTGCCGCTCACTCTTGGGGATGGATTGAAGAGGATAATCAAACCGCTATTGACCGTTATTTTTTCCCTACGAAACAGACCGTCGATAATATTGCTAAGGGACGCCCTCATTGGTCTGAAATGACTAAAGAGCAGTATTTACGTTCAGTAGGTCCAGAAGGTGCTATTTTTGTAGGAAGTCCTGAAGTGGTTGCACATAAAATTATAGGACTTGTTGAAGCGCTTGAGTTAGACCGTTTTATGTTACATCTACCAGTTGGCTCTATGCCTCACAAAGACGTCCTAAATGCCATCAAACTTTATGGTGAGGAAGTAGCACCAATTGTTCGAAAATATTTTGAAAAGAATTAAAGCAGACCTGGTCTGTTTTTTATTGTTAGATTATAAAAACGCTATCTTGAAATCGCTTTTTAAAACTCTTCGTAAGTCAAAAATATGCTATAATAAAAGCGTTATGGAAAATTTAAATATTACACAAATTGCTATTGATTTAGGTATTAAAGCGTCACAAATCGAAAAGGTTTTAGAATTAACAGATGAAGGAAATACTATTCCTTTTATTGCCCGTTATCGTAAAGAAATGACAGGTAATTTGGATGAAGTTCAAATCAAATCAATTATTGACCTTGATAAGAGTATGACAGCTCTTTCAGATCGTAAAACTACGGTCTTAGCCAAAATTGAAGAACAAGGAAAGTTGACTCAAGAACTCAAAAAGGCTATTGAAGAAGCAACTAAACTAGCAGATGTTGAGGAACTCTACCTACCTTATAAAGAAAAACGTCGTACGAAAGCTACGATTGCACGTGAAGCAGGTCTTTTTCCTTTAGCACGTCTTATTTTACAAAATAAGGATAACCTTGAGGAAGAAGCTCAAAACTATCTTACAGATGGTTTTGAGACAACTACGAAGGCACTTTCTGGAGCAGTAGATATTCTTATCGAAGCTTTTTCTGAGGATAATAAATTACGTTCATGGACATATAATGAGATTTGGAACTACAGCTCAATCACTGCAGTTGTTAAAGATGAGTCACTTGATGAAAAACAGGTCTTCAAAATCTACTATGACTTTTCTGAAAAAATAAGTAAACTCCATGGCTATCAAGTTTTAGCATTGAATCGTGGTGAGAAAATGGGTGTTCTTAAGGTTAATTTTGAGCATAACCTTGAAAAAATGTTTCGCTTTTTTGCTGTTCGATTTAAAGAAACTAGCCAATATATAGATGACCTTATTGTACAGACTGTCAAGAAAAAAATCGTTCCAGCTATGGAACGCCGTATCCGTACAGAACTAAGTGAAGGAGCAGAAGATGGTGCAATTTCACTGTTTTCAGAGAATCTTCGTAACTTATTGTTAGTCTCACCGCTTAAGGGGAAAATGGTGTTAGGTTTTGACCCTGCCTTTCGTACAGGAGCAAAATTAGCAGTAGTAGACCAAACTGGAAAATTAATGACAACACAAGTGATTTATCCAGTTCCTCCAGCTAATCAAGCAAAAATCGAACAATCAAAAATAGAGTTAGCAAAACTTATCAAAGAATTCAATATAGAAATTATTGCTATAGGGAATGGAACAGCGAGTCGTGAATCGGAAGCATTTGTTGCAGAAGTTTTACAAGATTTTCCAGACGTATCCTATGTGATTGTTAACGAAAGTGGTGCCTCTGTTTATTCAGCCTCAGAATTGGCACGTCATGAATTTCCAGACTTAACGGTTGAAAAACGTTCGGCCATCTCAATTGCAAGACGTCTGCAAGACCCATTAGCAGAACTAGTCAAAATTGATCCAAAATCTATTGGTGTGGGTCAATATCAACATGATGTTAGTCAAAAAAAATTAGCAGAAAATCTTGATTTTGTTGTTGAAACTGTAGTTAACCAAGTAGGTGTTAATGTTAATACAGCAAGTCCAGCCTTGTTAGCTCACGTTTCAGGTTTAAATAAAACAATATCTGAAAATATTGTTAAATATCGTGAAGAGAATGGGCAAATTAAGTCACGTGCTGAAATTAAGAAAGTACCCAGATTAGGAGCAAAAGCTTTTGAGCAAGCTGCTGGATTCTTACGTATTCCTAATGCTAAAAATTTCTTGGATAATACAGGTGTTCACCCTGAGTCTTATGAAGCTGTTAAAAAGTTGCTTGACCAACTGACTATCAAAGAATTAGATGATTTTGCTAAAGAGAAGTTACAAAACCTTGACTTAATTGCAACAGCAGAAAGTATTGGGGTAGGTCAAGAAACATTGAAAGACATTATAGAAGATCTTTTGAAACCAGGTCGTGATTTACGTGATGATTTTGAAGCGCCTGTTTTGAGACATGATGTTTTAGATGTCAGTGATTTAAAAGTTGGACAGGAATTGCAAGGAACTGTTCGAAACGTCGTTGATTTTGGTGCTTTTGTTGATATTGGTGTTCATGAAGATGGT
This sequence comes from Streptococcus sp. HMSC076H09, assembly GCF_001811765.1. NCBI lineage: Bacteria > Bacillati > Bacillota > Bacilli > Lactobacillales > Streptococcaceae > Streptococcus > Streptococcus sp. HMSC076H09. The sequence goes on along the minus strand of NZ_KV806614.1, from coordinate 332,536 downwards.
TTAATCCACCAGTCTCGCCTTATTAAGCGAAAACGCGATAAAAAAACTAGAAAAATGCCTCCTTTACCACATCCAAGCAAATATCTCTCTGTTGGTGATATTGTAACTGTTTGGGTTGTAGAGGTAGATGCGGAGCGTAGCAGAATTGGACTTAGTCTTATCAAGCCAGACGGACTTGACTAATTATGTTAAGAAGGTGTCTATAGAAGATTTTGGATGTCAGTTTTTACATACTGCACATTGGAATAATCGCTTGAGAACAACTGGAGGACGCTTCTTTCCAAACGATAGACACCTTGACTTTAATCCCAAAATTTATCGTGAGTTTGGTATTGATATTTTTCGTAAGATTGTAAGACATGAGCTTTGCCATTATCATCTCTATATACAAGGTAAAGGATATCAACATAGGGATAAAGCTTTTAAAGAGTTACTAGAAAAAGTCGATGGCTTACGATATACCCCTAGAGTTACGGCTGTTAAAGTGAATTATCATCATTACTCTTGCCAATCTTGTGGTCAAGTATACCGACGTAGGAGACGTGTTAATTTACGCAAGTTTGCTTGTGGTTATTGTCATGGTCGCTTGATAGAGAGTTTTTAAAATCAGTCGTAAGGCCTATTTAATTTTACTGTCAAAGTAGTTATAATTAAAATATAGAGTAGATAGAAAGAAGGATAGGTATGAAATCAAGCTTCTACAAACAACGAAAAGGTAAGTTGGTCTGCGGTGTTGTCGCCGGTCTAGCTGATAAGTATAACTGGGATTTAGCTCTTTCACGGGTGTTGATTGCACTGATTTTGTATTTTACCAAATTTGGTCTTTTGCTATATATTTTATTAGCTGTTTTCTTACCCTATAAAGAAGATATTATTGAAACAAGAAGACAAGGTCCCAGAAGACGTAAAGATGCTGAACCTGTTGATGATGACGGTTGGTTCTGGTAATTCATATAAAGGAGATTTGCTAGACGAATCTCCTTTTTTCTTAGCTTTATTTAGACCATTTTTTCAAAATATCTTCTTTTTTTCAGAAAAACGCGTTAGCGCTTACTTTTAGTAAAAAGTATGATATAATGTGGGTGTAAATTAATGAAAGTGTTTAGTACCTTTGCTCAACTTTAAATTGTAGGGTATAGCAATAGGGATATTCACTTTTATAAGAAGGAGTAAGTATGGCAGTTACTGTTCAAATGTTAGTTGACCGCTTAAAGTTAAATGTCATCTATGGTGATGAACATCTATTATCTAAGCGGATTACAACAGCTGACATTTCACGTCCTGGTCTAGAAATGACAGGGTATTTTGATTATTATGCACCAGAGCGTTTGCAACTTGTTGGTATGAAAGAGTGGTCATATTTAATGGCTATGACAGGACATAATCGTTATCAAGTGTTACGTGAGATGTTCCAAAAAGAAACACCAGCTATTGTTGTAGCACGTGATTTAGAAATTCCAGAAGAGATGTATGAGGCGGCTAAAGATACCGGTATTGCTATTCTTCAAAGTAAGGCCCCTACAAGTCGTTTATCAGGTGAAGTTTCTTGGTATTTAGATTCTTGCTTAGCTGAGAGGACAAGTGTTCATGGTGTCTTGATGGATATCTATGGTATGGGTGTTCTGATTCAAGGAGATTCCGGTATTGGTAAGAGTGAGACAGGACTAGAGCTAGTTAAGCGAGGACATCGTTTGGTAGCAGATGATCGTGTTGATGTTTATGCTAAAGACGAAGAGACGCTTTGGGGAGAGCCTGCTGAGATATTACGTCATTTACTTGAAATTAGAGGTGTGGGAATCATTGATATTATGAGCCTATATGGAGCTAGTGCGGTTAAAGATTCATCGCAAGTGCAATTAGCTATATACCTTGAAAACTTTGAAACTGGAAAAGTTTTTGATAGACTCGGAAATGGCAATGAAGAGATTGAATTATCTGGAGTTAAGGTTCCTCGGATACGTATTCCTGTTAAAACAGGCCGAAACGTGTCAGTAGTTATTGAAGCAGCGGCTATGAATCACAGAGCTAAACAAATGGGGTTTGATGCTACCCAGACTTTTGAGGATCGTTTAACACATTTGATTAGTCAGAACGAGGTCAATGATGATTAATCCAGTAGCAATACAATTAGGCCCCTTTTCTATTCGCTGGTATGCTATTTGCATAGTGTCTGGTATGTTGTTAGCAGTTTACTTAGCAATGAAAGAGGCCCCTCGTAAGAACATTAAGTCGGATGATATTCTAGATTTCATTCTCATGGCTTTTCCACTATCCATTGTTGGAGCTCGTATTTATTATGTTATCTTCGAATGGGCTTATTACTCTAAGCACCCAGTAGAGATTATCGCCATTTGGAACGGTGGTATTGCTATTTACGGAGGGTTAATTACCGGAGCCATTCTCCTTGTGATTTTTTCATATCGTCGCTTGATTAATCCCATTGATTTTCTGGATATTGCTGCTCCAGGAGTGATGATTGCCCAAGCCATAGGTAGATGGGGGAATTTTATTAATCAAGAAGCATACGGTAGGGCAGTAAAAAATCTGAATTACTTACCCAACTTTATAAAAAATCAAATGTATATTGATGGAGCTTACCGAGTACCTACATTTTTATATGAGTCTCTTTGGAACCTCCTAGGTTTTGTCATCATCATGTCTATTCGTCATCGACCGCGCACTTTAAAACAAGGTGAAGTGGCATGTTTTTATTTAGTTTGGTATGGATGTGGACGGTTCATTATTGAAGGGATGAGGACAGATAGCCTTTATTTGGCGGGTTTGCGCGTGTCACAATGGTTATCAGTTATTTTAGTTATTATCGGAATTGTCATGATTATTTATCGTCGTCGTGAACAACATATTTCATATTATTAAACAGAGGAGGTATTATGATAGAAATTGCTGTATTAATTATTGCCATTGCGTTTGTTGTTTTAGTTTTAGGAATACTTTTCGTTCTGAAAAAAGTATCAGAAACGATTGAGGAAACCAAGCAAACTATTAAAGTATTAACAAGCGATGTTAACGTGACTCTTTACCAAACTAATGAAATTTTAGCCAAAGCTAATGTTTTAGTTGATGATGTTAATGGTAAAGTATCTACTATTGATCCTCTTTTTGTAGCTATTGCTGACTTATCAGAATCTGTATCTGATTTAAACCTACAGGCAAGACACATTGGACAAAAGGCAAGTAGTGCAACCTCAAGTGTTACTAAGGCAGGGTCAGCTTTAGCTATTGGAAAAGCGGCTTCAAAAATTTTTCGTAAAAAAGGAGACAAAAAATGAGTAAATTATTTAAAACTTTAGTTATCAGTGCTGCATCAGGTGCAGCAGCAGCTTATTTTTTAACAACAAAAAAAGGAAAAGAGCTAAGGAAAAATGCAGAAAAGTTCTATGGAGAATATAAAGAAAATCCAGAAGAATATCATCAAATAGCTAAAGATAAAGCAAGTGAATATTCAAATTTAGCTGTTGATACTTTTAAAGATTATAAAGGTAAATTTGAATCAGGTGAATTGACAACAGAGGATATCGTCTCAGCCGTTAAGGAAAAAAGCGGAGAAGTAGTTGACTTTGCTAATGATTTTGTCAATCAAGCTAAATCAAAATTCTCAGATGAGGATACTGCTAAAAAAGAAAATAAGGCTCCTGAAACAAAAGTAGAAGATATTGTCATTGATTATAAAGAAAACACAGAAGATAAAGAAAAATAAAAAAGAAGCTACTTATAGTAGCTTCTTTTTTATGAGATTTTTATTGTCTGAGTGACCAAATGAATGAAGAGACTGCAGATGTAACTGCTAGACTTGCCAGCATCGCTAGTAAGAAACTCCAGACAGGTGTTAAACTTAGTGCTAGTAATAAGAAAGAGATTAGCACAGTGGTTATACTGAAGAGAGCGATACGAGCAAAAAAGACTAGCTCACGCAACTTAGCACTGTGATCAAATTCTTGAAATACTTGAAATTTTGGTTGAGCTTGCTCTGTTTTGCTTTCGTGAGTTTGCTCTTGCTTAAGTGGTGATGACATAGCTTTCTCCTTTGATACTAGCATATCATATCACAAATAATAGAGTTTGTCACTAGTTTTTTGATACTATGAGTTAAAATAAAGGTTTTTTCTCAAAAAAACAAAAACATTGTCCATATTAGTAGTAGAATACTAAAAGTATTTTTACTACTTTCCTTACTTTTTTAAATTGGAAAGGAAAAAAATAGATATAATTTCGCATAGTATTTCAATACTATGTTTTTTCTTATCTGATAGTGCTTAACCTCTAAAGTGATATAATTTTCGAAAAGAATATTTTTTATTTATTCTTGTCAAGAAATATGCTTAAAAATGCTGAAAGTTTGTTATAATACTAATTATGGAAAAAATAATTTTGACAGCGACAGCTGAATCTATTGAACAAGTAAAGCAATTGCTAGCAATAGGAATTGACCGCATCTACGTAGGGGAAGAAAATTACGGTCTTCGTTTACCACATTCATTTTCAGACGATGAATTGCGTGAAATCGCTAAATTAGTACATGATGCTGGTAAAGAATTGACAGTAGCTTGTAATGCACTCATGCATCAAGAGATGATGGATAATATCAAACCATTTTTGGAGTTGATGAAAGAAATTAATGTGGATTATTTGGTAGTTGGTGATGCAGGAGTATTTTATATCAACAAGCGTGATGGTTATAACTTCAAACTTATCTACGACACTTCTGTATTCGTTACATCAAGTCGTCAAGTTAATTTTTGGGGACAACATGGAGCAGTAGAAACGGTTTTAGCACGTGAAATACCTTCTGAAGAACTTTTTAAGATGTCTGAGAACCTTGAATTTCCTGCTGAGATTTTAGTTTATGGGGCTTCTGTAATTCATCACTCTAAGCGTCCGTTATTACAAAACTATTATAATTTTACTCATATCACTGATGAAAAAACACGTGAGCGTGGTCTTTTTTTAGCAGAACCAGGTGATCCAGAAAGTCACTATTCTATTTACGAAGATAAGCATGGGACTCATATTTTTATTAACAATGATATCGATATGATGACTAAAGTGACTGAACTAGTTGAACATCACTTTACTCACTGGAAATTAGATGGTATTTATTGTCCAGGAGATAATTTTGTTGCTATTGCTGAAATTTTTGTCGAAACAGCTCGTTTGATTGAAAATGGAACATTCACTCAGGATCAGGCTTTCTTGTTTGATGAACGAATTAGAAAACTGCACCCTAAAGGACGTGGTTTAGATACTGGATTTTATGAGTTTGACCCATCAACAGTAAAATAAGATTTATTTGCTACGTGAAAGTTTTCTATTTCAAAGCGTAGCCAATTACACTAAGAACTGCATATCGATTGGTATGTTAATTAAGATAGAAAATAATTCTTTTATCTTGAAAATAGAAGGAAATATAAGATGTCTAATGTAAAAAAACGCCCTGAGGTTTTATCACCTGCAGGAACACTAGAAAAATTAAAAGTTGCTATTGATTATGGAGCAGATGCTGTATTTGTTGGAGGTCAAGCGTATGGTCTTCGAAGTAGAGCTGGTAACTTTTCTATGGAAGAGTTACAAGAGGGAATAAACTATGCTCATGCAAGAGATGCTAAAGTTTATGTAGCGGCTAATATGGTTACTCATGAAGGTAATGAGCTTGGGGCAGGTCCGTGGTTTCGTGAATTACGTGATATGGGACTAGATGCAGTCATTGTTTCAGATCCTGCTCTTATTGTTATTTGTGCTACAGAAGCACCAGGTTTAGAAATTCATTTGTCAACTCAAGCCTCTTCCACGAACTATGAAACTTTTGAATTTTGGAAAGAGATGGGGCTTACTCGTGTCGTATTAGCACGTGAGGTTACTATGGCAGAGTTGGCTGAAATCAGGAAGAGGACAGATGTTGAGATAGAAGCATTTGTTCATGGCGCGATGTGTATTTCATACTCAGGACGATGTGTTCTATCAAACCATATGAGCCATCGTGATGCTAATCGTGGCGGTTGCTCTCAGTCATGTCGTTGGAAATATGACCTCTACGATATGCCATTTGGACAAGAACGTCAATCGTTAAAAGGCGAGATTCCAGAACCTTTCTCAATGTCAGCTGTGGATATGTGTATGATTGAGCATATTCCAGATATGATTGAAAATGGCGTAGATAGTTTAAAAATAGAAGGACGTATGAAATCCATTCATTATGTTTCTACAGTAACTAATTGCTATAAAGCTGCTGTAGATGCCTATATGGAAAGTCCAGAAGCTTTTGAAGCTATTAAAGAAGACTTGATTGATGAACTTTGGAAGGTTGCACAACGCGAATTAGCAACAGGTTTTTACTACCATACACCAACTGAAAATGAACAACTCTTTGGAGCTCGTCGTAAAATTCCTCAATACAAATTTGTTGGGGAAGTGGTTTCATTTGACAATGCTAAAATGGAGGCTACAATTCGTCAGCGTAATGTTATTATGGAAGGAGATCGCGTAGAATTCTATGGTCCTGGCTTCCGTCACTTTGAATGTTTTATTGAAGGTCTGCGCGATGCTGAGGGAAATAAAATAGACCGTGCTCCAAATCCGATGGAATTATTAACCATAACATTACCAAATCCAGTAAAAAAAGGGGATATGATTCGTGCTTGTAAAGAAGGATTAGTGAACCTTTATCAAAATGATGGTACTAGCAAGACTATAAGAGCTTAGATACTTTTATAACTATTTTGTCATTTTACATGGTCAATATTACTAAAAATTGTTAAAATAGAAGAAGTTCATTTAAATAGAACAAAAAGCTATAAAAATAACGAATAGTATAAGTGGAGGTATAAAATGTCAGAATTTACATTTGAAATTGTTGAGAAGTTACTGGTCCTATCTGAAAATGAAAAAGGTTGGACAAAAGAGTTGAATCGTGTTAGCTTCAACGGAGCGCCAGCTAAATTTGATTTGCGTACATGGAGTCCAGATCATACAAAAATGGGTAAAGGTATCACTTTATCTAATGAAGAATTTAAAGTCATTTTAGATGCTTTTCGTAAATAAATAAAAAGTGGTTTCAAAAACCACTTTTTTTGTCGAGACAAGCGAGTATTCAGTAAACATATTGATTAAAAAAATAGAATTTTTAAACTAAAAGAATTATAATGGAGGTGAAAGGAGGCCTCTATGATTAGATATTCATTTAAAAGTAAGATGTTATTGTTAGTCTTTATCTTAACAATAATAGTGAATTATTTATCCGCAACAGGTTTGTTAACAGGGAACAGTCAGAAGAGTCTGTCTGATCGTTATCAAACGCTCTTGACACCAGCACCATTAGCCTTTTCAATTTGGTCAGTCATCTATTTATTGACCTTTTTAGTAATATTAAGAGCTATATTCAGTAAGAGTCAATCTTACCAAGATAACTTTGCTAGCATTTTTCCATACTTTTTGGGTCTTCTATTAGTTAATAATATATGGACTGTATTTTTTACGAGTAATTTGATTGGCCTATCAACAATAATAATTTTTGCTTACTGTATTCTTCTGGTTATCATTATCAAGATACTCAGTAAAAATAAATCAAAATTACTGCTTAGAATAACATTTGGAATTCATGCAGGATGGTTGCTAGTTGCGTCATTGGTCAATTTAGCGGTCTACTTAGTTAAAATTGATTTTAATTACCCATTACCAAAGGTATATATAGCTATCATTGCCTTGATTTTTATAACTGTTTTAAGTCTTTACCTGGCTAGGGTATTACAAAATGCTTACTTAATCTTATCCGTTTTTTGGGCTTGGTTGATGGTTTTTAAAGCACATTTAGAAGGAAATTTTCAACACCTATATTTTAGTATCCAAATTTTATCTTTGATTGCAGCAATTATCTTTGGCGTATCGTTTTTCATCATCGGTTATTATAATGTCAAGGAGAGGTACAAGCAAAAAAATACTAGTCCTTACTCACGGGTTCTTTAAAAGAAATACAAAAAGCTCCATCATTATGTACTTTCCTCTATCATTAGATGTATGTCTCATGATAGAGGTTCAGTTCATTAGTGGGGCTTTTTGTATTGTATTAAAGTAAATCCATGATTAATTTCAAATTGAGTAATGTTAAAATGATGGCGACAAGGTATGCTAAATAGGTATTCCATTTAGCATTAGCATGCTCTCCCATAATTGATTTTTGCGACGTGAAATAAATCAATGGAAAGATTGAAAATGGTAAAGCTAAGGAAAGAAAAACTTGTGAATAGACGATTAGTTGATCTAACGTATTTTCTTCGCCTCCAACTAGTAGGGCGATAACAAAAATTGGAAGAAGAGTTAATAATCTAGTACAAAGCCTTATTAACCATTGAGGTAATTTGAAGTGAAGGAAACCTTCCATAACGATTTGTCCTGTTAAAGTACCTGTAATCGTTGAATTTTGACCACTTGCTAGTAGGGCAACTGCAAAAAGGGTAGAAAGGAAAGAACTGGCTACTGCACCAGTAATAGTTTTATCAGATAGGGCAAGATACATTTGAGAAAAGGCACTGATATCATTAGCATGCCCATAAAATAGACTAGCTCCTAAGACTAATAGTAGCGAATTCACGACAAATGCAAGTGATAGCTGAATGTTAGAATCTAAGGTCATGAAACGTACAGCTTTTTTTATTGAAGATTTATTATGATAATCCACGCGTCTAGTCTGAGATAAAGAAGAATGTAAATAAAGATTATGTGGCATGACTGTTGCGCCGATAATGCCAAGAGCGAGGGTTAAAGGACTATTTTTCCCTTCATGTGATATGTTAAAAAGCTCATGGTGTGGTAAAAATCCTTTGAACATAGCATCTAAATCAGGTTGTGATAAAACAACTAAATATGTAAAGATTATCAAAATTGTCAATATGAGAACAGAAACAAAGGCTTCAATTTTTTGGACGCCTAACTTCATTAAGAGTAAAAGTAAGAATACATCCAAAATAGTAATCATGATAGACAGTAACAGGGGCCAGCCAAATAATAAGTGAAGAGCAATGGCAGAGCCAATGACTTCTGCTAAATCAGTAGCGATAAGGGCTAACTCAATGATAATAAATAGCAGGTAACGAAGCGGTTTTGGGAGTCGAGAAGCTGTTGCTTGTGCTAAGTCCTGTCGTGTAACAATGCCAAGCTTGCCAGCCATTTGTTGTAATTGCATCGCCATCAAAGAAGATACTAAAACAACAAACAATAGTAAGTAACGATAGGTAGCTCCACCAATAACGCTAGTAATCCAGTTACCTGGATCCATATAACCAACTGCAACCAAAGCTCCAGGTCCAAGAAAAGCTCTTAAAGTGTTCCAAAAAGAGCTATTGTGAGGAACCTCAACGCTCTGATTAACTTCGGATAAGGATCTTTTGACGGAATGATTTTGATTCATGTAATACTATACTTTCTAGTAATCTCAAGCCATTATAACAAATAGAAAATAGAAAAACAATTAAAAATTAACGCTACTTAATAATCGATTGAGGTGCTGTTTAGTATTAGAGAACTATTTTCTTAACAGTTACATTTGAAATAACAAAATAACAGATTTCTATCGATTATTTTTAGTTCCGTAGATTTACCTAAGTTATTTAAGTGGAGTAAACTATATCTGTAGTGAATTTTTTAAGAAATATAATCCAATAATACTATCGATTCTTGTTTGATTAGTTCGAAAGATTGCTTTATGGTATAGATATACTGTCTTTTAAAGATAAGAATAGATGAGCTACTTAATTATTATTTTATAATAAAAAACACATTATTTTTATTGACAAATAAAAATGAGTTTAGTAAAATAACTGTCAAATAGAATTTCTTCGGGGTCAGGTGAAAATCCTAACCGGCGGTATAGTCCGCGAGCTTTCGAGCATGAACTGGTGTGATTCCAGTACCGACAGTAAAGTCTGGATGAGAGAAGAATTCAGTGATTGTCTGCTACTTGCAGTTTATTTGTGCTGGATTAATGAGAGACTCCCTATAGTTTTCTATAGGGAGTCTTTAGTTTTTTTGTGCTACCTAAAATATAATGCTAATTAGTATAATCAACGACTTCTCATCCCTCCCCTTAGTTTTCTATTTTAGAAGCTAAGGGTTTTTATTTTAGAAGGAAAAAGGAAATGATGAAAAAAGAAGACTACATGGCATTAGCCTTGAAAGAGGCTGAGAAAGGTATGGGGTTCGTTGCTCCCAACCCATTAGTAGGTGCTGTTATTGTTAAAGATGATCGTATAATTTCCAAAGGTTATCATAAACGATTTGGAGATTTACATGCGGAAAGACAGGCTATTAAAAATGCTGATGAAGATATCTCTGGAAGTACTCTGTACGTGACTTTAGAACCATGCTGTCATGTGGGTAAGCAACCACCTTGTACTGAAGCTCTTATTAAATCTGGTATCAAAAAAGTAGTAGTTGGAAGTTTAGATCCAAATCCTTTAGTTTCAGGAAAAGGGATTGCCTTGTTAAGAAAAGAAGGTTTAAATGTTGAAGTTGGTATCTTAAGAGAAGAATGCGATGCTCTGAATGAAAGATTCATTTTTCACATGACCTATAAGCAGCCTTTTGTTTATTTGAAATATGCTATGACTTTAGATGGGAAGATAGCTACAAAGACGGGCGATTCTAAGTGGATATCAAATGAGCACTCAAGACAATCTGTTCAGAAATTGAGGCAAAAATGTAGTGCTATTATGGTCGGTATCAATACTGTATTAGCTGATAATCCACGTTTAACTTGCCGTATTCCTAAAGGTGAAGCGCTTGTGAGGATCGTATGTGACAGTCAGTTGAAGATACCTTTAGACTCTTACCTAGTTAAGAGTGCTAAAACAATACCAACATGGATTGCAACATGTTCAGATAATCTTGCTCAGCAACAAACATTAAAAGAAATGGGTTGCCGTTTGATTAAGGTTCCAAGAAAAGATGGAAAGCTGGATTTGAAAGTATTAATGACTATTTTAGGACAAGACGGGATTGATAGCCTTCTTATTGAAGGAGGAAGTAGTTTACATTTTTCAGCTTTAAAAGCTGGTATTGTTAACAGACTAATTGTTTTTATTGCACCCAAAATAATAGGAGGTCTGAAAGCAAAAACAGCTATTTCTGGAGAAGGCTTGGATTGGCTTAACCAAGCTTTCAGAGTAAAAGATATTGAACTTAGTCGTATGGATTCTGATGTTGTTATTGAAGGAAAGGTAGAACATTATGTTTACAGGAATTATTGAGGAAATGGGTCAAGTCAGTCGTATTCGGAATGGCATAAAGTCCCAACAATTAAGTATTGACGCTCCCAAACTAGTCCCTTTATTAAGAAAAGGGGATAGCGTAGCTGTTAATGGTGTTTGTTTGACGGTTCTTGACAAAAGTGAAAAAGCTTTTATAGCAGACGTCATGCCAGAAAGTATGATGCGAACAAGTTTAGCTGCTTTACGACTTCATTCTAAAGTTAACTTAGAATTAGCACTCAGAAGTGACTCAAGGTTAGGGGGACATTTTGTTCTTGGACATGTGGATGGGGTTGGAAAAATAGAAAAAATCCAAAAAGATGATATTGCTGTCAGATTTTCAATTGATGCTCCACCTAGTATTATGTCTTATATTATAGAGAAAGGTTCGGTGGCTCTAGATGGGATTAGCTTAACAGTGGTATCATTTACAGAGCATTCTTTTGAAGTTTCGGTCATTCCCCACACGATGACTCAAACTAATTTATCCTTAAAAAAGGTTGGGGATTTATTAAATATCGAAGTGGATGTTTTAGGCAAATATGCTGAGAAATTTTTAGCACCGACTAATAGAACTAATCACACTTCATCGGTAATGGATTGGTCTTTTTTATCAGAAAATGGCTACTAAGAGAGAGGAGAAAGCTAATGGCCTTTAGTCCAATAAAAAAACTTTTACAAGACATCAAATCAGGGAAAATGGTAGTTTTGATGGATGACGAAAATAGAGAGAATGAAGGGGACCTTATTTGTGCGGCTGAAATGGTGACAAAAGAGTCGATTAATTTTATGGCTAAATTTGGGAAAGGATTAATTTGCTTACCTCTATCTAATTACTATGCTGAAAAGTTAGAATTAGCTCAAATGGCTAGCCATAATACTGATAATCATGAAACAGCTTTTACCATATCCATTGATCATCTATCAACTAGTACTGGGATTTCTGCGGAAGATAGAGCTTTGACAGCTAAGATGGTTGCTAACGACAGTAGCAAAGCTAAAGACTTTAGACGTCCTGGGCACTTATTTCCCTTGTTAGCCAAGGAAGGAGGTGTTTTAGCTAGAAATGGACATACTGAAGCAACCGTTGACCTATGTCGTCTAGCTGGATTAAAGGAATGTGGACTTTGTTGTGAAATAATGGCTGAAGATGGTAGTATGATGAGAAAGGATGAGTTATTAGCATTTGCTCAAAAGCACGATTTAGCTATCGCTACCATAAAACAATTGCAAGACTATAGACGTCAAGAAGAGGGAGGGGTGGTTAGAGAAATTGAGATTCAGCTACCAACGCAATTCGGTCATTTTACGGCTTATGGATATAGCGAAGTTGTGGCAAGTAAGGAACATGTTGCCCTTGTTAAAGGGGATATTAGTAGTGGTGAAGATGTTTTATGTCGTTTACACTCAGAATGTTTGACAGGTGATGTCTTTCATTCCTTGAGATGTGATTGTGGGGAACAACTGGCTAATGCACTCCAACAAATAGAGGCTGAAGGTCGTGGCGTCCTTCTTTATATGAGACAGGAAGGTCGAGGAATTGGTTTGATTAATAAGTTAAAAGCTTATTATTTGCAAGAAGAAGGCTTAGATACTTTAGAAGCTAATTTGGCTTTAGGTTTTGAAGGAGATGAGAGAGACTATGGAGTTAGTGCTCAACTTTTAAAAGATTTAGGTATAAATTCTATAAACTTACTAACCAATAATCCAGATAAAATCCAACAACTTGAAGCAGAAGGAATTTGCGTCAAAAACAGAGTGCCATTACAGGTAGCAGCAACAGCTTATGACCTTAATTATTTAAAAACTAAGAAAGAAAAAATGGGACATCTTTTAGATTAAAGGAGGAAGAAAAAATGACAATTATTGAAGGACAATTAGTGGCAAACGAAATGAAAATAGGAATCGTAGTCTCACGTTTCAATGAATTGATTACATCTAAATTATTATCAGGAGCAGTAGATGGACTGCTGAGACATGGTGTTTCAGAAGAAGATATAGATATTGTATGGGTACCCGGTGCTTTTGAAATCCCCTATATGGCTAGAAAAATGGCGTTATATAAAGATTATGATGCTATTATCTGTCTTGGGGTAGTCATTAAAGGCAGCACTGATCATTATGATTATGTTTGTAATGAGGTGACAAAAGGTATTGGTCATTTAAATAGCCAGTCAGATATCCCTCATATCTTTGGTGTTCTAACAACGGATAACATCGAACAAGCTATTGAGAGGGCAGGAACAAAAGCAGGAAATAAAGGTTATGATTGTGCTCTTTCGGCTATTGAAATGGTGAACCTTGATAAAAAATTGCGTGAGCGATAAATCAGAAACCTAACAAAGTTCAGTAGAGGTAATATTAAAACCCACCTTAAATAAGGATGGGTTTTAATATATTCTTATTTCATTGTAGGGAAAAGTAGGACGTCTCGGATAGTTGTTGTATCAGTTAACAGCATACAGAGACGGTCGATACCAATACCTAGTCCACCAGTAGGTGGCATACCATATTCAAGTGCTTCAACATAATCGTAATCAACTCCAGTTGCTTCATCATCGCCAAGTTCTTTAGCAGATGCTTGTGCTTCAAAGCGAGACAGCTGATCAATTGGGTCATTTAATTCTGTAAAAGCATTAGCGTATTCTTTAGTCATGATAAAGAGTTCGAAACGGTCTGTAAAACGAGGGTCTGTATCATTTTTCTTAGCAAGTGGAGACACTTCGACTGGATGACCAAAGACAAAAGTTGGTTGAATTAAAGTGTCTTCAACGAATTCTTCGAAGAAGGCATTAATGATGTGACCAACTGTTGTGAAATGTTTTTCAAGAGGAACATTTTTTTCTTGTGCCAAAGCTTGTGCTTCTTCAAGAGTCATTTCTTTCCAGAAGTCAATACCAGTGATTTCTTTAACCGCATCAACCATATGAACACGTTTGAATGGTTCATTAATTTTAATTTCTGTGCCTTGATAATTAATTGGTCCATCACCTTTTACAGTTTTTGTAACATGCTGGATAATACCTTCTGTCAAGTCCATAATATCCTGGTAGTCAGCATAGGCTTGGTAGGCTTCAATAGATGTGAACTCTGGATTGTGGGTTGCATCCATCCCTTCATTACGGAAAATACGTCCGATTTCATAAACACGCTCCATACCACCTACAATAAGACGTTTTAGATGCAATTCAGTTGCGATACGAAGAACCATGTCAATGTCTTGTGCATTGTGGTGTGTGATAAATGGGCGAGCAGAAGCACCACCAGCTTCATTATGAAGAACAGGTGTTTCAACCTCTAAGAAACCATTGCTATCCATAAAGCGACGAATTTCTGAAATGATTTTTGAGCGTGTTACAAAACGGTCAAAGCTGTCACGATTTGAGATTAAATCAAGATGACGTTTACGATAGATTGTTTCAATATCAGTTAGGCCGTGGAATTTTTCAGGAAGTGGACGGAGCGCTTTTGAAAGGTGAGTAATATGAGTAGCCTTGATAGAAAGTTCTCCCATATCTGTACGCATTACTTGCCCTTCAACACCAAGGAAGTCACCTAAATCAGCTTTTTTAAAGATTTCGTAGTTTTCTTCGCCAACAGAATCTTTACGGACATAAATTTGAATTTGACCTTCGCGATCTTGGATATGCGCAAAGCCAACTTTCCCCTTACCGCGCTTAGTCATTAAACGACCAGCGATTGTAGCAGTTTCTTCAATGTCGTGCAAGTCTTCTTTTGATTTGTCAGCGTATTTTTCATTTAATTGACCAGATGTTGCTGTACGTTCAAATCGTTTACCAAAAGGATCAATGCCTTGTTCAGTCAAAGCAGCCATTTTTTCACGACGAACAATCTGTTGGTCATTTAATTCTTCAATATGTTGGTTAGACATAATTTCCTCCAAGTTAGTATTCATCCTATTGTACCACAAAAACACTGATAATTCATAATTTATTTTATGAGTTTATGGTGTTATTCTCATTTTTAATAGACTTTTCACCATTTGAAAATAAGGGTAGAAAAAGGTATAATTAACAATTGAAAATTCAGAAAGAAAAGGATAATCATGATTACTTCAATTGTTTTTGATGTTGATGATACAATTTACGATCAACAAGCACCTTACCGTATTGCTGTGGAGAAATGCTTTCCTGATTTTGATATGAGCGCTATTAACCAAGCTTATATTCGCTTTCGTCATTATTCAGATATTGGCTTTCCACGAGTAATGGCTGGTGAATGGACAACAGAATATTTTCGTTTCTGGCGATGCAAAGAAACGCTTTTAGAGTTTGGTTATCGTGAAATTAACGAAGCTACTGGTATTTATTTTCAAGAAATATACGAACATGAACTTGAAAATATTACAATGCTTGATGAGATGCGTATGACACTTGACTTTTTGAAATCAAAAAATGTACCAATGGGAATTATTACAAATGGTCCTACGGAACATCAATTGAAAAAAGTTAAAAAATTGGGACTTTATGACTATGTTGATCCAAAACGTGTTATAGTTAGTCAAGCAACTGGTTTTCAAAAGCCTGAAAAGGAGATTTTTAATTTAGCAGCAGAGCAATTTGATATGAACCCTTCAACTACACTTTATGTGGGTGATTCATATGATAATGATATTATGGGTGCATTTAATGGTGGTTGGCATTCTATGTGGTTCAACCATAGAGGACGTTCTTTAAAACCGGGAATTAAACCAGTTTATGATGTTGCTATTGATAACTTTGAGCAATTATTCGGTGCTGTTAAAGTGTTGTTTGACTTACCTGATAATAAATTTATTTTTGATATCAACGATAAAAGTAATCCAGTCCTTGAAATGGGACTTAATAATGGTTTAATGATGGCAGCAGAGCGTCTGCTTGAGAGTAATATGAGCGTTGACAAAGTTGTTATTTTACTGCGCCTAACTGCAAAACAAGAAAAAGTATTACGCATGAAGTATGCTAGATAATTAAATAATCCACTAGATGAATCTAGTGGATTATTTTAGTGTGTCATTTTGACCTCTTGCCTTAAATAAGATTTATCGTTCCAAGTCAGACAGTTGAAGTCTTTAAAATCATGAGTTTCTATGATTGTGAGGCTGGCATTATCAAGTTTATCTTTGTAGTGTAAACTACCATATTGATAACCCAGTAAGGAACGAATAGACGCAGTTAGGTTTGCTCCATGTCCTACAATAAGGACCTTGTCGTAATTTTTTGAAGCTAAAGAACGTAAGAAACTCTCTACACGATGCGTTGTCTGATAAAGAGATTCTGCACCGAACATGTCATGTTTAAATTGTAAGGGATTTTGATAAAATGCGGTCATTTGACGAGGATAGATAGCTTGCATAGTTGCAATTTTACAACCTTCTAAAGTTCCCAATGCCCATTCACGAAGTTGAGGAGTATAGTGGATTTCTTTTGGGCATGAATTAGCATCATTGAGGATATTAACAGTATCTCTAGCACGACCTAAGTCGCTAGAATAAACAGCATCAAAATGAATAGATGATAGGTATTGTCCAAGTTCTTCTAATTCTTCAATAGCTTCTTCAAGGAGAGGTGAGTCTCCGTTAGCACCTTGGAAACGTCCCTCTAAATTCCATTGTGTTTTTCCGTGTCTAACAAGATAAAATTTCATATTTTTCTCCAATCCTAATTATTATTCCTTTATATCGGCAAATTTAGCATTTACGAAATCTGCAAGAACCTCACTATTAATACGAATAGAACGTCCAATTTCTCCTGCAGAGACAATGAGTTCTTGTTTTTCTAAAGCGATAGTATCGATAAAAATAGGGTAATTATGTTTTTGGCGAATTCCAATTGGATTATTTGCTCCGTGAATATAACCGGTTATTTTCTGGAGATCTTTTTGAGGTATCATTTGTACCTTTTTGTTTCCTGAAATTTTAGCTAACTTTTTTTCGGATAAATGCTCGGTGAGAGGTAAGATACCTATTATGGGACCGGTTTTATCACCGATTAGCGCTAATGTCTTAAAGATATCTTGTTTTTGAATACCGTTGGGTAAATCTCCCTGTAAAGCATCCAATTGTAGACTATCATGTTCGATTTTTGCTTTATCTAAAATTTGATCAACTAAAGTTTTTTTGATTTTATTCTTTTTACTCATAATGACCCTTAACTAATAAGTTTGTTTCATATTTATTATAACATTTAAAGATGATTATAGTAAATTTCTACTGACTCTTAGAAATAAGCTTGAATACCATTTCAGGGAATAATGATAATAAATATCGCAACAGTACTATTTGGAATGTTAAATTAGAAGTTTTATAAATAGCTAAATATGAAGTGTCCTGATGTAATGACTTGAAATCATACCGTGGTCAGGTATTAAACGATTACTTTGACAAGGCATATAAAAATTTCTATACTAAATTTACAAAATGAAGGAGAGGGAACTATGGAAATACTGATTGCAGGTGGTAGTGGTTTTTTAGGAAAGCAGATAATAAAAGCAGCGCTTACAAAAGGGCATAAAGTGGCTTACTTATCAAGACATGAAGGTAAAGGTGATATATTTAAGGATCCTAGATTAACCTACATTAGGGGAGATATTACAGAAGCTGATAAGATTCATTTAGAAGACAGAACTTTTGATATATTAATTGACTGTATTGGAGCGATTAAGCCCAATCAACTAGATGAGCTTAACGTTAAAGCAACCCAAAAAGCAGTAGCACTCTGTCACAAAAATCAAATACCAAAGCTAGTTTACATTTCAGCCAACAGCGGCTATTCAGCTTACATTAGAAGTAAAAGGAAGGCAGAGCAGATAATCAAAGCAAGCGGTCTGGATTACCTTTTTGTAAGACCAGGTTTGATGTATGGTGAAGAGCGACCTCTCTCGATTTTCCAAGCCAAGTGTATAAAATTATTTAGTCATTTGCCTTTCTTAGGTATTGTTGTACAAAAGGTCTTTCCAACTAAGGTTGTGATAGTGGCAGAAGCAATCGTTACTACGCTTAGGAAAAAACCAACCCAAAAAATCCTTTCTATTGAAGAATTAAATAATAAATAGTTTATCAAAAAAGCTACTGTTAACAGTAGCTTTTAATCTTTTACTTTTCCAAAAAGTTTCTCATAAGTTTTCTTCTTGTCTTTATTAACTGCAATTTGATTTAAATCAAGCGGTTGATTGAATCCTGGTAGATAACCTTGAGAGGTGTATTGGTGTAAATCGTATTTAAGTTCAGTTTGCGGAGCTGCTTCATAGTATCCAGAATCGCTACCATAAGTTGGAATCCAAACAGCGTCAAATCCTTTTACAGAGATGCCTTGCTCAGTCATAAAGTAAGTACCAATGTAGATACCAACATTTTTAGCACCAAGTCTTTTTAATTCTTTTCGGAATGCTTGGACACCTTTATTCATGTTAGACATTGTCTCCTCTTCTACGTCAATCCAATAAAAAGTTGGTTTGTAAGGAGCTGCATTCTTATAAAATATCTGAGCCTCTTCTTTCATTTCTTTAACACTTGAACCAAGTGCATAACTGTAGACAGCTACTGGGATATTTCGCTTTTGAAATTCTTTGATATGGGTCTTAAACGATTTATCGATTCCAGTTGTATAAGCAGCGTTATTAGTCTTAGATATCTTTGATCCACCAAAGACACGAATAACAACACCTGAAATATTTTTTGAAAGCGTATCGTAATCAATCTCCTTAGGAAGTTGCCAACCAGAGACATCGATAATCGGTTTAAGAACAAACTCTTTATCTTTCGATGATGTTGATTTTTGCGGTACTTTTGAAGCTTTTACGGATGGAATTGTCTTTTTAGCTTCAACTAATTCTTTTTTCAAAGTATTTGTCGAATGTAAATGACCAATAATTAATAAAAGTCCAAATAAACTGAAAAAAACCGCAACAACAATAGGTTTAATTCTTCTTCTCATTATTGATATTGTAACTTAAAAGGTTTAAAAAATCAAAGTTTACAGGCTTATTTACGTTCTTTTAAAAAAAGAGGTCATTTATGTAACATTAGAAATGAAATTGTAATAAAAAAGACTTTTAAGCGGTAGTCATAGTTTTGAGGTATAATTAAAGACATGATAAAGAATTCAACTTTAACTAAATTGACTAGAGTCGCTATATTATCTGCTTTGTGTGTTGTGTTGAGATATGCTTTTGCGCCTCTGCCTAACATTCAGCCAATTACTGCCATTTTTTTGATTACAGTTGTCTTATTCGATTTAAAAGAAGGTGTAGCTACTGTAACTATAACAATGCTAGTTTCTTCTTTTTTAATGGGCTTTGGTCCATGGGTCTTTTTGCAAATCATTTCCTTCGCTTTAATTTTATGCTTGTGGAAATTTCTGATATATCCGCTGACAAAAGCTGTATGTTTTGGTAAAATAACGGAGGTAGTACTTCAAACTTTCTTTGCAGGAGGGTTAGGGGTTGTTTATGGCGTCATTATTGATACCTGTTTTGCTTGGTTATATCATATGCCTTGGTGGACTTATGTATTAGCAGGACTTAGTTTTAATATGGCACACGCTTTATCAACTTGTTTATTTTATCCTCTTTTGTTACCGATTTTAAGGAGATTTAGGAATGAAAAAATACATTAAATTATTCTTGCTAACAGTATTCGCTACAACTTTAGTAGCTTGCGGGCAACCATCTACATCGAATAAGACAACAACTAGCTCAACGTTAGAAGTTGGTAAGGTTGAATTGGTGGTTAAAGAAGATACGAACGTGTTAAGTGAAAAGGTTGTTTACCATAAAGGTGATACTGTTTTGGATGTGCTTAAAGCTAACTATAAAGTTAAAGAAAAAGATGGTTTCATTACTTCAATTGATGGCATCAGCCAAGATGAAACCAAAGGGCTTTATTGGATGTTCAAGGTCAATAATAAATTAGCTCCTAAGGCAGCAAACCAAATTAAAGTTAAAAAGAATGACAAAATTGAATTTTATCAGGAAGTTTACAAAAAATAAGATAAAAACAAGTTGGAGATATCTCCAACTTGTTTTTATGTTTTTGAAAGGCTGTAGTTTAGCCTTGCTCAATAAGATTACTGTAATTAATAATTTGGTCTACAGTGTTAGATAAGAAATTAATAGTATCGCGTAGAGGCTTATCAGTAGAAATATCAGCACCGATTAATAGAGCTGTTTCTAAAGGGGTACGGCTCCCACCAGATTTCAAGAATGCTAACCACTCTTTTGCTCCGTTTGGATTATTTTTGAGATTGAGATAGCCGGTTGTCGAGATTACTAAACCAGCAGAGTAAGTATAGCTATAGAGCCCCATGTAGTAATGAGCTTGTCTCATCCATGTCAAAGCAGCATCGTCATCTATTTCAATAGCATCTCCCCAGAATTGTGTTAATACTTCCTTCATAATAGCATTTAATTGTTCTGCTCCAAAAGTTCCTCCCTCCTCAATTAGAGTGTAAACTTTACGTTGGAAAGCAGCTTCAAGTAAGTGAGTAATGAAATTGTGGAAGTAAGTATCAGTTAAGCGATGTGCAAGAGCAAAGCGTTTTTGACGTGCTGTATCAAATTGGTTTTCTAAGTAGTCACTAAGTAAAAGTTCGTTAAAAGTAGATGGAGCTTCAACATAGTAAGTGGACATGTGAGTATTGAAAAAACTTTGGTGATTATCTGAGAAGATAAATTGACCAGAATGTCCAATCTCATGAATAAGAGTGTAGACATCGCTCATACGCCCCGTCCAGCTCATGAGTACATAGGGATGAACTTTGTAAGGATCCGCAGCATATCCTCCAGAATCTTTATTAGCGTTAGCTGCAAAATCAACCCAACGCTCTTTTTGATAGCGCTCAACCTCTTGGGAATATTCTTTTCCTAAAGGAGCAACTGATTTCATTACTAAGTCATAAGCATCATTGATACTTACTTCGGGATTAAGTTCGTTATCAATGTCTAATTTCCAATCTGCAAAAGTCATCTTTTCAATACCATTAACATCGGCGATATGTTTGAGGAATCGTTGAGCTACTGGACCAAATTCATCCATGATAAGATCAATTTGTCTGTCAAACATTGAACGGTCAACTTCTTGTTCGGAAAGAAGATAATCAAAAACACTATCGTAACCACGCATATCAGCA
The DNA here is from genome assembly GCF_001811765.1 of Streptococcus sp. HMSC076H09. Lineage (NCBI taxonomy): Bacteria > Bacillati > Bacillota > Bacilli > Lactobacillales > Streptococcaceae > Streptococcus > Streptococcus sp. HMSC076H09. The sequence continues at coordinate 311,154 of NZ_KV806614.1, read as the reverse complement.
ATTAACTTTTCAGATTTGACTTTTGCAAGATAAGCCGCAGCTGCAGCATTTTGGTGCTTACGTAGACCTTTCGAGAATGAACGGAAGGATTTTTTACGTATCTCTGCATTTTCGTGATTTTGAAAGTAATTTTCATAAGTTACAAAACTATTTTTGTAGGTTTTTCCGTCAACTTCAAAATCTTCCATATCAAAATCGCCAGCACGCATTTTAGTATAAATATCATATGGTGTATTTAGGACTTCATTTAAGTTTGTCAAAGCTTTTTCGACTTCTGGACTTAATAAGTGTTGCTTTTGAATTTTAGCTTGGCGAATAGTTGCTTTGAAATGAGGGTTATTTTCTAAAGAATCTAAAATCTTTATATCTGCATTTGCTAGGGTAGTATTAAAGAAAGAAAGTAGTACATTAGCTTTAGTTGCGAAGTCTGATCCTGCTTGAGAAATTTGTGCAAACTCTTCGTTGCTAAAGTCAGTAGTTTGAGGCATAAAAGCATAGGTATCAATGTGACTCATCTGGATATAAATATGCTCGATTTCCATAAGGGCACTAGTAAAATCCTCAACACAATTAAGTTTTCCCTCGTAATTTTTTTTGAAAACCTTGATATCCTCAAGAGCTTTTTCAATAGCCAGTAAAAAATCTTGACGATCTTTGTAGAGAGCAGTCAGATCCCAAAGTTCATTTTCAGGGAATTCAGAGCGTTTTTTAAGTTCCATGCGATACTCCTTTAATAATAGTTGTTAATTAACAATTAATCAGTTAATCTCAATTATCCTCAGTATATCAAAAAAGTCGAACAAGAAAAACTGATTACTGTCATAAATAAGTAAAAATCTGAAAATTCTATCTAAAAATCCTAGAATGGTTTACTTTTTACTTTAAAATGGTATCATAGTAGTGAGATTTAAGAGAGGAAGTGATGGTTTGTCCCACCCGAAATTAGAAAGTAGTAGCAATAAAGAAATCATTACCGAAGAGGTCGGTTTACTGAAGCAGCTTTTGGATGAAGCAACGCAAAAATTGATTGGTAGTGAATCATTTGACAAGATTGAAAAAATAGTTTCATTATCATCAACTGACGATTATACTGGTCTGAAGGAAACTATTTCGGCTTTAAGCAACGAGGAGATGGTTATTGTTTCTCGTTACTTCTCTATTTTGCCGCTCTTAATTAATATTTCAGAAGACGTTGATTTAGCATATGAAATTAATTATAAAAATAATCTTAACCAAGATTACCTAGGAAAGTTATCAACGACTATTGATGTTGTAGCTGGCCATGAAAATGCTAAAGATATTCTTGAACACGTCAATGTTGTGCCTGTGCTAACAGCTCATCCTACTCAGGTGCAGCGTAAAACGGTGCTCGAATTAACGTCTAAGATTCATGATTTATTACGTAAATACAGAGATGTCAAGGCAGGAATCGTGAATCAAGAAAAATGGTATGCTGACTTGCGTCGTTACATCGGCATTATCATGCAAACAGACACTATTCGCGAGAAAAAATTGAAAGTCAAAAATGAGATAACCAATGTAATGGAATATTACAACCGTTCTCTTATTAAAGCAGTTACCAAATTAACAGCAGAATATAAGGCACTGGCAGCTAAAAAAGGTATTCACTTAGAGAATCCTAAGCCTCTGACTATGGGGATGTGGATTGGTGGTGATAGAGATGGCAATCCCTTTGTAACTGCTGAGACACTAAGATTATCAGCTATGGTACAAAGTGAAGTGATTATTAACCATTATATTGAGCAGCTAAACGAGCTTTATCGTAATATGTCACTTTCAATAAGTCTAACTGAAGTCTCTCCCGAACTTGTTACATTGGCAAACCAGTCACAAGATAATTCGGTATATAGGGAAAATGAACCTTACCGTAAAGCTTTCAATTTTATCCAAGGTAAGCTAGTACAAACCCTACTAAATTTAAAAGTTGGTTCTTACCCAAAAGAGAAATTTGTTAGTCGTCAAGAATCTTCTGATATTGTAGGAAGGTATATAAAATCACATGTCGCTCAAGTAGCTTCTGACATACAGACAGAAGAACTACCAGCATACGCTACTGCTGAGGAGTTTAAACAAGATTTGTTACTTGTGAAGCAATCTTTAGTTCAATATGGACAAGATTCTCTTGTCGATGGCGAATTAGCTTGTCTTATTCAAGCAGTAGATATCTTTGGATTTTATTTAGCTACTATTGATATGCGTCAAGATTCTAGTATTAATGAAGCTTGTGTAGCAGAATTATTGAAGTCTGCCAATATTGTAGATGATTACAGTTCTCTTTCAGAAGAAGAAAAATGTCAACTTCTCTTAAAAGAATTAACAGAAGATCCTAGAACATTATCTTCTACGCATACTCCTAAATCCGAGTTACTTCAAAAAGAATTGGCTATTTTCCAAACAGCACGTGAGTTAAAAGATCAATTGGGTGAAGACATTATAAAACAGCATATCATTTCTCACACAGAGAGCGTTTCGGATATGTTTGAGTTGGCTATCATGTTAAAAGAAGTTGGACTAATTGATGCCAATCAAGCTCGCATTCAGATTGTACCGTTATTTGAAACCATCGAAGATTTGGATAATTCACGTGATATTATGACCCAGTATCTACATTATGGATTAGTTAAAAAATGGATTGCTACTAACAACAATTATCAAGAAATAATGCTAGGTTATTCAGATAGTAATAAAGATGGTGGCTATTTATCATCTGGTTGGACTCTATATAAAGCTCAAAATGAGCTAACAAAAATAGGTGAAGAAAACGGTATTAAAATCACATTTTTCCATGGTCGTGGTGGGACTGTTGGTCGTGGAGGTGGTCCATCTTATGAAGCCATCACATCACAACCTTTTGGTTCAATCAAAGATCGAATTCGCCTAACAGAGCAAGGTGAAATCATTGAGAATAAATATGGTAATCAAGATGCAGCCTATTATAACCTTGAAATGCTTATTTCAGCTTCCATAGACCGCATGGTAACACGTATGATTACTAACCCTAATGAAATTGATAATTTCCGTGAGACAATGGATGGTATTGTGGCTGAAAGTAATGCTGTTTATAGAAATTTAGTTTTTGATAATCCTTATTTCTATGACTATTTCTTTGAAGCAAGTCCAATTAAAGAGGTATCAAGTTTAAATATTGGTTCTCGGCCAGCAGCACGTAAAACAATTACAGAAATTTCGGGTTTACGTGCAATTCCATGGGTATTTTCATGGTCACAAAATCGTATTATGTTTCCGGGTTGGTATGGTGTTGGGTCAGCCTTCAAGCACTTTATTGAACAAGATGAGGCAAACTTAGCAAAATTACAAACCATGTATCAAAAATGGCCATTCTTTAATTCTCTTTTATCTAATGTAGATATGGTTTTATCAAAATCAAATATGAATATTGCGCTTCAGTATGCTCAGTTAGCTGGAAGTAAAGAAGTTCGAGATGTTTTTAATATCATCCTTAATGAATGGCAGTTAACTAAAGATATGATTTTAGCTATTGAACAGCATGATAATTTATTAGAAGAAAACCCAATGTTACATGCAAGTTTAGATTATCGTTTGCCATATTTCAATGTTTTGAATTATGTTCAAATTGAATTGATTAAACGTCTTCGTAGTAACCAACTAGATGAAGACTATGAGAAGTTGATTCATATTACTATTAATGGTATTGCAACAGGTTTACGAAATTCAGGTTAATATTGATAGAGGGAGGATCATTGCTATTCTTCCTTTTACTTTACTTCGAAAGATGATATAATGCATAATGGTAATTTTTTGATATATTAAAGGAAATAATACAATATGAAAATTGATAAAAGGCATCTTCTGAATTATTCCATCCTCATTCCCTATTTGATATTGTCTATTCTAGGCTTAATTGTAATTTATTCGACAACTAGTGCAACTCTAATTCAGCTTGGAGCTAACCCTTTTCGTTCAGTAATCAACCAGGGTGTCTTTTGGGCAGTCAGTTTGGTTGCAATTATCTTTATCTATAAACTGAAACTAAATTTTTTGAAAAATTCTAAAGTGTTGACTATGGCAGTATTGGTAGAAGTATTTTTACTACTAATAGCGCGCTTTTTCACACAAGAAGTTAATGGAGCACATGGTTGGATTGTTATTGGTCCTATTAGTTTTCAACCTGCTGAATATTTAAAAGTTATCATTGTATGGTATTTAGCGTTTACTTTTGCTCGAAGGCAAAAAAAGATAGAAATATATGATTATCAAGCTTTGACAAAAGGGAGATGGCTTCCGAGATCACTAAGCGACCTAAAAGATTGGCGATTTTATTCTTTATTTATGATTGGTTTGGTAATTGCACAACCTGATTTAGGAAATGGTTCGATAATTGTTCTAACGGTCATTATTATGTACTGTATTAGTGGTATTGGTTATCGATGGTTTTCAGCTTTACTTGGTCTAATCGTCGTGGGGTCAACTTTATTTATCGGAACTATTGCAGTTGTTGGAGTTGAGACAATGGCTAAAGTCCCTGTCTTTGGTTATGTAGCTAAGCGATTTAATGCTTTTTTTGACCCATTTAAAGATTTAACAGATTCAGGACACCAGTTGGCTAATTCATATTATGCAATGAGCAACGGTGGCTGGTTTGGTCGAGGACTTGGGAATTCTATTGAAAAATTAGGGTACTTACCAGAAGCAACAACAGACTTTGTCTTTTCAATTGTTATTGAGGAATTAGGAGTTATTGGTGCAGGGTTTATTTTAGCTTTGGTTTTCTTCTTAATTTTACGTATTATGCACGTAGGTATAAAGGCTAAAGATCCTTTCAACTCAATGATCGCTCTTGGTATTGGAGCAATGCTATTGATGCAAGTTTTTGTTAACATTGGTGGTATTTCTGGGTTAATCCCCTCAACTGGAGTGACATTTCCTTTCTTATCCCAAGGAGGGAACAGCCTCTTGGTACTTTCTGTAGCTATCGGATTCGTGCTTAATATTGATGCTAACGAGAAAAAGGAACTCATAATGAAAGAAGCAGAAGAACAATATAAGCCACAAGAAAAAAATGAAAAAATAATCAACCTTGATGCCTTTAAATAATCATCCAAACAAAAATCGAGATTTTTATCTCGATTTTTGTATTTTTTGAAATTTAAACTCTAATTAATAGAGAGAAGATATTTGAAGAAAAGAAGTGTCTATTAATATTCTAAATTAGGATGTATTTAACAATATGATTATATGATAACTACTAAAAAATACATATAAGAGATAACAAATGCCTCAATCAATCTTACCCGAATTTTAAGGAAATAAAGAAATAAGCAAAAAAGCATAAAATACTTGCTTTTTTAGAGGATTTTGTTAAAATAGATAAGTAAAGTTAGACTGTATTGCCTACCGTCTATCTATAAAATATATTTTATTGGAGGCTTTTCCTAAAATGGCAAAAGAAAAATACGATCGTAGTAAACCACACGTTAACATTGGTACAATCGGACACGTTGACCACGGTAAAACTACTTTAACAGCAGCTATCACAACTGTATTGGCACGTCGCTTGCCTACTTCAGTTAACCAACCAAAAGATTACGCTTCTATCGATGCTGCTCCAGAAGAGCGCGAACGCGGAATCACAATCAACACTGCACACGTTGAGTACGAAACTGAAAAACGTCACTATGCCCACATCGACGCTCCAGGACACGCGGACTACGTTAAAAACATGATCACTGGTGCTGCTCAAATGGACGGAGCTATCCTTGTAGTTGCTTCAACTGATGGACCAATGCCACAAACTCGTGAGCACATCCTTCTTTCACGTCAAGTTGGTGTTAAACACCTTATCGTATTCATGAACAAAGTTGACCTTGTTGATGATGAAGAATTGCTTGAATTGGTTGAAATGGAAATTCGTGACCTTCTTTCAGAATACGACTTCCCAGGTGATGACCTTCCAGTTATCCAAGGTTCAGCTCTTAAAGCACTTGAAGGCGATGAAAAATACGAAGACATCATCATGGAATTGATGAGCACTGTTGATGAGTACATTCCAGAACCAGAACGTGATACTGACAAACCTTTACTTCTTCCAGTCGAAGATGTATTCTCAATCACTGGACGTGGTACAGTTGCTTCAGGACGTATCGACCGTGGTACTGTTCGTGTCAACGACGAAGTTGAAATCGTTGGTATTAAAGAAGATATCCAAAAAGCAGTTGTTACTGGTGTTGAAATGTTCCGTAAACAACTTGACGAAGGTCTTGCAGGGGACAACGTTGGTGTTCTTCTTCGTGGTGTGCAACGTGATGAAATCGAACGTGGTCAAGTTCTTGCTAAACCAGGTTCAATCAACCCACACACTAAATTTAAAGGTGAAGTTTACATCCTTTCTAAAGAAGAAGGTGGACGTCATACTCCATTCTTCAACAACTACCGTCCACAATTCTACTTCCGTACAACTGACGTAACAGGTTCAATCGAACTTCCAGCAGGAACAGAAATGGTTATGCCTGGTGATAACGTTACTATCGAAGTTGAATTGATTCACCCAATCGCCGTAGAACAAGGTACTACTTTCTCAATCCGTGAAGGTGGACGTACTGTTGGTTCAGGTATCGTTTCAGAAATCGAAGCTTAATTTAACTTAATTAAGTTCCCAAACGGCAGTTAGAGTCAGACAGCTCAAATTGTGAAGAGTCCTCAGGGACTCTTTTTTAGTATCTATAATTAAAGCGTTTTACTAGACTCGTGAAACTTTTAATTAACTATAATTTATGGTATGATAGATTAGTAAATAAAAAAAGAAGAGGTATGTGTAATGTCACGTAAACCATTTATCGCTGGTAACTGGAAAATGAATAAAAATCCAGAAGAAGCAAAAGCATTCATCGAAGCAGTAGCTTCTAAATTACCATCATCAGAACTTGTTGAAGCAGGGATTGCTGCTCCAGCGCTTACTTTATCAACAGTTCTTGAAGCAGCTAAAGGTTCAGAATTGAAAATCGCTGCTCAAAATAGCTATTTTGAGAATTCAGGTGCATTCACTGGTGAAAACAGCCCTAAAGTATTGGCTGAAATGGGTACAGACTACGTTGTTATCGGTCACTCAGAACGTCGTGATTATTTCCATGAAACTGACCAAGATATCAACAAAAAAGCAAAAGCTATCTTTGCTAATGGTTTGACTCCAATCATTTGTTGCGGTGAGTCTCTTGAAACTTACGAAGCTGGTAAAGCGGTTGAATTCGTAGGTGCTCAAGTTTCAGCAGCTCTTGCAGGTTTGTCAGAAGAGCAAGTATCATCACTTGTTATCGCTTACGAACCAATCTGGGCTATTGGTACTGGTAAATCAGCAACTCAAGACGATGCACAAAACATGTGTAAAGCAGTTCGTGACGTTGTTGCAGCAGACTTCGGTCAAGCAGTTGCTGACAAAGTTCGCGTTCAATACGGTGGTTCAGTTAAACCTGAAAACGTTGCAGAATACATGGCTTGCCCAGACGTTGACGGTGCCCTTGTAGGTGGAGCTTCACTTGAAGCAGAAAGCTTCCTTGCCTTATTAGATTTTGTTAAATAAATCACAGGATATCTAAAGGCATAGCACTCTAGGTGATATGCCTTTTCTTATAGATAGTTAATAATAAGCTATTTTTGATTATTGAACTAGTAATCAGACTAGATTTTTATGGCTATTTTTTGTAGAATAGTTAAAGTAAATATTGGTATAGCCAAAATTAAAGGAGAAATTTTCTAATGGTAAAATTAGTATTCGCACGCCACGGTGAATCTGAGTGGAATAAAGCTAACCTTTTCACTGGATGGGCTGACGTAGATCTTTCAGAAAAAGGTACACAACAAGCTATTGATGCTGGGAAATTAATCCAAGCAGCAGGTATTGAGTTCGACCTTGCTTTTACATCAGTTCTTAAACGTGCCATCAAAACAACTAACCTTGCCCTTGAAGCAGCTGATCAACTTTGGGTACCAGTTGAAAAATCATGGCGCTTGAACGAACGTCATTACGGTGGATTGACAGGAAAAAATAAAGCAGAAGCAGCTGAACAATTTGGTGATGAGCAAGTTCATATTTGGCGTCGTTCATATGATGTATTGCCTCCAGATATGGCTAAAGATGATGAACATTCAGCACATACTGATCGTCGCTATGCTTCACTAGATGATTCTGTTATTCCAGATGCAGAAAACTTAAAAGTTACTTTAGAGCGTGCTCTTCCTTTCTGGGAAGATAAAATTGCTCCTGCTCTTAAAGATGGTAAAAATGTGTTTGTTGGTGCACACGGTAACTCAATCCGTGCTCTTGTAAAACATATCAAACAATTGTCAGATGATGAAATCATGGACGTTGAAATTCCTAACTTCCCACCACTTGTTTTCGAATTTGATGAAAAATTAAACCTTGTTTCAGAATATTACTTAGGTAAATAATCTAATCTTTATATAAAAAATTCAGGCCAAGTTGGCTTGAATTTTTTATTATTTATAACATTTTGAGTGTCTGTAAAAAACCATTTTTATGATACAATAGTAGTCAGAGTTTTTATAGCAAGGAGTTAATGTTGAATCGTAAAAAAAGGTATCGTCTCACTGTAAAAAAGCAAAATGCTAGCATACCTAGACGATTAAATCTTCTATTTTTTATTATTGTTTTATTATTTACTGTTCTAATTCTTCGTTTAGAGCAAATGCAGATTGGGCAACAATCATTTTACATGAAAAAACTGACAGCTCTTACGAGTTATACAGTGAAAGAATCAAAAGCGAGAGGTCAGATTTTTGATGCTAAGGGAGTTGCCTTAGTTGAAAATGATGAACGTCCTACTGTGGCGTTTTCTAGAGGAAACAATATTTCATCTCAGTCTATCAAAGAGTTAGCGAATAAATTATCACATTACATTACCTTAACCGAAGTTGCTTCAAGCGATAGAGCAAAGAGAGATTATTATTTAGCAGATAAAGCCAACTACAAAAAAGTTGTTGAAAGTTTACCAGATTCTAAACGTTACGATAAATTTGGTAACCATCTAGCCGAATCAACCGTATATGCAAATGCAGTTGCTGCAGTTCTAGTGAGCGCTATTAACTATTCTGAAGATGAGTTAAAAGTGGTTGCCTTATTTAACCAAATGAATGCGACACCAACGTTTGGTTCAGTGAAATTAAGTACAGGTGAATTAAGTGATGATCAAATCAAGAAACTGGATGCTGATAAGAAGGAACTGTTAGGAATTTCTGTAACAAGTAATTGGCATCGTCGTAAAAAAGGAACTTCTTTATCGGATATATTAGGTACTATTTCTACAGAAAAGGCAGGTTTACCAAGAGAAGAAGTTAAAAAATATTTGAAAAAAGGTTATTCACTGAATGACCGAGTGGGAACTTCTTACCTTGAAAAACAATATGAAGATGACTTACAAGGAATCAGACAAATTCGCAAAGTAGTTGTTAATAAAAAAGGTAAAGTTGTTTCAGATAATATTACGCAAGAAGGTAAGTCAGGAAGAAATCTTAAATTAACGATTGATCTTAATTACCAAAACAAAGTAGAAAGTATCTTGAAACAATACTATGGCAGTGAATTATCTAGTGGGCGCGCTAGTTTTTCCGAAGGGATGTATGCAGTTGCTATAGAACCTTCAACTGGTAAAGTGTTAGCAATGGCTGGTCTGAAAAATGATCATGGGAATTTAGTTGATGACAGCCTAGGCACTATTGCTAAGAATTTCACGCCAGGATCTGTTGTGAAAGGTGCGACGCTATCATCAGGATGGGAAAATAAAGTTCTTAGAGGAAATGAAGTGCTTTATGACCAAGAAATTGCTAATATACGGTCATGGTTTACACGAGGTTTGACTCCAATATCTGCGGCACAAGCGCTAGAGTATTCATCTAATACTTATATGGTTCAAGTAGCACTTCGTTTAATGGGACAAGACTATAATACAGGAGATGCTTTAACTGATCGAGGCTATCAAGAAGCAATGGCTAAACTAAGGAAAACTTACGGCGAATATGGTTTAGGGGTTTCTACAGGATTAGATTTACCTGAATCAGAAGGTTATGTACCTGGAAAATACAGCTTAGGAACAACTCTAATGGAATCGTTCGGTCAGTATGACGCCTATACACCAATGCAACTTGGTCAGTATATCTCAACTATTGCGAATAATGGGAATCGTTTAGCACCTCACGTGGTTTCAGATATCTATGAAGGGAATGATTCTAATAAGTTCGCTCAATTGGTTCGTTCAATCACTCCTAAAACACTAAATAAGATAGCTATCTCAGATCAAGAGTTAGCCATTATTCAAGAAGGTTTTTATAACGTTGTCAATAGTGGAAGTGGCTATGCAACTGGTACGTCAATGAGGGGGAATGTGACAACCATTAGTGGTAAAACTGGTACCGCTGAAACATTTGCTAAAAATGTAAATGGACAAACAGTTTCTACCTACAACTTAAACGCTATTGCCTACGATACTAATCGTAAAATAGCAGTAGCGGTAATGTATCCGCATGTTACAACTGATACAACAAAATCCCATCAATTAGTTGCACGAGATATGATTGATCAATATATTTCACAGTTCACAGGACAATAAGAGAGGACATTTGAATGCTTTACCCAACACCAATTGCTAAATTGATTGACAGCTTTTCAAAATTACCGGGTATAGGTACTAAAACAGCAACACGTTTAGCTTTTTACACCATTGGTATGAGTGATGAAGATGTTAATGAATTTGCTAAGAATTTATTAGCTGCTAAGCGGGAATTAACCTATTGTTCTGTTTGTGGTAATTTGACTGATGATGATCCTTGCTTAATTTGTACAGATAAGACGCGTGACCAGTCTGTTATCTTGGTTGTTGAAGATAGCAAAGATGTGTCAGCTATGGAAAAAATTCAAGAGTATAATGGTTTGTATCATGTCTTACATGGCTTAATTTCACCTATGAATGGTATTAGCCCTGATGACATTAATTTGAAAAGTTTAATTACTCGATTGATGGATGGTCAGGTGACAGAAGTTATTGTTGCTACCAATGCGACTGCTGATGGTGAAGCTACATCAATGTATATTTCACGAGTCTTAAAACCAGCTGGTATCAAAGTGACACGATTAGCGAGAGGTTTAGCTGTTGGTTCAGATATCGAATATGCAGATGAAGTAACCTTGCTTCGAGCAATCGAAAATCGTACAGAGTTATAATTGTTATAAAGAAAAGGTTGGGAATCTCCTAACTTTTTCTTTTACAATACTAACTTTAAGTGGATTGATTTTTGAAAGTTAAGTTAAAATATGGTATTATTAAAAGGTCAATCTTAGATTAGATAGAAAAGAGAAGAAATATGTCAAAAGAAACATTGATCTTGCTTTACGGTGGTCGCTCTGCGGAACGTGAAGTATCTGTACTGTCTGCAGAAAGCGTCATGCGTGCTATTAATTATGATAAATTTTTTGTTAAAACTTATTTTATCACGCAAGTAGGTCAATTTATTAAAACACAAGAATTTGATGAAATGCCATCTTCAGATGAAAAGTTAATGACAAACCAAACTGTTGATTTAGACAAAATGGTTCGTCCAAGTGATATCTATGATGATAATGCAATTGTTTTCCCCGTTTTACATGGACCAATGGGGGAAGATGGTTCTATCCAAGGATTTTTAGAAGTTTTAAGGATGCCTTATGTTGGGACTAATATTCTATCTTCAAGCGTGGCTATGGATAAAATTACAACAAAACAAGTCCTTGCAACAGTAGGTGTACCTCAGGTTGCATATCAAACTTATTTTGAGGGTGATGATTTGGAACATGCGATTAAACTCTCTTTAGAAACTTTAAGTTTCCCAATTTTTGTAAAACCGGCTAATATGGGGTCATCAGTAGGTATTTCAAAAGCGACAGATGAATCCTCACTTCGCTCTGCAATTGACTTAGCTCTCAAGTATGATAGCCGTATTTTGATTGAACAAGGCGTGACAGCTCGTGAAATTGAAGTAGGTATTTTAGGCAATAATGATGTTAAGACAACTTTTCCTGGCGAAGTCGTTAAAGACGTCGATTTCTATGACTATGACGCCAAATATATTGATAATAAAATTACTATGGATATTCCAGCTAAAGTTGATGAAGCAACTATGGAAGCAATGCGTCAATATGCAAGTAAAGCTTTTAAAGCAATCGGGGCTTGTGGTTTATCACGCTGTGATTTCTTTTTGACGAAAGATGGACAAATCTTCTTAAACGAACTGAATACAATGCCCGGTTTTACTCAGTGGTCAATGTATCCTCTGCTTTGGGAAAATATGGGGCTAACTTATAGTGATTTGATTGAAAAGTTAGTTATGTTAGCTAAAGAAATGTTTGAAAAACGTGAGAGTCATTTAATTTAAAAAAGTTCAACTAAGTCTTTCTTAGTTGAGCTTTTTCAAATCTATGATATGTTATGAAAGTGTGTTATAATTTAGGAGTATATTCGTTTATAAGGGATAGCATACTATCTACAACATTGTTGCTAAATAATAGAAAAGGAAATGATATGAAGCTTAGTTTGCATGAAGTTGCTAAAGTAGTTGGCGCTAAAAATCAAGTATCAGAGTTTGAAGACGTTCCCCTGGGAAATATTGAATTTGATAGTCGTAATATCAGTGAAGGTGACTTATTTCTTCCCTTAAAAGGAGCAAGAGATGGACATGAGTTTATAGAGATGGCTTTTGATAATGGAGCAATAGCAACCATTTCAGAGAAGGAAATAGAGGGTCATCCTTATCTTTTAGTGTCTGATGCACTTAAAGCATTTCAAGTCTTGGCACAGTATTATATTGAAAAGATGAACGTTGATGTTATTGCAGTAACTGGCTCAAATGGTAAGACAACAACTAAAGATATGATAGCTGCAATCTTATCAACCACATATAAGACTTATAAAACACAAGGAAACTACAATAACGAGATTGGCTTACCCTATACTGTGCTACACATGCCAGAAGATACTGAAAAAATTGTTTTGGAGATGGGACAGGATCATCTTGGAGATATCCATGTGTTATCTGAAATTGCAAAACCACGTATTGCTGTTGTTACTTTGATTGGTGAAGCACACTTAGAATTTTTTGGTAGTCGAGAAAAGATTGCAGAAGGGAAAATGCAAATCACAGATGGTATGAGTTCAGATGGCATATTAATTGCACCGGGAGATCCAATTATTGATCCATATCTTCCAGCAAACCAGATGACTATTCGTTTTGGTCATGACCAAGAATTGCAAGTGACAGAACTCAAAGAAGAAAAACATTCCTTAACTTTTAAAACTAATGCTTTGGAGCACCAATTACGTATACCAGTACCTGGTAAGTACAATGCAACTAATGCGATGGTCGCTGCCTATGTTGGAAAATTATTGGCAGTAGCAGAAGAAGATATAGTGGATGCTCTAGAAAATCTTCAACTAACTCGTAATCGCACCGAATGGAAGAAATCAGCCAATGGAGCAGATATTTTATCAGATGTTTACAATGCTAACCCAACGGCTATGCGATTGATACTAGAAACCTTTTCAGCTATTCCGAATAATGATGGTGGAAAGAAGATTGCTCTTTTAGCTGATATGAAAGAACTGGGAGAACAATCTGTGGATTTACATAATCAAATGATTATGAGTATCAGACCTGACTCTATTGATACTTTGATTTGTTATGGCCAGGATATTGAGGAGTTGGCTCAATTAGCAAGCCAGATGTTCCCAATTGGTAAAGTGTATTTCTTTAAAAAGAATCAAGAAGTGGATCAGTTTGATCAATTGCTTGCAAAAGTAAAAGATACTCTTAAGGAGAAAGATCAAATATTATTAAAAGGTTCTAACTCAATGAATCTTTCTAAAATAGTTGATATTCTTGAAGTAGAATAATAGAGGGGTTAGGGTAACAAGTTACCCTAACTTTTTTGTTTTTTAATCACGAATAATATTCAGTTTTATTGAGGAAAATAGATATGCTAAGCAGAAAACTGGTGATATATTCAGTTTTTTGATAATCTGTTTATTACGAACTATATTTTTAAAAATAAAACTTAAGTTCGTTTTTAGGAGGATTGTTTGAAAAATTTAAATCGTTATGTAGTTGCGGTTTCTGGAGTCGTTTTACATTTAATGCTAGGATCAACTTATGCTTGGAGTGTGTTTCGTAACCCAATTATCTCAGAGACTGGTTGGGATATTTCATCAGTTTCATTCGCTTTTAGTTTGGCTATTTTTTGTCTAGGAATGTCTGCAGCTTTTATGGGACACTTAGTAGAGCGTTTTGGTCCTAGGATAATGGGAATGATTTCTGCTATTTTATATGGAGCAGGGAATGTGTTAACAGGCTTAGCCATTGAAACTCAGCAGTTATGGTTACTGTATGTTGCATACGGTATTTTAGGAGGAATCGGACTTGGTTCAGGTTATATTACTCCAGTATCGACTATTATTAAATGGTTTCCTGATAGGAGGGGACTAGCAACAGGATTCGCTATTATGGGATTTGGCTTTGCTTCTTTAGTAACAAGTCCACTTGCACAATCCTTAATGATTAGGATTGGTGTAGGTAAAACATTTTATATTTTGGGATTAGTATATTTTTTTGTCATGATGATTGCCTCACAATTTATTAAACAACCACCTCAGGAAAAAATAACTATTTTGACTCACGACGGTAAAAAGAATGCTATGAATTCACAAATTATCACTGGATTAAAAGCAAACGTTGCTATAAAATCAAAAACCTTTTACATCATTTGGTTGACCTTGTTTATTAATATTTCGTGTGGCTTAGGTTTAATATCAGCAGCTTCACCAATGGCACAAGATTTAGCAGGCTATTCCGCAGAATCTGCAGCCTTATTAGTAGGGGTACTAGGGATATTTAACGGTTTTGGACGTCTGTTATGGGCAAGTCTCTCTGACTACATTGGACGCCCGTTGACCTTTATAATATTATTTATTGTGAACTTTATTATGACTTCTAGTTTATTTTTGTCATTCAATGCTATTGTATTTGCAATAGCGATGTCTATTTTAATGACTTGTTATGGTGCAGGTTTTTCCTTATTACCTGCTTATCTAAGTGATATTTTTGGAACAAAGGAATTAGCTACTTTACATGGTTATAGTTTAACAGCATGGGCAATAGCAGGTCTGTTTGGGCCCCTATTGTTATCAAAGACATATTCATGGGGAAATTCCTATCAATTGACATTAATGGTTTTTGGTTTTTTATTCTTATTCGGATTATTGTTATCTCTATATTTAAGAAAATTAACAACTAAAGTTGTGTAGTATATATCTAATTTAAAATTCTTTGGTTTTGCCAAAGAGTTTTTTCTGTGAAAAATAGTTTTGTCTTATAGCAAATAATTTGATATACTAAGTATCTAGTAAAAAAATGATAGAAAGATAATACTAAAATGATAGAATTCTTTTCTAATATCAGAACAGAGATTCCGCAGATGCCTTTACTTATCCATAGTTTGATTTTATCTGTCTTACCTTTTCTGATGTGGCTGACTTTGGTTAATAGAGATAAGCCTTTGTATAAAACTATTTGGAGTATCCTTTTAGGACTTCAGTTAATTACGATTTATACTTGGTTTTTCTGGGCAAAATTGCCTTTATCTGAAAGTCTTCCCCTTTACCATTGTCGAATAGGCATGTTTGTCGTTCTCTTAGCGAGGCCTGGAATATTAAAGGATTATTTCGCATTGTTAGGAGTAGTAGGTGGAGTATTGGCAATGATTCACCCAGACTTTTACCCTTACCAGTTTCTACATGTGACTAATATTTTCTTCTTTATTGGACATTTTGCTTTATTTGTCCTTAGTTTACTACATCTGATGACACAGTCCAATTTGGACAAATTAAATCCAAAATTGATTATACAACTAACGCTTCTCATTAATATGTCTTTGATTTTTATTAACCTCTTGACTGGGGGAAATTATGGCTTTATGATGAAGACACCAATACTAGGAATAACAAATCCCTTTTTAAACCTTTTGATAGTGACAACTCTATTAAGTTTTCTCGTCCTATTTGTTAAACAAATTTTCCAAAAAGTGAGAATGAGAGCTAGTCTTAAAACAGAAGAATCTTAATTATTTTAATATTATTATATTATCTAGCTATTAAAAAATAAATAGCTGGATAATGTTTTTCATTTTTAGCTATTTTTATGATTGACCGCTAATTATTAATCTGCTAAGATATAGTACGTAATAAAAACTTAACCGGTTAATTATTTTTGAAATATATTTTTTCTGGAGGAAAATAGTAATGAATAAATCATTCAATACCAAATTAGGTTTGGTAACTGTAGCGGCATTATCAGGTATTGTATTAACGTCTCAATTACCTGTGAACGCTAAAGCTGAGACACCAGTAATGGCAGCAAGTGCACAACAAGGTTTCCGTTTTGTAGCAACCGTTGTAGATAGTCAGACGCGTGTCTTGCCGGGAAAATTGGTAACTTTGTCAGAGGTGACAAGTGGTCAGCCTAAAATTATTGCAAGTGTGAAAACGAATGATGCCGGACAAGCTATTTTTAATAATCTCCCTATAAAACGTAACCTTAGTGTGTCTGTTGATGGACAAGTAAAAGGATATACTATTCGAACTGACGTAGCAGGCTCTAGTAAAGCAGCTAGTTTTACAGCAACAGGAGTAGGGACAAATGAGCCAACGTATTCAAAAAAAACCATAGACATTACAGTGAGAGACCAAAATGCTGAACCTGTTTCAGGCAGGACAGTTACCTTAAAAACACAAGCTGGTCGTGAGATTGCTAGCTTGGTTTCTGGTGACAATGGATTAACTCGCTTTACTGATCGTTTACTAGATGGAACATTCTACCAATATTTTGTTGATGGGAAAAAAATTGGTGATATTGTACCTGGAGAATCAAGAAGTGCATATGTTAATGTTGCACCTAAAAAAGATTATTTTACCTTTACAGTCACTGCTTTAGATAAAGATGGACTTGTTGTTAAAGGAAAAGAAGTAACGTTGACTGATATTACTGATGGTAAAGCAGTAGCGCTTGCTTCTTTAAAAACGAATGATAATGGACAAGCTATCTTTACCAACCTACCATTATCAAGAAATATCAGTGTTTCAATTGATGGAAAATCAAAGGGCTATACTATTCGAACTGATGTAGCAGGCTCTCATAAAGCGGCTGCATTCTATGTAGATGGTAAAGGTACCAAAGCACCTCAATTTAGTGCAGAAGCAGCGGTTGTAACTGTTTACGATGCTAATGGAAATACTATAGCAAACCAAGAAGTGACATTAACTAATTCAAATGGGACAATTGTTGCAAAAGGTTTGACTGAAAAAGATGGCAAAGCAAGGTTCGCCAATAAATTAATGGCAGGAACGTTATACAATATTTTTGTAAATGGGATTGAGATGCCTAAAACTGCCCTTGTTGGTAGTGATGTCAGTGTTTTTCTAACAGATAAACAAATTAAGAAAGAAAAAACTGTTACTCCTGATAAATTGGATAAAGAAATGAACCAAGAGAAGGAAAAGGAACTCTTAGATACTCCAAAACCAATACCACCTACTTCGAAACCAACAGCACCAATTAAAAATAAAAAGGACGATTCCCCTAAGAAGTTCACGAAAAGTCAATCTTCTAGTTTGAAGTCAAGTGTTAAGGCTATAGGTGCTAAGCCAAAAGCTATGACAGCCTTAGCTAAAAAATTGCCTAAAACTGGTGATCAAGCCATTAGTATTTTAACTTTGGTTGGTTTTATTGTAACAGGGTTAGCGATTATGTTAGGCTTCCTTAAAAAATCACGATCAAAATAATTTATTTTAGAAGCTTGGGTCTTTAGACACAGGCTTCTCTTCTTTCTTCGGAAATAGATTGAACTTGAAGAATGTTGTTAAATTCGCTATAATAATAAAGTTATAGACAAGATTATTGTTTCAGTTGAGACTACTGAAAATAATACTAAGAAATGGATAAAAGCTAAGGATTGAATATGACATTACAAGACGAAATCAAAAAACGCCGTACTTTTGCCATCATCTCTCACCCGGATGCTGGTAAGACGACTATTACTGAGCAACTATTATATTTTGGTGGTGAAATTAGAGAAGCAGGGACAGTAAAAGGGAAAAAATCAGGTACTTTTGCAAAGTCCGATTGGATGGATATTGAAAAGCAACGTGGTATCTCTGTTACTTCATCTGTTATGCAATTTGATTACGCGGGTAAACGTGTTAATATTTTGGATACACCTGGACATGAGGATTTCTCGGAAGATACATACCGGACCTTAATGGCTGTGGATGCAGCTGTCATGGTTGTAGATTCGGCTAAAGGTATTGAGGCTCAAACTAAAAAACTTTTTGAAGTTGTTAAGCATCGTAATATTCCGGTTTTTACGTTTATTAATAAATTGGACCGTGATGGACGTGAGCCACTGGATTTGCTTGAAGAGTTAGAAGAAGTACTAGGTATTGCTTCTTATCCAATGAATTGGCCAATTGGTATGGGGAAATCATTTGAAGGGCTTTATGATTTACATAATAAACGTTTAGAACTCTATAAGGGAGACGAGCGTTTTGCAAGTATTGAAGACGGTGATCAGCTGTTTGCCAATAATCCATTTTATGAACAAGTCAAAGAAGATATTGAACTTCTTCAAGAAGCAGGTAATGACTTTTCAGAACAAGCGATTCTTGATGGTGACCTAACTCCAGTATTCTTTGGCTCTGCCCTTACGAACTTTGGAGTTCAGACTTTTCTTGATACTTTCTTGGAGTTTGCTCCAGAACCTCATGGTCATAAGACTACAGAAGGTAATGTTATTGACCCCTTAGCTAAAGATTTTTCAGGTTTTGTCTTTAAAATTCAAGCTAACATGGACCCACGTCATCGCGACCGCATTGCTTTTGTTCGTATTGTTTCTGGTGAATTTGAGCGTGGTATGGGAGTTAATTTGACACGCACTGGCAAAGGCGCTAAGCTCTCCAATGTTACTCAATTTATGGCAGAATCACGAGAAAATGTGACGAATGCTGTTGCTGGGGATATTATCGGGGTTTATGATACAGGAACTTATCAAGTTGGGGATACCTTAACGGTTGGGAAAAATAAATTTGAATTTGAACCATTACCAACTTTTACCCCAGAATTATTTATGAAAGTATCAGCAAAAAATGTTATGAAGCAGAAATCATTCCACAAGGGTATTGAGCAATTAGTACAAGAAGGAGCAATTCAGCTTTATAAGAATTATCAGACAGGCGAATACATGCTGGGTGCTGTGGGTCAACTTCAGTTTGAAGTTTTTAAACATCGTATGGAAGGTGAATACAATGCTGAAGTTGTTATGACACCAATGGGTAAAAAGACTGTACGTTGGATTAACTCAGACGATTTAGACGAACGCATGTCTTCAAGCCGAAATATTTTGGCAAAAGATCGTTTTGACCAACCAGTTTTCCTATTTGAAAATGATTTTGCACTTCGCTGGTTTGCTGATAAGTATCCTGATGTGAAGCTTGAAGAAAAAATGTAAAATTTAAAGTCACTCAAATTTGAGTGACTTTTTAAGTTTTTTAGACTAAAATAGTTATAATACATAGAAAAGATTGGAGATTAACATGGGAATTTTTTCGGGATTAATGGGAAATGCTTCACAAATGGATACCGATAAAGTCGAGAATCAGTTATCTGATATTCTGATTTCAGATGAACAGGTTGATTTAGCTTATACCTTAATTCGTGATTTGATTGTTTTTACTAATTATCGTTTAATTTTAGTTGATAAACAGGGGGTGACAGGTAAAAAGGTTTCTTATAATTCTATACCTTATGCTTCTATATCACGTTTTACAGTGGAAACTAGTGGTCATTTTGATTTAGATGCTGAGTTAAAGATTTGGATATCATCAGCAATAGAACCAGCAGAAGTACTTCAGTTTAAGAACGACCGTAACATAGTGAGTATACAGAAAGCTTTGGCGATAGCTGTTTTAAAATAAACAATTTAGCAAGTGTTGCTACTAAGAGTTATTTGTTTTAATTATAACTTTTAATAGTGCTAAATTCTCATTTTCAAAATAAAAGTAGTGATTTTTATCACTGCTTTTATTTTGAAGTATAGTAGGCCTCAAGCATATATTTTGAAAACGCTGTATTTTTTTGATAAGATATTTTTTTGAGGAGTATTAAATAATGATAATAGAATTAAAGAGTGTTGGAAAAATTTTTCCAAAATCACAGTTTAGATTAGATGATATTTCTTTTAATATAGAAGAAGGCGAGATAGTTGGTCTGATTGGTTCTAATGGTACTGGAAAGAGTACTATTTTGAAGATGATTAATGGCTTAATCCCTTATGATAAAGGAAATATTTATTATCAAGGAAAAGAAGTGAAGTCTTTTTCTGATAATAAGTTACGTCAGATGCGTAAAGATATTGCTTATATTTTTCAAAATCATAATTTGTTAGTAGGAGAAAGTGTATATTATCATCTAGCTTTAGTTTATAAATTAAATCATCAAAAAGTAAATCATGACGCAATTAATGATATCTTAGATTTTTTAGGTTTGATGGATTTAAAACAGGTGAAATGCCATAGTTTGAGTGGTGGGCAGCAACAAAAAGTTGCAATTGCTATGGCTGTTTTGCAAAAACCGAAACTTATTCTATGTGATGAGATCAGCTCTGCCTTAGATACTAATAGTGAAAAAGAGATATTTAACTTGTTGTCTGATCTTCGTGAAAAATATGGCATCTCTATCTTGATGATTGCTCATCACCTATCTCTTTTAAAACAATATTGTGATCGTGTAATGATTTTGGATCACCAGACTATTGTAGATACTGTTGTTCCAGTGAAAGCAACTCTGAATCAATTAGAGTCAAACTACGTAGATCAAGTAAAGGAGTTTTTGTTACATGATTGAGATTATTGAAAAACATGGCGAAGGTATCTTAAAATCATTTTGGGAAACCAATTTAATGTTAGGGTTAACCTTGATTCTTTGTTTTCTAATTGCTTTTCCAACAGGTATTTTATTGTTTTCATTGAGAAAGTCTTACTTGATTAAACATTCTTTAGCCTATCAACTATTAAATTTATTTTTAGGTACGTTACGGAGTGTCCCTTTCCTTATTTTTATTTTTATCTTAATCCCTCTCAATCGATTAATTTTTGGGACCTCATTTGGAACGATAGCGGCAATCTTACCTCTTACTTTGGTTTCAGTCAGTTTGTATGCACGTTATGTGGAACAAGCTTTATTAAATATACCTCAAGTTGTTGTTGATCGAGCTCTCAGTCTAGGGGCTAACAAGAGACAGATAATTTATTATTTTTTAATCCCCTCCATCAAGATTGACCTTGTTTTATCATTTACTGCAACGGCTATAAGTATTCTTGGCTACTCGACAATAATGGGAGTTATTGGTGCAGGAGGTTTGGGTGAATATGCCTATCGTTTTGGCTATCAAGAATATGACTACCCAGTTATGTACTTGATTGTTGTCTTATTTATAATATATGTGTTTATCTTACAGAGTTTGGGCTATTTTATAGCAAACCGCTACTCAAGAAAATAAAAGAAAAGAGGAACTATGAAAAAATTACTTTCCCTAACATGTCTAATCATGATGTCTTTATGTTTAGTGGCATGTACTAAGCAAGCAATGTCGTCTAAGCAAATTAAAGATAAGAATAGTAAAGAAAAAGTGATTACTGTTGCAACTTACAGCAAACCTACATCTACCTTTTTAGATTTGGTTAAAGATAATGTAAAAGAAAAAGGATATACTTTAAAGGTTGTCATGGTCTCTGACTATATTCAGGCTAACATTGCTTTAGAAAACAAAGAACATGATGCTAACCTTTTACAACATGAATTTTTCATGAGTATCTTTAATAAGGAAAATGATGGTCATCTAGTGTCAATTACACCAATTTATCATTCATTGGCTGGTTTTTATGGTCAACATTTGAAAAATATTGCCGAGCTTAAAGACGGTGCTAAGGTAGCGATTCCGTCTGATCCTGCCAATATGACTAGAGCTCTGCTTTTATTGCAAGAAAAGAAACTTATCACCTTAAAGAATACGTCCAAAAAGACCAAGGCTATCGAAGATATTCTTACTAACCCTAAAAAATTACGAATTGAACCTGTAGCATTACTTAACCTCAATCAGGCCTATTTTGAATATGACCTTGTCTTTAATTTCCCTGGATATGTGACAAAAATCAATCTAGTTCCTAAAAGGGATAGATTATTATATGAGAAAAAACCAGATATCCGTTTTGCAGGTGCCTTGGTAGCTCGTGAAGATAATAAAAATAGTGATAAAATAAAAGTACTTAAAGAAGTACTAACAAGTAAAGAGATTCGTCACTATATCACTAAGGAGATTCCAAGTGAAGCAGACGTTGCGTTCTAGATAGATAAACTATGAACCCTCCTTCTTTATAGATGGAGGGTTTTTATTGCCTTTTTTCTATTTTCTGAAGCAACTAATAGAACTAGCAATTTATGAAAGCGTGTTATTTATTAGATTGACCTTATTTTATATCTTTTTACTTTTAATTGTGTTACACTAAGTAGGTTGTCAGAAAAGATAACTAATAAAGGTTCATAAGGCAGCTTCGCACTGTCTTTTAGAAAAGAGAAACATTTGAAATTTACAGAACTTAACTTATCGCAAGATATTCTTTCAGCGGTAGAAAAAGCAGGCTTTGTAGAGCCATCACCAATCCAAGAAATGACTATCCCACTTGCTCTTGAAGGCAAAGATGTCATTGGTCAAGCGCAGACAGGTACAGGAAAAACTGCAGCTTTTGGGTTACCAACTTTAAATAAAATTCATACTGAAGATAATACTATTCAAGCACTTATTATTGCTCCTACACGTGAACTTGCAGTACAATCACAAGAAGAATTGTTCCGTTTTGGACGCGATAAAGGTGTTAAGGTCCGCTCTGTTTATGGTGGGTCAAGTATTGAAAAACAAATCAAGGCATTACGTTCAGGAGCACACGTTGTTGTTGGAACTCCAGGTCGATTACTTGATTTAATTAAACGTAAAGCACTTAAACTTAATCACATTGAAACTCTTATTCTTGATGAAGCAGACGAAATGCTTAACATGGGATTTTTAGAGGACATTGAAGCAATCATTAGTCGTGTACCAGAAGCACGTCAAACTCTTTTATTCTCAGCGACAATGCCTGATCCAATCAAACGTATCGGGGTTAAATTCATGAAAAATCCTGAGCATGTTAAAATTAAAGCAACTGAATTAACTAATGTGAATGTTGATCAGTATTATGTTCGCGTTAAGGAAAATGAAAAATTCGATACTATGACACGTTTGATGGACGTTGATCAACCAGAATTGTCAATTGTCTTTGGACGTACGAAACGTCGTGTAGATGAATTAACTCGTGGACTAAAATTACGTGGTTTCCGAGCAGAAGGAATTCATGGAGACTTAGATCAAAATAAACGTCTTCGTGTTATCAGAGACTTTAAAAATGACCATATTGATATTCTTGTTGCCACAGATGTTGCTGCGCGTGGTTTAGATATTTCAGGCGTTACACATGTTTACAACTATGATATTCCCCAAGATCCAGAAAGTTATGTTCACCGTATTGGACGTACTGGTCGTGCTGGTAAATCTGGTCAATCTATCACTTTTGTTTCACCAAACGAAATGGGATATTTGACAATTATTGAAAACTTAACTAAAAAACGTATGACTGGAATGAAGCCTGCTACTGCAAGCGAAGCATTTCAGGCTAAGAAAAAAGTTGCATTGAAACGTATTGCACGTGACTTTGAGGATCAAGAATTAGTTTCTAAATTTGATAAATTTAAAGCCGATGCTTTGGAATTAGCAACTCAATACACACCAGAAGAACTTGCTCTTTATGTCTTAAGCTTAACAGTTCAGGATCCAGAATCGTTACCAGAAGTTGAAATCACACGTGAAAAACCATTACCATTTAAACCATCAGGTGGTGGCTTTAAAGGTAAAGGTGGACGAGGAAATGGCCGTGGTGGCGATCGTCGACGCAATGATCGTGGTGATCGTCGTGGAAATCGCGACCGTGATGATCGTGGTGGTCGTCGTGATTTTAAACGTCGTGATGATAAGTTCAAGAAAGATAATCGTTGTCAAGAAAATAAAAAACCTCATAAAAACACTTCAAGTGAAAAACAAACTGGATTTGTTATTCGCAATAAAGGCGATAAATAAGAGGATTACGAAAAAGGAGTTGCTGAGCGACTCCTTTTTTATTTTTTGTAAGATAAAGCGTAGATAGTGATATCCATAAAATTGCCTTATAACTTTAAGAATGAAGACAAAAGGTTAAAGTGAGGTTGAAATTTAAAAGTTAAAGAAGCGAGGATAGGCTCATTACACTTAGTATATTATCGTATTATTGTTCATTTTTATGTTGTTTAATATAAGTCAATTTTGCTTGCCGAGTCTTTTGTTTAAATAATGCTTCTGCCCTCATTGCTTCTTGTTTGCTATTAAAAGCTTCAGAATAAAGAAGTTTTACTGGCAATCTCGCACGAGTATATTTAGCACCTTTTCCAGTATTGTGTGTATTGAGACGGCGCTTGACATCTGTAGTATAACCTGTATAAAGTGTTCCATCTGAACATTCTAAAACATACATATAAGCAGGAACTTTAATCATGAGATTTTCCGTTTTCCCCGAAATATATATCAAAAATAGTCTCAGTATAGTCTCCATTATCTTGATGAACAACAAGAGGAGGAAGTATTTTCATACCTTCTGTCGAGCCATCTTTAATAGCTTCAATTAAAAGCATATTAGCATCTTTTCCTAATTTTGGATAAACAAATTGGATACGTTTAGGTGCTAAATTGAACTGACGCATCGTATCAATAATTTCAAGGAAACGGTCTGGACGATGTACCATAGCGATACGTCCTTTTGTTTTTAGAGCATGTTGAGCAATTTGACAAATTTCTCTAAGGTTTGTTGTTATTTCGTGTCTTGCAAGGAGATAATGCGGGCTTAGATTTTTTTTAGAGGTTTCGCTTGCTTTGAAATAAGGTGGATTGCAAAGCATTAAATCAACGTTTGAACGTTGAACATGATCAAGAAGATTTTTTAAATCATCATTAATCATAGTAACCTGTTTTTCCAATTTATTAAGCTTAATCGAACGCTTAGCCATATCCGCAAGGCGCTCTTGTAGTTCGATCTCTATAATTGTCGCATTTGTTTTGGTGCTGGCAAACAAACCGACAGCACCATTACCACTGCATAAGTCAACGATAAGACCACGAGAAGGAAGTTTAGGGAACCGAGACAATAAAACACTATCTATGGAGTAGGAAAAAACTTCTTTGTTTTGGATGATTTTGACATCAGTTGAAAAAAGCTGATCAATGCGTTCATTTTCTTTTAAAATTGTATCTATCATAGGCTTATTATAGCAAAATTACAGCTTCCTAGCACTAGTTTTGAAAGTGTGGAGGTTGTTTTTAAGATAATTCTTCCTAAAAAAAAGGAAGCATGATAAAATAGAAGTTACTTGATGAAAGGTAGAGGAGAAACATGTTCTATACTTACTTACGTACTTTAGTTATGTTCTTGATTTGGGTGGCTAATGGTAATGCGCACTATCATAATGAAGATAAAATGTTAAAAGATGATGAAAATTATATTTTAGTAGCTCCACACAGAACATTTTGGGATCCTGTGTACATGGCTTTTGCTGCTAGACCCAAACAGTTTATTTTTATGGCCAAAAAAGAATTATTCACGAATCGTTTGTTTGGTTGGTGGATTAAAATGTGCGGTGCTTTCCCTATTGATCGTGAAAAGCCAGGGCAAGATGCTATTCGATATCCTGTAAAGATGCTGAAAAATAGTAACCGTTCTTTGGTGATGTTTCCGAGTGGAAGCCGCCACTCCAAAGATGTCAAAGGAGGCGTAGCTGTTATTGCAAAAATGGCAAAAGTCAGAATTATGCCAGCAGCATATAGAGGTCCTATGGTTTTTAAAAATCTATTAAAGGGGCATCGTGTTGATATGAATTTTGGTAACCCTATTGATGTTTCTGATATTAAGCGTATGGATGCCGAAGGGATTGCAGAAGTATCTCGTCGTATTCAGGAAGAATTTGATCGTTTAGATAGAGAAAATGAAACTTATGATGATGGTAAGAAATTAAATCCATTGACTTATATTTATCGTCTACCTTTAGCAATTATAGCTATTGTCTTGCTTGTCCTAACTCTAATTTTTAGTTATTTAGCAAGCTTTGTGTGGGATCCACAAAAACATCTAAAATAAGTGTTACATGGAAACTATTTACTTTTTAGTAAATAGTTTTTTGTTTTTAATAGGAAAATCTCTTTAGTTACGAATAAGTAAATGGAGGAATATTTTTATGTTTGAAATAGTATTGGAAAAAATTAAATCGCATAAATGGGAGACAACAGGAATTATTGTAGGACTCTTATTATTTGGAATTTTGGGTTTAAATCATTTTGGCACTCATCATAAAGAAGACAATTTAAATATCAATTTAGAGAAAAAAGTATCAACTATAACAGAAAAAAAGGTACCAATGATTAGTCACGTCAAAGATAAAGTATCTAATCAAGTAACGGTTGACGTAAAAGGGGCAGTCAATCATCCAGGTGTTTATAGTTTGCCTTCTCAAAGTCGTGTAACAGATGCGATTAAGCGTGCAGGTGGACTAAGCAATCTCGCTGATAGTAAATCCGTTAATCTAGCACAGAAATTACAAGATGAGACGGTTATCTATGTTGCTCAAAAAGGTGAAAAAATAACTGTTGTGGAAGAGGAGAAAGCAAATAATATCGCCACTCAGGGAAATAGTAAGGGGAAAATTAATCTTAATAAAGCAGATTTATCAAGTCTTCAGACCATATCAGGCGTTGGAGCTAAAAGAGCTCAAGATATTTTAGATTATCGTGATAGTCAAGGTGGTTTTAAAACTATTGATGACCTCAAAAACGTATCAGGTATTGGTGAGAAAACACTAGAAAAATTACGTCAAGATGTTACAATTGACTAAGTATTTTCCTCTAAAACCTATTTATTTAGCATTGTTGGTCTTCCAAATTTACTTACTAGTGTTTTCTTGGACAATGCTTGGTTGTGCCTTTCTTTTATTTACTTTTATTTTTCTGATTTATCAATATGATCGTGAAACTATTTTTAAAACAATAGCAATAGTAATTTTTTTCTTATTTTATTTTTTATGGCAAAATCACAATATGAATGTCCAATATCAAAGAGTACCGAATCATATTAGCCAGATTAAAGTGCGTATTGATACTATTTCTATCAATGGTGATGTTTTATCATTCCAGGCAGATGCTTCAGGTAACACTTATCAAGCTTTTTATACATTAAAAAATAAAAGTGAGAAAGATTATTTTCAAAATCTTGATAATAATATAATGATAATTGCAGATATCAAACTTGAAGAAGCAGAGGAGAGAAGGCATTTTAATGGCTTTGATTATCGTCAGTATTTAAAAAGACATGGAATTTATCGTATCGCCAAAGTGACAAAGATAAAACAGATACGCTTATTTCAACATAGGTCTTTCTTTGATCTTATGTTTAAGTGGCGTAGAAGTGCAATTGTTATTAGTCAAACTTTTCCAAATCCTATGCGTCACTATATGTCAGGGCTTTTGTTTGGATATCTAGATAAGACCTTTGATGACATGTCCGATTTATATAGTAGTCTAGGTATTATACATTTATTTGCTTTGTCAGGTATGCAAGTAGGTTTTTTTCTCGGTATTTTTCGTTATATCTGTCTACGTATTGGCTTACGTCTAGACCATGTTTGGTTACTTCAAATACCATTCTCGCTAATTTATGCTGGTTTAACAGGCTTTAGTATCTCAGTCGTTAGGGCACTTATTCAATCTTTATTATCACATAGCGGTGTCAAGAAAGATGAGAACTTTGCTCTCTGCTTGTTAATTTGTCTTATCTCTCTCCCCCACTCACTTTTGACTACGGGAGGAGTTCTTAGCTTTGTTTATGCTTTTATACTTACGATGACCTCCTTTGATCATTTTTCGAGTATAAAAAAAGTAGCTATCGAATCTTTGACAGTCTCTGTAGGAATTCTTCCCATACTAACCTACTATTTTTCGGGTTTTCAACCAATATCAATTATATTAACAGCACTTTTATCTTTTGCATTTGATATTATATTTTTGCCTTTATTAACTGTTATATTTGTCTTATCGCCTATCGTTAAATTAGGTTGTATTAATAGTTTGTTTGAAATCCTAGAAGTGTTATTAAAATGGACTGGGCAACTTTTTCCAAGGCCACTTATTTTTGGAAAGCCCAGCCTTTTTCTTTTAATAGTCATGATTATAATTTTGGGATTACTTTATGATTATTATCATTCTAAATGTTTTCGTTATTGCTCCCTTCTTATTATCTTTACCTTGTTTTTTATCACTAAGAATCCAATTACTAACGAGGTTGCGATTTTAGATGTTGGACAGGGAGATAGTATTTTAGTGAGGGATTGGTTAGGAAAAACAATTTTAATTGATACTGGGGGAAGGGTGAGATTTGAACAGCCTGAAGAATGGAAACAAAAAGTAAATCAGTCTAATGCTGAGAGAACGCTCATTCCTTACTTGAAAAGCAGAGGTATTAGCAAGATAGATGATTTAGTGATAACTCATACCGATACAGATCATATGGGGGATATGGAAGTTATCTCAAAGCATTTTAAAGTTGCACGTTTGATTACAAGTTCAGGTTCTTTAACGAATTCGCAGTACGTTAAGCGTTTATCAAAGATAGGTGTAGCGGTAAAATCTATAGAAGCCGGTGATAAACTTGCTGTCATGGGAAGTTATTTACAAGTACTTTACCCATGGCACAAGGGTGATGGAAAAAATAATGATTCAATTGTTTTATATGGACATTTATTAGGAAAAGGCTTCTTATTTACCGGTGATTTGGAGGAAGAGGGAGAAAAGCAGTTATTAGAAGCTTATCCTAATTTATCAGTAGATATCCTTAAAGCAGGACATCATGGTTCTAAGGGCTCATCAAGTCTATCCTTTCTGAAAAAGTTGTCTCCTAGTGTGGTTCTAGTGTCAGCTGGTAAAAATAATCGTTACCAGCATCCTCATCAAGAGACTTTACAAAGGTTCCAAAAGATTAAAAGCAAGATTTTCCGAACGGATCAATCAGGTACAATTAGGCTAACAGGATGGTGGAAGTGGCATATTCAGACAGTTCGTTGATTTCTTAAAATGATTGCGTATCTGTTAAATACAATCTATTTTTCGCAAGAATTCAGTAATTTTAAGCTTGACATGGAACGGGTTCCAGCATTTATACTGATTTCAGAAGAAGAGAGGTATTTTTTATGACTATCAAACGTATTTTTTGTGACATGGATGGTACACTATTAAATAGTGAAGGACAAGTGAGTAAAAGTAACGCTACCTTAATACGTGAGGCAGCGATTCCAGTAACTTTAGTGTCTGCTAGGGCACCTATGGAAATGAAGGATGCCGTAGATGCACTTCAATTAGGAGGAGTCCAAGTTGCTTTTAATGGAGGATTGATTTATAGAATAGGAGATAATAATCAAGTTCTACCTATTCATACACAAATCATTAAAAAAAGCACAGTAAAACAATTGCTAAGAGGAATACGGTTTCATTTTCCTCAAGTTAGTTTATCTTATTACGATCTTAATAACTGGTATTGTGATAAAATAGATGAAGGAATCCGATACGAACATAGTTTAACTCAACAATGCCCAACGTTTATTCATAATGAGGATCAGTTTTTAGAAGGTCACACAAATACTTTTAAAATTATGATGATTACTTTCGATGAAGCAAATATGCTAGAATTAGAAAAATATCTTCAAAGTTTGGAGTTACCAGAAATCACTATTCAACGTTCAGGTAAAGCGTATCTTGAAATTACACATCTCTTAGCCAAAAAATCTAAAGGAATTGCTTACATCCTTCAAAAAGAGCAGTTAGCTAGAGAAGAAACGGCTGCATTTGGAGATGGACATAATGATTTGCCTATGCTTGAAATGGTAGGTTACCCTATTGTTATGGATAATGCTTTTGATGATATCAAAGCGATAGCATATCAACTAACTAAGTCTAATGATGAAGACGGAGTGGGATATGGGATTCAAAAATTTTTAAAGTAGGAGTCTTATAATGACAAGTATTAGTGATATAGCTAAAAAGGCAGGTGTTGCTAAATCAACAGTTTCCCGTGTTATCAATCATCACCCACATGTTTCTGATGAGACACGACAAAAAGTAATGGCTCTTATCACCGAATTGGATTATATACCAAATCAACTAGCGCGGGATTTAAGTCGAGGCAAAACACAAAAAATAGGTGTCGTCATTCCCCACACGCGCCATCCTTATTTTACACAATTAATAAATGGCCTATTAGATGCTGCTAAAACTACCGACTATCAACTTGTTATGATGCCTTCAGATTACAACAAAGAATTAGAACTTTCCTACTTGAAACAGCTCAAGATGGAAGCTATTGATGCTTTAATATTCACTTCAAGAGCAATTAGCCTCGATATTATTGAAACTTATGCAAAATATGGACGAATAGTAGTTTGTGAAAAATTGCAGGAATATAATCACCTATCCTCTGCTTACCTTGATCGCTATTCTTCATTTCTAGAGGCGTTTTCTGATATGAAGTTACGAGGTTTGGAGCACTTAGTTTTATTATTTTCAAGGAATAATGAATCCTCTGCTACCTATCAATCCGCATTATTAGCTTATCAAGAGGTCTATGGGCAACTATCCTCTCCATATATGGTAGTTGGGAATGTTCATGACTTTAATGAGGGACTAAATTTATCTTATCAATTGGTAAAAGAAGTTAGTATAGATGGTATATTAGCTACAAGTGATGAAGTCGCGGCAGGGCTAATAAAAGGTTATGAAGAAAGTAGGAAAAAACGTCCCTATATTATTGGTCAGGAATGTTTATTAGTTGGGCAACTTTTGAAACTCCCAACAATTGACCACAAATCCTATTATTTAGGGAAATTAGCTTTTAAACAGGCTTTAGCTGAAAAGATTAGTCAAGAAGTTTTATTCTCAGAGTTTTTATCTCAAGACAATTAGTCATTCAAAAGTAATAGAAAAAAGGTTTCCAACTAAACTTGATTGGAAACCTTTTTATTTAATGATTGATAATTTTAAGCATTTGTTTGAAAGCAGTCTCTGCTTCAGGAATCGGTAAGACTGGATAAACGTGGTTCATTTTTTGGCCAACGATATAGTGGTGTTTAATGTTTTCTTTTGCTAATTTTTGATGTAATAATTGATTATCGGGGTAGAAAATATCGTGCGTTCCTATAAAAAATGATATTGGAGCCATCTTGTTAAATTGGCTACTGTAAAGAGGACTAACTTGAGGATTTTTAAAATTCTTTTTTCCATTTGCCCAGTAAGGAGCTACTTGTTGTAATTGCCAAGCTTTAAGAAGGGGATCTTTTTTTTGAACTTTTTCAATCTTTGGATTATTAGTAGCAATATCTAACCATGGTGATATTAAAATAATTTCTTTTGGTTGTTTGATATGCTCCGTGACAAGGTTATCAGCAAGACCTAAAGCAAGGCCTCCGCCTGCACTTTCACCTACTAGGATAATCTGTTTGTGAGATGTGACGCTAGCTAATGTATTTTGGTATAATTTTTTAATTTTGGGGATAGCATCACTATAATTATATGTAGGAGCTTTAGGGTAAATAGGAAAGACAACTTTTGCATCTAATTTTTTAGCTAGTTTATTGACAAAAATATATTGTAATTCGGAAGCTTGATGGATATATGATCCTCCATGAACATAGAAGATAACCTTTTGCTTAGGATTATTTTTATCATTCCAAGTGAATGTTTGCATGCCATCAGTAGCGGTAATTTCTACCTTTTCATTATTTAATGCCTGAGGAATGTCTACAGGAAGAACATTACGTTTAGCTACCTTAGTTAAGTAATTTTGGTATTCTTTAATGGTTTGAGGCTTAATCTGATTTACCACAGGTAGAGTTTTTTCAATAGTATTGCTAGTTAGGGATCTTTTTTCAACAATATGCGTGTAAGCATATGCTCCCGTAAAAATGACAAAAAAGATTAGAAGTAGTAGTACAATAAGTTTTCGATAGTTTTTCATGATTATCCTTTTGTAATTGAGCTCGTCATGCTAAAAATGATTAGTTGTTATTCTATAATAAAGTAGATACGAAAACAAGAAAATAATGCTATAAAATTTCAACCTATTATAATTTTTTGCTGATAGTACGTATTAACCTTTAATTTGCTAAAATAGAAGAGAGGAGAGTGTTATTATGTTTCACAGAGAAGATTTTTCAAAAGCATTATTAAAAAAAGCTTTGCAGCCCGGTATGAGAGTTATGGATATTGGTTGTGGTAGTGGGGAATTAACGCGTTTGGCTGCTGATATCGTTGGTAAAGAAGGTGATGTTGTAGGAATTGATATTAATGAGCAACTTTTATGGCAAGCTAGACATGATAATGGCTATGCTAATGTTAGTTATCAAAACGCAGATTTAGCAGCATTTTCCTCCTTTGAAACAAAAAGTTTTGATGCTATTATTGGACGTCGTGTATTAATGTATCAAAAAAATCCAAAGAAAGTAATAGAAAGTTTAACACCTTTGTTAAAGCAAAATGGTTTTTATGTTTTTCAAGAAAGTGATGCAATGTGTTTAGAACTAGCTAAGCCTAGCTTTGTAAATATGAATAAAATACAATCACTAATCTGGCAAACTGTTGAGAAGGAAGGAGGACACATTCATATTGGAAGTCAACTTGAGCAATTAATGTTAGAAGCAGGCTTAATCGTTGACCATTTTGTATCAGAAAATGTCATTCAAACGTCACAAACTGGTACAGATCTATCTTGGCTACTAAATATCATGAAAGAAAGAATACAAAAATATAGTGACCTTCAGGGGTTAGAAGATGTCAATTTACAAAAAGAATTAGAAGAGAATAATGACCATTTTATCCGAGATTGTCAATTTGGAATTATTTCTCATAGAGTTGATGAATGATTTTAAGTATTATTTGACACCTTGAAAAGTTTCCTTATGGTATAATAAGGAATATGATTGCGATTGAAGAAATTGGGAGAATTACCCCAGATAATTTAGGGTTAGTAACTGTTTTAGCAGGAGAAGATTTAGGGCAATATGCTCAGATGAAAGAGAAGCTATTTCAGGTAATTGGATTCAATAAAGACGATTTAGCCTATTCTTATTTTGATTTAAGTGAAGAAGACTATCAAAATGCGGAATTAGACTTAGAAAGTTTACCTTTTTTATCAGACTATAAGGTTGTTATTTTTGATCAGTTTCAAGATATTACGACTGATAAAAAAACTTATTTAGATGAACAAGCAATGAAGCGCTTTGAAGCCTACTTGCAGAATCCTGTAGATACTACGAGACTTGTTATTTGTGCCCCAGGAAAACTTGATGGAAAACGTCGACTTGTAAAGTTATTGAAACGTGATGCTCGTGTTTTAGAGGCTAATACTTTAAAAGAATCAGATTTAAAGACGTATTTTCAAAAATATGCTCACCAAGAAGGATTAGTTTTTGAAGCAGGCGTTTTTGATGAGTTATTGATTAAGTCTAACTATGATTTTAGTGATACTTTAACGAATATCGCTTTCTTAAAGTCATATAAAACAGACGGTCATATTTCGTCTAATGATGTTAGAGAGGCTATCCCTAAAAGCCTGCAAGATAATATATTTGATTTGACTCAAGATGTCTTACTTGGTAGGATAGATTTAGCGCGTGATTTAGTAAGAGATTTACGTCTACAAGGCGAAGACGAAATCAAATTGATTGCAATCATGTTAGGACAGTTTCGGATGTTTTTGCAAGTTAAAATATTGGCTAGTAAAGGAAAGTCAGAGAGTCAAATTGTTTCTGAACTATCCCATTACATAGGACGTAAAATCAACCCTTATCAAGTAAAATTTGCTGTCAGGGATTCTAGAAACCTTCCCCTCGCTTTTTTAAAAGAAGCGATTAGGATTTTAATTGAGACTGACTATGCTATTAAAAGAGGGACTTATGATAAGGATTATCTCTTTGACTTAGCCTTATTAAAAATTGCTCATAAAAAGCCCTAATTAAAGAAACAAAAGAGTTGAAAGCTGTTCCAAATTCCTATAGAATAAGGGTAATAATAGATGAAAAGAGGATTTCGACATGGCAATTATTTTACCAGATTTACCCTATGCATATGATGCGCTTGAGCCACATATTGATGCTGAGACAATGACACTACATCATGATAAGCACCATGCAACTTATGTTGCTAATGCAAATGCTGCTCTTGGGAAACATCCTGAAATTGGAGAAGACTTAGAAGCGCTCTTAGCTGATGTTTCTCAAATTCCAGAAGATATTCGTCAGGCAGTCATCAATAACGGTGGTGGACATCTTAACCACGCTCTTTTCTGGGAATTGATGTCACCAGAAGAAACTCAAATTTCACAAGAGTTATCTGAAGACATTGATGCAACTTTTGGTTCATTTGAAGACTTTAAAGCTGCTTTCACAGCAGCAGCAACAGGACGTTTTGGTTCAGGTTGGGCTTGGCTTGTTGTTAATGCTGAAGGCAAACTTGAAGTGCTTTCAACTGCCAATCAAGATACTCCAATTATGGAAGGTAAGAAACCTATTTTAGGGCTTGATGTATGGGAGCATGCTTATTACTTAAACTATCGTAATGTTCGTCCTAACTACATCAAAGCTTTCTTTGAAATTATTAACTGGAATAAAGTAAATGAACTTTACCAAGCTGCTAAAGCTTAATAAAAAACGAGTCGATAGGCTCGTTTTTTTATTATTCTAAAAGTTGATAATGTTTTTTAAAAGTCTAGAAGTCCAAACTCAGATAAAACTAGAACAGTCCTATTATCTTCAACTAAGCGAATAAGTTTATTGAAAGCGCTTGACAAGATTAGTAAGAAATGATAAAATTAAGACGTTTTCAGGTGTTATTATTTAAGGTAAGCAAGCTGATAACAGATAAAATTGCATAATAAAGGATGTTATCACATTTTGTGAGCAGGGACCTATTCAACGACGACTTTTTGTTGTGTCTTGGATGGGTCATTTTTTATTGTGCGAGTGAAGGACTAGGACTTTAATGATTATAAAACGCGTATTAAATCATAATGCAGTCATATCAGTAACACATCAAGGATTAGATGTGTTACTGATGGGGAAAGGAATTGCATTTAAGAAAAGAATAGGTGATAGGATTAATAGCGATGCTATTGAGAAGTCATTTGTTTTAAAAAATAGTGATAACATGAACCGTTTTACGGAGTTATTTATTACTGTTCCAGAAGAAGTAGTTGCATGTTCAGAACGAATTATCAACCTAGGTAAAATCAAATTGGGTAAGAACCTAGATGAAATTCTTTATATCAATTTGACAGATCATATTCATTCGGCTATTGAAAGACATGAACAAGGAATGGTTATCCAAAATCCACTAAGGTTGGAAATCCAGCGTTACTATCCTGATGAATACTCCATTGGGATGAAGGCTCTGGAACTTATAAAGGATGAATTGGGTATTTGTTTAACAATTGATGAGTCAGCTTTTATTGCTATGCACTTTGTAAATGCTGGATTGGATAATCCGTTTAATGAAGCGCATAAAATCACTGAGATTGTATCTTACATTGAACAGAAAGTAAAAACAGATTTTCGAACAGAACTAGATGAAAGTTCAATTGATTATTATCGTTTCATGACACATACCAAATTATTTGCTCAACGTGTTTTATCAGGAATGAAATACGAAGATGATGATGCTGATTTACTTTTAGTAGTTAAGAAAAAATATCCGAGAGAATATAAATGTGTTAAAGAGATCGGCAACAATATGGCTATCCAATACCAATATCAACTTAATTCAAGTGAACTCCTATATCTGACGGTGCATGTTAAACGATTAGTTAAAAATTTAAAGGAGATATCAGATGACTAAATACCAAGAGACTGCTAAAGCTATTTTCGCAGCAGTAGGGGGAGAAAAAAATATTCAACACGTAACCCACTGTGTGACACGATTACGATTAGTTTTAGACAATGATGAAATTGTCAACGATCAGGTTATTAAAACTATTCCGAATGTTATCGGTGTTATGCGTAAAAATGATCAATACCAAATTATTTTGGGAAATGATGTCAATAATTATTATAATGCTTTTTTGACCTTAGGTCATTTTGAAAATACTACCAGAGAATTTTCATCACAAAAAAAGAGTTCAATACTTGAGAAATTAATTGAAACGATTGCAGGAGTCATTACGCCGCTTATACCTGCTCTTCTAGGAGGAGGTATGCTCAAGGTTATAGGTATTTTGCTCCTTATGCTCGGTATAGCAAGCTCTAGTTCTCAAACAGTAGCTTTTATCAATTTTTTTGGTGATGCCGCTTATTATTTTATGCCAATAATGATTGCTTATTCAGCTGCGTCACGATTTAAAGTTACACCTGTATTAGCTGCTACAGTAGGAGGGATTCTCTTACACCCTGCTTTTGTGACAATGGTAGCTGAAGGAAAACCATTATCTTTATTTGGAGCTCCGGTTACACTGGCTAGTTATGGTTC
The DNA here is from genome assembly GCF_001811765.1 of Streptococcus sp. HMSC076H09. Taxonomy (NCBI): domain Bacteria; kingdom Bacillati; phylum Bacillota; class Bacilli; order Lactobacillales; family Streptococcaceae; genus Streptococcus; species Streptococcus sp. HMSC076H09. The sequence continues at coordinate 274,352 of NZ_KV806614.1, read as the reverse complement.
TTCTGTTATTCCAATCTTAATTATGGTTTTTCTTATGCAATATATTGAGAGATGGATTAATAAAATTGTTCCTAGTATAATGAAGAGTTTTTTACAACCGACTTTGATTATTCTCATTTCTGGCTTTTTAGCTTTAGTGGTCGTGGGGCCACTGGGGGTAATTATTGGTAAAGGATTGTCTAGTGCAATGCTTTCGATTTACCATGTGGCACCATGGTCAGCTTTAGCTATTCTTGGTGCTATTATGCCATTGGTTGTTATGACAGGAATGCACTGGGCATTTGCTCCAATATTTTTAGCTGCTTCTGTTGCGACACCAGATGTTTTGATTTTACCAGCAATGTTAGCTTCTAATTTAGCTCAAGGTGCAGCTTCTTTTGCTGTTGCAGTTAAGGCTAAACAAAAACAAACACGTCAGGTGGCCTTTGCAGCAGGTTTATCAGCACTACTAGCTGGTATCACAGAACCTGCACTTTATGGTGTCACACTGAAATTCAAGAAGCCTTTATACGCTGCAATGATATCAGGTGGTTTAGTAGGAGCTTATATTGGATTAGTTAATATTGCTTCCTATACATTTGTAGTACCATCTATTATTGGTTTGCCACAATACATCAATCCACAGGGGGGCAATAATTTCAGTAATGCTGTTATTGCAGCAATAGCTACTATTATTTTGACTTTCATTATTACATGGTTCTTGGGAATTGATGAAGGAGAAAACGAAAAAAGTAGTATTAATGCTCAAGAGCACACACATATTAGAAGTGGTTTATCAAAAAAAGAGACATTGTATTCACCTATGGTAGGCAATGTATTACCTTTATCTAAAGTACCCGATGAAACATTTTCATCTAAATTACTAGGTGAAGGTTTAGCAATCACTCCTAGTGTGGGTGAAGTTTATGCACCATTTGATAGTGAAATTATAAGTTTATTTCCTACAAAACATGCCATTGCCTTAAAGGATGATAAGGGAGTCGAAGTGTTAATCCATATTGGAATAGATACTGTAGAACTAAATGGAGAAGGTTTTGAACAATTGGTCAAAGTTGGCGATTTTGTTAAACGAGGACAGTTACTTTTGCGAATGGATATTGATTTTATTAGTTCAAAGGGGTATTCTCTTATTAGTCCGGTTGTAGTTACAAATTCAATTGACCAACTTGAAATTATCGTTAAAGACGAAGAGACAATGGTTACAAATGAAGATGATTTACTTGTAATTCTTTAAAAGGAAGGATGATAATATGACGGTTTTTCCTAAACATTTTCTATGGGGAGGTGCAGTTGCTGCCAATCAGGTAGAGGGTGCATTTAGAACAGATGGCAAAGGTTTATCTGTACAAGATGTACTTCCAAATGGTGGTTTAGGCGATTTCACCGCCAAACCTACTCCAGACAATTTGAAGCTAGAAGCAATTGATTTTTATCATAACTATAAAAATGATATAAAACTGTTTGCAGAGATGGGCTTTAAAGTTTTTAGAACCTCTATTGCCTGGTCTCGAATTTTTCCAAATGGTGATGATAGTGCTCCAAACGAAGCTGGCTTACAATTTTATGATAATTTATTTGACGAGTTGCTTAAATATAATATCGAGCCCTTGGTTACCTTATCTCATTATGAAACACCGCTTCATCTTGCAAAGACCTATAATGGTTGGGCTGATAGACGTTTGATAGCATTTTTTGAGAAATTTGCTCAAACAGTCATGGAGCGTTATAAAGATAAGGTAAAATATTGGTTAACTTTTAATGAAGTGAATTCTATTTTACATATGCCTTTCACCAGTGGTGCTATTATGACCGACAAATCACAACTAAGTCCTCAGGAGCTTTATCAAGCTATTCATCATGAATTAGTAGCATCGGCTAGAGTGACAAAATTAGGGCGTTCTATCAATCCTAATTTTAAAATTGGTTGTATGATTCTGGCTATGCCAGCTTATCCTATGACATCTGATCCAAGAGATGTCCTGGCTGCAAGACAATTTGAGCAACATAATCTGCTATTTTCAGATATACATGTCAGAGGTAAATATCCCACTTATATTCAGTCCTATTTCAAAAATAATGGTATTAAAATTAAATTTGAAGAAGGAGATGAGGAAGTATTGGCACAAAATACAGTAGATTTTCTATCGTTTAGTTACTATATGAGCGTGACACAAGCTTATGACTTTGAAAATTATCAAAGTGGTCAGGGAAATATCCTTGGAGGCCTGACTAATCCTCATTTAACAACTTCAGAATGGGGATGGCAAATCGATCCCATCGGGCTACGCCTAGTCTTAAATCAGTATTATGAACGTTATCAGATTCCGTTGTTTATTGTAGAAAATGGATTGGGAGCAAAAGATCAATTGATAGAAACACTAGACGGTGATTATACTGTCGAAGATGATTATCGTATTGATTATATGAATCAACATTTAGTTCAAGTTGCTAAAGCTATTGAAGATGGCGTTGAAATAATGGGATATACATCTTGGGGGTGTATTGATTGTGTATCCATGTCTACAGCTCAACTAAGTAAACGTTATGGTCTAATATATGTTGATCGAAATGATGATGGAACAGGGAGTCTACAACGTTACAAGAAGAAGTCATTTGGTTGGTACCAAAAAGTGATTAGGACAAATGGTCAATCATTGTTTGAACATCATAACAGATAACATGTTAAACAACTAGTCTCTGTTTCAATTTAATATAAAAAGGAGTATCCATAGGTTACTCCTTTTTATTATAATTTATGAAGGTTAATATCTTCTGATTTAAGTGCTAGATACAATAAAGTTGCATCCTTAAAGTTTCTTGGGTTGAGTTGCGTTGATTCATAAATCTTATTTAACCTATATTGAACAGTATTTTTATGGATAAAAAGTTCCTGACTACATTCTTTTAATGATAGATTATGCTTAAAATATGAGTTAAGCAAGATCTTATCATTTTCAGATAAGTTTACAAGCGCTTTATTTAGCACATATTGTTTAATATTAGAATCAATACTTGTTAATAACAGTTCAAGATCAAGGTCGTCGACGAGGTTGACCTTTTGTTGACCTTTTAAAGCTTTCAGGGCTAAGATAGACGTTTCATATGATCTTTTTAAAAGTGATAAAGATGATTTTTGTCCGATACCAACTTTATAGAGGCCCTTTTTGCATTCAAACTTTGATAGGATATTTGGATAATAATAGTCAAACATCTGGTCAGAAAGTAAAAGCCAGTATTGATTGGGATAATTAAAGGTATAAATAGCAGTGTCAAGTTTATCAAAAAAGTTCAAGAGTGACATTTCAGATTGACTTAAGAGTAATTTTTGTTTTTGACTATTGATTTCAAAAGTGAGTAGACGATAGTCAGTTTTTTCTGATAGGTGGTATTGGTTTAAAAATTGATTGAGGTAATAGTAGTCTAACTCTCTGCCTTCAACAAGATGATGTAAGACAATAGAAGCTTCGTTTTTTCGCCCGAAATCCAGATAATCTAATTCATGCTCTTTTAAGATGAGTCGAGTCATTTTTTGAGCAAGTAAAGCATATTTTCCTACTTGGTTGGGGTTTCCACTAATCCCAATAGTAGCTAATAATTCACAATTATAATAGAAAGGAATATTGATCCCTGCTTGTGTCCCAAAATAAGATTCTTGATCTGTTACTTCAATCATTTGTCCTGTCTGTGCTACTTTTAAACCAATTTCATGGAATTCTCCAACACGTTTTGGATTGGTACTAGCGAAAATGATTCCTTTGGTATTAATAAAATTAATATCTTGTTGACAAACATCTTTGATAGAGGTAACGATTTGTTGTGCGAGTTGTTTTCTTAATTTCATTCAGCTTACCTTTTGTTATATATAACAAATATCATATCATAAAAACGCTAACATTTGTTCTATAGTCTATATTTTTTGTTATTTGATTTTGTTACTATAATTGAGTGATATAAAATAGTGAAAAAAAATAACAAAGATTCACAAAATATTTTCAAGGAGGTTTTCAAATGAAGGTAGTAGTAGCTATTGATTCTTTGAAAGGGAGTCTTTCTTCTTTAGAAGCTGGCAATGCTATAAAGGAGTCAATTAATGAAGTAATCCCAGGGGCGGATGTGGAAGTACATCCATTAGCAGACGGGGGAGAAGGAACTGTTGAAGCTTTGACGCTAGGTATGGGGGGGACGATCGAAACAATCCCTGTTAAGGGGCCTATTGGAGAAAAAGTACATGCGAGTTATGGTATTATTCCACAGCGTCAGTTAGCTATTATTGAAATGGCTGCAGCTGCTGGTATTACCCTAATTGCTACTGAAGAGAGAAATCCTCTCCATACAACCACTTATGGAGTTGGAGAAATGATAAAGGATGCTATAAGTAAAGGCTGTAGGCACTTTATTATTGGTATTGGAGGTAGTGCTACTAATGATGGTGGGGCAGGTATGCTACAAGCTTTGGGATATGCATTATTAGATAAAGATAATCAAGAAATCAGTTTGGGAGCACAAGGATTAGCAGATTTAAAATCTATCTCTACTGATAAGGTTATTGAGGAATTGAAAGAATGCGATTTTAAAATTGCATGTGATGTAACAAATCCTTTATGTGGTGCTCAAGGTTGTAGTTCGATTTTTGGACCGCAAAAAGGTGCTGATGAAGATATGATTACAAAAATGGATACTTGGTTAAGTAATTATGCTACCTTAGCTACTTCAGTTAGTGAAAAAGCAGATGCAACTATTGAAGGAACAGGTGCAGCGGGTGGGCTTGGATTTGCCTTTTTAGCCTTTACAAATGCTACCTTAGAACCTGGTATTGATATTATTCTATCAGAAATTAACATAGAAAAAGCGATTTCTGTAGCTGATTTAGTAGTTACTGGTGAAGGTCGTCTGGATGGGCAAACGGTGATGGGAAAAGCTCCAATTGGCGTAGCAAAATTAGCTAAAAAATATGGTAAGAAAGTAGTGGCATTCTCTGGATCTGTCACCGAAGATGCTATACTTTGTAATCAACATGGTATTGATGCTTTTTTTCCAATCGTACGACGCCTTATCAGTTTAGATGAGGCTATGTCTAAAGAGGTAGCTTATAAAAATATGAAAGAAACTGCTACTCAAGTCTTTAGATTAATCAATTTGTATAATCATTAATATTGAAAGGAATTCTGATAAGTTATGGAAGCTACATTTACAACAACAGGGGCTTTAATAGGATTAGCGCTTGCTATTTTACTGATTATCAAAAAAGTTCATCCTGCCTATAGTCTCATTCTTGGAGCATTAGTTGGAGGTTTGATTGGTGGCGGTGATTTAGTTACAATTGTCAATACTATGGTATTAGGTGCGCAAGGGATGATGTCATCCATATTACGCATTTTAACATCAGGGATTTTAGCGGGTGCTTTAATTAAAACCGGATCAGCTGAAAAAATTGCAGAAAGTATCATTAAAAAATTAGGACAAGAGCGAGCCATCACAGCTTTAGCCATCGCAACAATGATTATTTGTGCAGTAGGTGTCTTTATTGATATTGCAGTTATTACAGTTGCTCCGATTGCATTAGCAATAGGTAAAAAAGCTAATCTTTCTAAATCTAGCATACTGTTAGCAATGATTGGTGGTGGTAAGGCTGGGAATATTATCTCACCCAATCCTAATACAATTGCTGCTTCAGAAGCATTTAAGGTTGATTTAACAAGCTTAATGGTACAAAATATTATTCCTGCAATTGCAGCTTTAGTAGTTACGATTATATTAGCAAAGATTGTTTCCAAGAAAAATAACGATATTTCTTATGATAGTGAGGAGCAAGTGGGCTCTGATCTGCCAGCATTCTTACCGGCTATTTCTGGTCCACTTGTGGTTATCTGCTTATTAGCTCTTCGTCCTTTATTTGGAATCACTATTGATCCCTTGATTGCACTGCCGTTGGGTGGTCTAATTAGTATTTTAGCAACAGGTTACCTAAAAGAAACGGTACCGTTTGTTGAATACGGTTTATCAAAAGTTGTTGGCGTTTCAATTCTTTTGATTGGAACAGGTACACTCTCAGGTATTATTAAAGCATCTAATCTACAATTTGATATGATTCATCTCCTTGAATTTTTAAATATGCCGACCTTTATCCTTGCCCCACTCTCAGGTATTTTTATGGGAGCAGCAACAGCATCAACGACTTCTGGAACAACTATCGCTTCACAAACGTTTGCTGAAACCTTGATTAAATCGGGGGTACCGGCGGTTTCGGGTGCAGCTATGATTCACGCAGGTGCGACTGTTCTGGATTCGCTACCTCATGGATCCTTCTTCCATGCGACAGGCGGAGCTGTCAATATGGCTATAAAAGATCGTATGAAACTAATTAGCTATGAAGCTTTGATTGGATTAACTAGCACAATAGTTGCTGTCGTTTACTATTGTTTCTTTGGGTAAAATTTGGATGAATACGTGATGTTTATTATCACTGTTTGAATAGAATTCTCATTGATTTTTTCTAATTTTCTTACTATAATAAATTAGTAGGAGAGGTGTTGTGAAACAAACAAAGAAAGAATTTATTTTAGGATTAACCATTATTATTACCCTTACTTTATTAATCATGCTGATTTTTTTAGTAATGTTTAATAAGTCCAGTAACTCTAAGTTGAAGCAGACAAAAGATAGAAGAGTATTATCTACTTCAACCACAAGGACATCCAGTAGCTCACATGATCAAAAAATTGTAGAAAAGTCTCTTGAAAAAAAGAAAATGGTCATGGAACAGGATATGGAATTGATGAATGCCTATAGGCTCTATTATGATTATGCCCATTTGTCCTTGAAAGAGGTTGTTCTGGCCTATATGTCTGAATATGGCATTGAAAAAAATAGTGTTGCTTTTTCTTATAAAAATTTAAAAACAGGACAAAGGGACGCTATGAATGATACTCAGGCTATGACAGCAGGGAGCACCTATAAGTTACCTCTTAACATGTTGGTAGTAGATGCAGTGGTCAAGGGCAAGTTGTCCATGGAAGAACGCTTTGATATTACCGAGACTGACTATGAATATATTGGTGAACATAATAATTATGTTGCTGCTTTCTCGGGGGCAATGTCTATTGATGATATGCAAAAATACTCTTTAGTTTATTCAGAAAATACACCCGCCTATGCTTTAGCTGAGCGTATTGGTGGCATGGATAGTGCTTATTCAAAGTTTGGTCGTTATGGCCAATCTAAAGGAGACATCAAAAATATACAAAAAAACGGTAATAAAGTGACAACAGATTACTATATTCAAGTGCTAGACTATCTCTGGAAACATCGTAAAAAGTATGATAGTTTAATTACTTATTTAGAAGAAGCTTTTCCAACAGATTATTATCGTGCTTTGATACCATCTGATGTTGTTGTTGCTCAAAAGCCAGGGTATGTCCGTGAGGCGTTGAATGTTGGAGCAATTGTCAAAGAAGAAGTGCCTTATATTGTTGCTATTTATACTGCAGGTTTAGGTGGCTCTACTCAGGAAGATTCAGAAATTAATGGAGTGGGACTATATCAGCTAGAACAATTATGTTTTGTTATTAATCAATGGCATCGTGTTAATATGAATTAGAAATAAATCTATCAAAATAATAAAAACCTCTTAGATTAACTATCTAAGAGGTTTTTATAAATGTGATTTTATAACTTGATTAAGTGAAGAAAGGGCAGAAACAGTTTTTTGATAAGATTCAGGACTAATTTCTGAGAAAAAATACCCGCACGATTGCACCGCATTGACAACGGCATCTTGTGACTCAATACCTTTGTTACTTAGATGAATAATGAGTTGCCTTTTATCATCTCTTGGTTTTTCTCGTACAATCCACCCACGATTTTCCATACGCTTTAAAACTGGAGTTAGGGTATTCGAATTAAGAGATAGTGCATAACTAAGTTCCTTCATATGCCGATGATCCTCTTCCCAAAGGACTAACAAGATAACGTATTGGAGATAAGTCAATTGAAATTCATCCAAAGCTTTTTGGTAAAATTTATTGAAAAGTCGATGTGTTTCACTAACCGTAAAACATAATCGCTCGTCTAAAATACTTCGATTACTCATTATCATATTGTAGCATTTTGGAGGCGTTATAGTATGTCAACCGTGTTAAAAAATGATAAAACTTTTTTCTAATTGAAAGCCTATTCTTACTTAACAAACATAGCATCACCAAAGCTGAAGAAACGATATCGTTCTTCAACTGCATGGTTGTAAGCTTCTAGTACAAAATCACGTCCAGCAAATGCTGATACTAACATGACAAGAGTAGACTTTGGTAAGTGAAAGTTGGTTGAAAAAGCGTCTACAACCTTGAACTGATAACCAGGCTTGATAAAAATATTTGTCCACCCTGAGTCGGCTTTTAATTCACCATTGAATTTAGAACCAATTGTCTCTAATGTGCGAATAGAAGTTGTACCAACAGCTACAATACGTCCACCAGATTCTTTAACTGCATTGAGAGTATCAGCAGCTTCTTTAGATAATTGGTAAAACTCAGAATGCATTTCGTGTTCATCAAGATTATCAACTGAAACAGGACGGAAAGTTCCAAGTCCAACGTGAAGCGTCAAATAGACAAGCTTCACACCTTTTGTTTCAATTTTTTCCAATAGTTCTTTTGTAAAATGAAGACCGGCTGTTGGTGCAGCAGCAGAACCATTTTCTTTTGCATACACAGTCTGATAGCGGTCACGATCTTCTAGTTTTTCATGAATATATGGCGGAAGCGGCATTTCGCCCAAACTTTCAAGGACTTCTAGAAAAATACCATCATATGAGAATTCTACAATACGCCCACCATGTTCTAATTCCTTTGTGACTGTTGCTATTAACCGACCATCACCAAATGAAACTTTGGTCCCTACGCGTAAGCGTTTAGCGGGTTTAGCAAGCACTTCCCATTGATCGCCCTCTGTATTTTTGAGAAGTAATAACTCTATATGGCCGTGTGTATCTGGCTTTTCACCATAAAGGCGAGCGGGAAGAACACGTGTGTTATTCATTACTAAAGCGTCACCAGGCTTGAGTTCATCTAAGATATGATCGAAATGGCTATCTGTCATCGTCTTATTCTTATGATCGATGACTAATAGTTTAGAAGCGTCTCTTTTTTCAAGTGGTGTTTGGGCAATGAGTTCTTCTGGTAAATAAAAATCAAAATCGTTTGTATTCATGATTTCTCCTATCTATAAGTAAGCTTTTCTATTATATCACGTTCGGTAAAAATGACCCAACTAATCTTTTTATTTAGAATGATTATAAAAAATAATTGTAATCATTCTAAATAAGTGATATAATAATTGTCAGAAAGTGAGAAGTAGAGAAGATGAAAGAAGCAAAAAATTTTTCCCAACAATTGAATATTTTAAGAGCTGGTGTTCTTGGTGCTAATGATGGTATCATCTCTGTAGCTGGTGTTGTTATTGGTGTTGCGAGTGCAACTCATAACCTTTGGATTATTTTTTTATCAGCAGCTTCCGCGATTTTAGCTGGTGCATTTTCTATGGCTGGCGGGGAGTATGTTAGTGTTTCTACTCAAAAAGATACTGAACAAGCAGCAGTTGCGCGTGAAGAGAAACTACTAGAAAATAATCCAGAACTTGCCAAAAAATCCTTAGTTGATATCTACTTAGCAAAAGGAGAAAGTCACGAACATGCTCAATGGCTAGTTGACAAGGCTTTTTCAAAGAATGCTATTGAGCATTTAGTTGAAGAAAAATATGGTATTGAGTTCGGTGAATATACAAGCCCCTGGCATGCTGCTATATCTAGTTTTATAGCTTTTGCCATCGGATCAATTTTTCCAACTATAACTATTCTGTTATTGCCATTTTCGGTACGAATTGTAGGAACGGTAATAATTGTTATTGTTTCACTATTATCAACTGGTTATGTAAGTGCTAAGTTAGGTCAAGCCCCTACAGTACCTGCCATGCGTCGAAATGTGATGATTGGTTGTTTGACAATGTTGGCAACCTATGTCATTGGACAATTATTTTCAATATAAAATATTAATCGTGGAGTTATTGTCTAAACTAGAATGGACAGTAATTCTTTTTAGTTTTATAACGAAATTAAGAAGTTTTTATTGACAAAAATTGGTATATACCATATAATATAATCATAAAGGTCTATACCAAATAAAAGGAGAGTAAACATGAGAGTTATTACAGTTAAGAACGACATTGAGGGGGGAAAAATTGCATTTACTCTTTTAGAAGAGAAAATGAAAGCTGGTGCTCAAACTTTAGGATTGGCAACAGGAAGTAGCCCAATCACCTTTTACGAAGAGATTGTAAAAAGTAATCTTGATTTTTCAAATATGGTTTCTATTAACCTTGATGAATATGTTGGAATTGCCGCAAGTAATGATCAAAGTTACTCTTATTTTATGCATAAACATCTTTTTGATGCTAAACCTTTCAAGGAAAATAACCTTCCAAACGGCTTGGCTAAAGATTTGAAAGAAGAAATAAAACGATACGATGCTGTCATAAATGCTAATCCAATTGATTTTCAAATCCTTGGAATTGGTCGTAACGGTCATATTGGTTTTAATGAACCAGGTACACCTTTTGATATTACAACACATGTGGTTGATTTAGCTCCAAGTACAATTGAAGCTAATAGTCGTTTCTTTAATAGTATTGATGATGTACCAAAGCAAGCCTTATCAATGGGTATAGGCTCTATTATGAAATCAAAAACAATCGTATTAGTGGCGTATGGTATTGAAAAAGCAGAAGCGATTGCAAGTATGATTAAAGGACCTATCACAGAAGATATGCCAGCAAGTATCCTCCAAAAACATGATGATGTTGTGATTATTGTGGATGAAGCAGCGGCATCAAAGTTGTAAAGTAAATAATAAAAAAGTAAGGATGAATCTCAATGAGAAAAAATTCATTCTTACTTTTTTATTATGCTTTATTAAATTGTCCAGTCTAAGTTAGGTCCAGCTGGAATAATACCAGTAGGGTTAATGGTTTTATGGCTACCGTAATAGTGTTTTTTGATATGATCAAAATTAACTGTCTCAGCAATTCCAGGTAGGTTGTAAATACGTTTTGTATAATGCCATAAATGTGGGTAATCATGTAGCGCTTTTAAATTACATTTAAAATGACCATAATAAACGGTGTCAAAGCGAACTAAAGTTGTGAAAAGGCGAATATCAGCTTCGGTAAATTGTTCTCCAACAAGATAATGGTTATCAGATAAGTGTTTTTCTAACTGATCTAAAGCTGTGAATAAGGTTTCAACTTCCTTTTGATAAACGTTCTGAGAAGTAGCAAAACCAGCTTTATAGACACCATTATTTATTTTTGGATAAATAAAATTATTCATTTCGTCAATTTGTCCTTGTAAGGAATCGGGATAGTAATCGTCAGTATTTCCAGTAATATGATTAAATGCAGTATTTAACATACGCATAATTTCAGATGATTCATTGTTAACGATTGTATGGCATTTTTTATCCCAAAGAACAGGGACTGTCACGCGTCCTGTATAATCACTTTGACTTGCTTGATAGATTTGGTAAAGGTATTGGCTTTGGTTAATCATATCAGGAATAACGCCTTTATATTCTTGAAAAGTCCAACCATTCTCCAACATTAAAGGGTTAACAATGGAGATAGAGATATGAGATTCTAGATTTTTAAGCTTTCTCATGATTAATACACGTGATGCCCAAGGGCAGGCTAGTGAAACGTAGAGATGATATCGTCCAGATTCTGCTTTAAAACCTGCATCCCCACTAGGCCCTGCTGAACCATCTTTAGTAACCCAATGACGGAATTGTGTAACGGTTCGGACGAATTTACCACCAGTTGATGCAGTATCATACCATTGATCAACCCATTTGCCATCTACTAAAAGTCCCATGATAATCTCCTTTGTTTTTCTATTACTAATTAGTAGTATAAAGATTTTAAAAGGAATTAGCAAATGTTTAACTTACAGTATGGTAAACTAAGGGTATGCGTTTAGATAAATTATTAGGTCAGGCAGGATTTGGGTCTAGAAATCAGGTTAAGAAATTAATTCGTTCTAGGCAAGTTTCTGTAGATGGTCAAATTGTTACAAAGGATAATGTTATTGTAGATAGTGGTCTACAATCGATTTTTGTAGGAAAAGAGAGAGTCTGCCTAAAAGAAAGTTCTTATTACCTTCTTTATAAGCCATCAGGAGTTGTTTCAGCAGTTAGAGATTCAGAACATAAAACAGTCATAGACTTAATTAGCGAAAAAGATAGGGTGGAGGGATTGTATCCGATTGGTCGTCTAGATCGTGATACGGAAGGGCTTTTAATAATCACGAATAATGGTCCACTAGGTTACCGAATGTTACATCCAAAACACCACGTTGCAAAAACGTATTATGTTGAAGTAAATGGTTTCTTGGAAAGAGATGCTATTACCTTTTTTGAAGAAGGAGTTGTATTTGACGATGGAACAAAGTGTAAACCAGCTGAATTAACAATTGATACGGCTAATAATGACAAAAGTACCGCAAGAATAACTATCACAGAAGGGAAATTTCACCAAGTAAAAAAGATGTTTCTTGCATATGGCGTTAAAGTTATATACTTGAGGCGTATTTCTTTTGGTGACTTGAGGCTTGATATGAATTTGAAACCAGGTCAGTATCGTAGATTGAGAGATTCAGAGGCAGCTATCTTAAAAAGGTATTTAGATTAGTGAAACGACTCACTTGACCTTGCTTAGTATTCTTCATATACTTATAAGTGATTATTTTAAAGGAGAAAACCATTGAATTCAAAACTTTCATTGAAATTGACTATTTTATCGATTTCTATCTTTTTGATGTCTCACTTAGCAATTGCTCCTGCAATTCCTAAATTGTATGCCTTTTACCATACTCAAAATCCTCATATTGGACTAGCTTCAGTAGAGAGTTTAGTTACTATTCCAGCTATGATGATTACTATTTTTGTTATTTTGAGTAATTTTGTAGTCACAAAACTTGGCAAAAAAAACACGGTCTTACTTGGTTTATGTTTAATCTTAATATCTGGGTTTATCTCATTTTTTACAAGTAATTTTTCACTTGCGATGGCTAGTCGACTACTTTTGGGTATTGGTATTGGTCTCTATAATTCGCTATCAATTAGTATCATAACGGATTTATATGAGGCTGATGAGAGAGCCAGTATGATTGGTCTTAGAACAGCATCACTTAATATCGGTAAAGCCTTAACTACATTTATTGTTGGATTGGTTTTAGCTATTGGTGTGAATTATATTTATTTGGTTTACCTTCTGGTTATTCCTGTTTTCTTTTTCTTTTTCTTTTGGAAAAATGTTCCAGAGGTTGAAAATCAAACACATACCCTTAAAGCTAGTACAACATTTGATACTAAAGCGGCTTTGTTGATGTTCATCACGTTCTTAGTAGGTATTGCTTATATAGGAGCAACTGTCAAAATTCCAACCTTACTAGTGACAAAATATCACTACGCGACGAGCTTCTCTAGTAATATGTTAACTCTCCTTGCTTTTAGTGGTATTTTAGTTGGATCTATATTTGGAAAATTAGTTAAAGTATTCCAAGAGAAGACGCTATTAATCATGATTCTAGCTATGGGAATAGGTAATGTGCTATTTGCTTTAGCTAATAATCAGATCATTTTTATCGTAGCTAGTATTTTAATAGGAGCTAGTTTTGTTGGCACCATGTCTTCTGTATTCTTTTATATTTCAAAAAACTATGCAAAAGAACATAATAACTTTATCACAAGCCTTGCCTTAACAGCTGGTAATATAGGAGTTATTTTGACACCGCTTATTTTAACGAAACTTCCAAGCCAGCTACATCTGGAACCTTTTATGACACCATTTTTAATAACAAGTGGGCTGATGGTAATTAATGTCTTTGTTTACCTAGTTTTAATGTCAAAAAATAAATAAAAAGTTATCCGAAAGGATAACTTTTTTCGAATAGTAAAAGTAGGAGAAAAAATGTTAATTGCTAAAGACAGACAAGGAAATTTAATTAATCTACTCGAGTCTCATCCGGGAAAGGGACAGTATTTTTGTCCAACTTGTTGTTCAGCTGTAAGGTTAAAAGCAGGTCGAATCATGAGAAGACACTTTGCACATATTAGTCTAAAAAATTGTCAGTTTTATCATGAAAATGAGTCTAACGAGCACTTGCAATTAAAAGCAAAGTTATATATGAGTTTAAGTAGAGAGAATGAAACTATGCTCGAGCATCATTTGCCAGAAATTAATCAGATTGCAGATTTATTTGTGAATGAGACATTGGCTTTAGAAGTTCAGTGTAGCCGACTATCAGAGCAGCGACTCAGGGAGCGAACAAAAGCATATCTACAGGCAGACTTTCAAGTGAGATGGTTACTAGGGGAAAAACTCTGGTTAAAGGATCGTTTAACAAATCTACATAAACAATTTTTACAATTTTCTCAAAGTATCGGATTTCATATTTGGGAGTTAGATTTGAGGTTAGAAGTACTGAGGCTAAAATATTTGATTTACGAAGATTTACGCGGACATGTCTATTACTTAAGTAAAACTTGCCCTCTTAGTGGAGACGTTCTAGCATTTTTGAATTGGCCATACCAATCAAAAAATCTAAATTTTTATAAGGTTAAACAAGACAGAAATATCAGAGATTATGTGCGTCAGCAGTTACGCTATGGCAATCAATTTTGGTTACGAAAACAAGAAAAGGCCTACCTTTCTGGTCAGAATCTATTAACCCAAGAGCTAATGATGTTCTTCCCTCAAATACAGCCACCACGTGTAGATACTGATTTTTGTCAAATAACAAATTCTCTAACATCGTTTTATCAGAATTTTACAAATTATTATCAAAAAAATAAGAATAACTTGGACCAAACACTTTATCCCCCTGTATTTTATGATAAAATAGTCACTAAGAATTAAACTGGAGGATACAAAATGTCAGACAATCGCTCACATATTGAAGAAAAATACCAATGGGATTTAACTACTGTCTTTGCGACTGATGAGTTATGGGAAACTGAAGTGGTAGAGCTTACTCAAGCCATCGATAACGCAAAGGGTTTTTCAGGTCATCTGTTGGACTCAAGCCAATCTTTATTGGAGATCACGGAGGTTGAACTAGATTTATCTCGCCGTTTAGAAAAAGTTTATGTCTATGCTTCAATGAAAAATGACCAAGACACCACTGTTGCGAAATATCAAGAATTTCAAGCGAAAGCGACAGCGCTCTATGCAAAATTTAGTGAAACATTTTCGTTTTACGAGCCAGAACTATTGCAACTTTCAGAGTCTGATTACCAGTCATTCCTTTTAGAAATGCCTGACTTGCAAAAATATGATCATTTCTTTGAGAAAATATTTGCAAATAAACCTCATGTCTTATCTCAAAACGAAGAAGAATTGTTAGCTGGTGCTAGTGAGATTTTTGGAGCAGCTGGTGAGACATTTGAAATCCTTGATAATGCAGATATGGTCTTCCCAGTTGTAAAAAATGCAAAAGGTGAGGAAGTTGAGCTTACACATGGTAATTTCATTTCCCTTATGGAATCTAGCGATAGGACGGTTCGAAAAGAAGCATATCAAGCTATGTATAGCACATATGAACAATTCCAGCATACTTACGCTAAAACATTACAAACAAATGTGAAATCTCAAAATTTTAAAGCTCGTGTGCATCATTATCAATCAGCACGCCAATCAGCTCTATCTGCCAATTTTATTCCAGAAGAGGTCTACGAAACTCTAATTAAGACAGTTAATCATCATTTACCGCTCTTACATCGTTATATGAAGTTGCGTCAAAAAGTTCTTGGGCTAGATGATTTGAAGATGTATGACGTATATACACCCCTTTCTCAAATGGATATGAGTTTTACTTATGATGAAGCTCTAAAAAAATCAGAGGAGGTTCTGGCTATTTTTGGCGAAGTATATTCTGAACGTGTTCATCGTGCTTTTACTGAACGTTGGATTGATGTCCATGTTAACAAAGGAAAGAGGTCAGGCGCTTATTCAGGTGGATCTTATGACACTAATGCTTTCATGCTTCTTAACTGGCAAGATACTTTAGACAATCTTTATACGCTGGTGCATGAAACTGGACATAGTCTACACTCGACGTTTACTCGTGAAAATCAACCCTATGTTTATGGTGATTATTCTATTTTCCTAGCTGAAATTGCATCAACAACAAATGAAAATATATTAACAGAAACCCTTTTGAAAGAAGTTAAAGATGATAAAAATCGCTTTGCAATTCTCAATCATTATTTGGACGGTTTCAAAGGAACAATTTTTAGACAAACACAGTTCGCTGAATTCGAACATGCCATTCATGTAGCTGATCAGGAGGGGCAAGTACTAACTAGCGAATACTTAAACAACCTTTACGCTGAGCTTAATGAAAAATATTATGGTTTGACTAAAGAAGATAATCATTTTATTCAATATGAATGGGCAAGAATTCCACACTTTTACTACAATTATTATGTTTTCCAATATGCAACCGGCTTCGCAGCAGCAAATTATTTAGCAGAGCGTATTGTAAACGGTAATCCGGAGGATAAAGAGGCCTACCTAAATTACCTTAAAGCTGGGAATTCAGATTACCCTCTAAACGTCATTGCTAAAGCCGGTGTTGATATGACTAGTGCAGACTATCTGGATGCAGCTTTTAGAGTATTTGAAGAGCGTTTAGTGGAACTGGAAAATCTTGTAGCAAAAGGCGTCCATAATGATTAAGTTGAAAATATAGCTATTGAAGTAAAACCAGTCAACTAGACTGGTTTTTGATAGTGATCAGTTATTTTATAGTTTGTTTTGAGAGTGGTTTTGGTAAAGTTAGTTAGTGGAAAACTCAATAGGTGGAAATACCTACCCAAGCTATGATTTTTATGAGACCAAAACTGCTATTGTCAAAAAAGAAGGGAAATAGGATGAAAAAGCTTACTTTTATTTGGGATTTAGATGGGACATTAATAGATTCGTATGTACCAATTATGGAAGCTCTTGAAGAAACCTATCGTCATTTTGGCTTAATATTTGATAAAGAATTAATCCATGAATATATTTTACAGGAATCAGTGGGGCAATTATTGGTAAACCTTTCAGAGGAAGAGCAAATACCTCATGAAAAACTGAAAGCATATTTTACAAAAGAACAAGAAAGTCGAGATTCTAAAATACATTTAATGCCATATGCAAAAGAGATTTTAGAATGGACCAAAGAACAAGATATCCCCAATTTTATGTATACACATAAAGGAGCAAGTACGCATTCAGTGTTGGAAACCTTGCAGATCTCTCATTATTTTGATGAAATTTTAACTGGTGTTTCTGGATTCGAGCGAAAACCACATCCACAAGGGATTAATTATTTAGTTAAACGATATTCTTTAGATAAATCAATGACTTATTACATAGGAGATCGTCCCCTAGATTTGGAGGTTGCTCAAAATGCTGGTATAAAATCCATAAACTTAAGGTTAGAGAATTCCAAAGAAAACTATAATATTTCAAGTCTCAAGGATATAATATCACTTGATTTCACTCGTTTGGATTAAATCATTCTCAGAGCTAGACATTTTTTGCTATAATAAAAAAGTTATTATTTAAAATAGAAAAGAGGAGCCAAAAGTGGTTCAATCTTACAGTAAAAATGCTAATCATAATATGCGCCGTCCAGTAGTTAAAGAAGAAATTGTTCAATATATGCGTCAGCACCAAAAACAAAATAATGGCTGTTTAGCAGAGTTAGAAGCATTTGCTAAACAGGAAAATATCCCTATTATACCTCATGAAACAGCGACTTATTTTCGTTTTTTGATGCAAACATTACAACCTAAGCACATTTTAGAAATTGGAACAGCCATTGGTTTTTCGGCCCTTTTGATGGCAGAAAATGCTCCTGAAGCAAAGATAACAACGATCGATCGTAATGAAGAGATGATTGTCTTGGCTAAGGAAAACTTTGCAAAATATGATAATCACAATCAGATAACCCTTTTGGAAGGCGATGCTGTGGATGTGTTACAAACATTGGATAAATCTTACGATTTTGTATTTATGGATTCTGCTAAGTCTAAATATATCGTTTTTTTACCTCAAGTATTAAAACATTTAGACGTTGGAGGAGTAGTTGTTTTAGATGATATTTTCCAAGGTGGAGATATTGCAAAACCTATCGATGAAGTGAGAAGAGGTCAGCGAACTATCTACCGAGGTCTGCAACGTTTATTTGACTCGACTTTGCGACATCCTGATTTAACTGCTACTTTGGTACCTTTGGGAGATGGTTTATTGATGATTCGTAAAAATGCAGAGCATATTGTACTAGAAGATTAAGGCATTTTTAAGAAATTATGATATAATAATGGAGTTAATGACAAAAAGGAGTTATAAATCATGAAAACAAGATCAAAACTTGCAGCAGGCTTTTTGACACTTATGTCAGTTGCCACATTAGCTGCCTGCTCAGGTAAAACATCAAATGGAACAAATGTTGTTACAATGAAGGGCGACACTATCACAGTCTCTGATTTTTATGATCAAGTAAAAACATCAAAAGCTGCACAACAATCAATGCTTACATTGATCCTCTCACGTGTTTTTGATACACAGTATGGTGATAAAGTTTCAGATAAAAAAGTATCAGAAGCTTATAATAAGACAGCTAAAGGCTATGGTAATTCATTTTCAAGCGCACTTTCACAAGCAGGTTTGACTCCAGAAGGTTACAAACAACAAATTCGCACAACTATGCTTGTGGAATATGCTGTAAAAGAAGCAGCTAAGAAAGAATTAACAGAAGCAAACTATAAAGAAGCATATAAAAACTATACTCCTGAAACTTCTGTACAAGTAATCAAATTGGATGCAGAAGATAAAGCTAAATCTGTCCTTAAAGATGTAAAGGCTGATGGAGCTGATTTTGCAAAGATTGCAAAAGAAAAAACAACAGCTACTGATAAAAAAGTTGAGTATAAATTTGATTCTGCAGGGACAAGCCTCCCTAAAGAAGTTATGTCAGCAGCCTTTAAGCTAGATAAAAATGGTGTTTCAGATGTGGTTTCAACGGTTGATTCAACAACTTATAAAACAAGTTACTACATCATTAAAGTAACTGATAAGACAGAGAAAAAATCTGATTGGAAATCTTACAAAAATCGCTTAAAAGAAGTTATTCTTAAGGATAAAACAAGCGATAGATCCTTCCAAAATAAAGTGATTTCAAAAGCCTTAGAAAAAGCTAACGTTAAGATTAAAGATAAAGCATTTGCAGGCATCTTATCACAATATGCTACAACAAGTGGTTCATCATCACTTAAAAAATAGTTGACCAAGTCTTAAAAAGACTGTATAATTAATACTATTGAGAATGAAATTTCAACGATTAGATACAGAAAAGTGACGGTTGCTGCGAGTCATGGATAATCAGAAAAAGATGCTACTCAATAGGGTAAAACTAAAAATAAATGAGAATGACAAGTTCATTGAATGAAGGTGGTACCGCGGTTTTCGCCCTTCGTAATGGGCTTGTCTTTTGCTATTTGTCAACTTTCGAGGAGGAAGAGATATGGCTACTTTTCAAATTAAAGAAAAAATGTTTTCTCTAGGCGGTAAATTTACTATTACAGACCAGACTGGGCTTCCCTGTTATCACGTTGAAGGAAGTTTGTTCCCTCTACCTAAGACTTTTAAAGTCTTTGACGAAGAGGGGCATCTGATTAGTCAGATTGAGAAGAAGGTTTTAAGTTTTTTACCAAAGTTTAATGTGACATTAGCCAATGGGAATCATTTCACGATTAAGAAAGATTTCTCATTTTTGAAACCTCATTACACCATTGAAGACCTTGATATGGAAGTTAAGGGAAATTTTTGGGATATGGATTTCCAACTCTTAAAAGACAATCAAGTTATAGCAAACATATCTCAACAGTGGTTTCGTATGACTTCAACTTATCAGGTAGAAGTTTACAATGAAACTTACAACGATTTGACAATTTCGCTTGTCATAGCGATCGACTATGTCAAAGAGTTAGAAAAAAATGCATCAAACTAATTTTAGGAGAGAATAATGAAAGAATTATCGTCTGCACAAATCCGCCAAATGTGGTTGGATTTCTGGAAATCCAAAGGACATTCCGTTGAGCCTTCAGCTAACTTGGTTCCTGTTAATGACCCAACGCTTCTTTGGATCAACTCAGGTGTTGCAACCTTGAAAAAATATTTTGATGGTTCAGTGATTCCAGAAAATCCACGTATTACCAATGCACAAAAATCAATTCGTACTAATGATATTGAAAATGTTGGTAAAACAGCACGTCACCATACTATGTTTGAAATGCTTGGTAACTTCTCAATTGGAGACTATTTCCGTGATGAAGCTATTGAGTGGGGATTTGAACTCTTGACAAGTCCTGAATGGTTTGACTTCCCTAAAGACAAGCTCTACATGACTTATTACCCAGATGACAAGGATTCATATAACCGTTGGATTGCTTGTGGCGTTGAACCAAGTCACTTGGTGCCAATCGAGGATAACTTCTGGGAAATCGGTGCTGGTCCTTCAGGTCCAGATACTGAGATTTTCTTCGACCGTGGTGAAGATTTTGATCCAGACAATATCGGACTTCGTCTTTTGGCTGAAGATATCGAAAACGATCGTTACATCGAAATCTGGAACATCGTTCTCTCACAATTCAATGCTGACCCAGCCGTACCACGTTCAGAATACAAAGAATTGCCAAACAAAAACATTGATACGGGTGCTGGTCTTGAACGTCTTGCAGCTGTTATGCAAGGGGCAAAAACAAACTTTGAAACTGACCTTTTCATGCCTATCATCCGTGAAGTAGAGAAATTGTCAGGTAAAACTTACGATCCAGATGGCGACAACATGAGTTTCAAGGTTATCGCTGACCACATCCGTGCGCTTTCATTTGCTATCGGTGATGGTGCGCTTCCTGGAAATGAAGGTCGTGGTTACGTTCTTCGTCGTCTTCTTCGTCGTGCGGTTATGCACGGTCGCCGTCTTGGCATCAACGAAACTTTCCTTTACAAATTGGTTCCGACTGTTGGACAAATCATGGAAAGCTACTACCCAGAAGTGCTTGAAAAACGTGATTTTATCGAGAAAATCGTTAAACGTGAGGAAGAAACATTTGCTCGTACTATCGATGCAGGTAGCGGTCACTTGGATTCATTGCTTGCGCAGCTTAAAGCTGAAGGTAAAGATACACTTGAAGGTAAAGATATCTTCAAACTTTATGATACTTATGGATTCCCAGTCGAATTGACAGAGGAATTGGCAGAAGATGCAGGCTACAAGATTGACCACGAAGGCTTTAAGTCAGCCATGAAAGAACAACAAGACCGTGCGCGTGCAGCTGTTGTTAAGGGTGGCTCAATGGGTATGCAAAATGAAACTCTAGCTGGTATCGTTGAAGAATCACGCTTCGAATACGACACATATAGTCTTGAATCAAGTCTTTCAGTTATCATTGCTGATAATGAACGTACTGAAGCTGTTTCAGAAGGCCAAGCCCTTCTTGTCTTTGCTCAAACACCATTCTATGCTGAAATGGGTGGACAGGTTGCTGACACAGGTAGAATCAAAAATGATAAGGGTGACACAGTTGCTGAGGTTGTTGATGTCCAAAAAGCACCAAATGGTCAACCTCTACACACTGTAAACGTTTTGGCATCACTTTCAGTTGGAACAAACTACACACTTGAAATCAACAAAGAGCGTCGTTTGGCTGTTGAGAAAAACCACACAGCAACTCACTTGCTCCATGCAGCCCTTCACAATGTTATCGGTGAACACGCAACTCAGGCTGGTTCATTGAACGAAGAAGAATTCTTGCGCTTTGATTTTACTCACTTTGAAGCAGTAAGCAATGAGGAACTTCGTCACATTGAACAAGAAGTTAATGAGCAAATTTGGAACGCTCTTACAATCACAACGACTGAAACTGACGTTGAAACCGCAAAAGAGATGGGAGCAATGGCACTTTTTGGTGAGAAATATGGTAAAGTGGTTCGTGTGGTTCAAATTGGTAATTATTCTGTTGAACTTTGCGGTGGAACTCACTTAAATAATTCTTCAGAAATCGGTCTCTTTAAGATTGTCAAAGAAGAAGGTATTGGTTCAGGCACTCGTCGTATTATTGCAGTTACTGGTAGACAAGCTTTTGAAGCTTATCGTAACCAAGAGGATGCACTAAAAGAGATCGCTGCTACTGTAAAAGCTCCGCAATTGAAAGATGCAGCAGCTAAAGTACAAGCTCTTAGCGACTCACTTCGTGATCTTCAAAAAGAAAATGTAGAGCTTAAAGAAAAAGCAGCAGCTGCAGCAGCTGGTGATGTTTTTAAAGATATTCAAGAAGCTAAGGGCGTGCGCTTCATTGCTAGTCAAGTTGATGTTGCAGACGCAGGTGCACTTCGTACATTTGCTGATAACTGGAAACAAAAAGACTACTCTGATGTGCTTGTTCTCGTAGCAGCTATTGGTGAGAAGGTTAATGTCCTTGTTGCAAGCAAAACTAAAGATGTCCACGCTGGTAACATGATCAAAGGATTGGCACCAATTGTATCAGGTCGTGGTGGTGGTAAACCAGACATGGCTATGGCAGGTGGTAGCGATGCAAGTAAAATTGCAGAGTTGCTAGCAGCAGTTGCAGAAAATTTATAAGAAACACCTCTCATTTAGTTAGTAAATAAAACAGACAAAGGGCAGAACATCGTTCTGTTCCTTTGTGTATATAGGAGAAATATGGTTGGTTTAGGAACAGTTATCAATGTTATTCTTATTATAGTTGGAGGCTTTGTAGGTTTATTTTTGAAAAATTTTTTGAAAGAATCACTTCAAAAGAGCCTTATGCAAGCCATGGGAGTTGCAGTTTTATTTATTTCGATATCAGGTGTTTTGGAGAAAATGATGTTAGTCGAAAAGTCACATCTCATCTCTAATCATACAAATATGATGATTATTACTCTTGCTCTAGGTACGGTACTTGGAGAGTTGCTATCACTAGATTCGTATATTGATAAATTTGGGAACTATCTTAAGCAAAAAACAGGAAGTGGTAACGATATTAAATTTGTGGAGGCATTCGTCACCTCAACTTGTACCGTTTGTATTGGAGCAATGGCCGTTGTTGGTAGCATTCAAGATGGTATAGCAGCAGATCATTCGATTTTATTTGCTAAGGGAATGTTAGACATGATTATTATTGCAATTATGACAGTGTCTTTAGGGAAAGGAGCTCTATTTTCTGCACTTCCTGTCGCTTTACTACAAGGTAGCCTTACGATTGTTGCTTTTTTCATGGGGAGCCTACTTAATCCATCATCTTTAGATTACCTTAACTTAGTAGGAAATATGCTTATATTCTGTGTCGGTGTTAATTTACTCTTTAACCTAAATATTAAAGTTATCAATATGTTGCCAGCAATTATTTTAGCTATATTATGGGGAAGTTTTATATAAAAGATAACCAAGTTTTAACTCAAACTTGGTTTTTCTTTAGACATATGTTAGGATGAAAGAAGATATACTACGGAGAGGATCCAACTCATGAATCTATTATTTTCTATTGATGATATGTACGTAGATCATTTTAAAGTGATGCTTTATTCGCTTGTCCGACAAACCAAGAATCGTAAGTTAGAGATATATGTCTTACAAAAAACATTACTCAAGCGTCATACAGAACTTATTCAATATACTCAAAATTTAGAAGTTGGCTATCATCCAATAATTGTAGGTACCGAAGTATTTGCTCAGGCACCTACAACTGATCGCTATCCAGATACAATATATTATCGACTTTTGGCTCATAAATTTTTACCTGAGACCTTAGATAGGATACTTTATTTAGATGCAGATATGCTTTGCTTAAATGATTTCTCAAGTTTATATGATATGGAGTTAGGTGATCAACTATATGCAGCGGCAAGTCATAATACTGATGGTAAGTTTCTAGATTATGTCAATAAATTACGGTTAAAAAATGTAGAGCTAGAATCCTCTTATTTCAATACAGGGGTACTCTTGATGAACTTGCCTGCTATACGAAAAGTTGTTCATCAACAAACTATCTTAGATTACATGATGCAAAACCGTGGTCGTCTAATCTTACCAGATCAGGATATCTTAAATGGCTTATACGCTAATTTGGTTAAACCAATACCTGATGAAATTTATAATTATGATGCTAGGTATAGTCTTATTTATCAATTAAAAAGTCGCAATGAATGGGATTTAGAGTGGGTTATTAACCATACTGTTTTCTTGCATTTTGCAGGACGAGATAAACCATGGAAAAAAGATTATAGAGGACGTTACTCGGGCCTTTATAAGTTTATGGCCAAAGAGGCTTTAACTAAAAATTGAAGATTCAAAAGGTTACTAAATAGAAATAATTTAGTAACCTTTTTTGGGGTGATATTTTAATGATATCAATAATCTTTGCTAATAATTATTTTCATTTTGACAACTATAGTTGTCAAAATGAAAATAATTTGTTACAATGTATTTGTAAAAAAGAAAAATAATATCAAAGGAGAAGCGTGTTAAAATCACTTAATCATTTAACAATCAAATTAATCATTGTTTCAAAAGCACAATGGTTTTAGGAGTTAGTCAAATGAAAAGGAATTTATTATTACAGGTCGGATGGTTGCAAGAGTTATGGAAACCCTAGTTTGCTTATGTATGGTGAGTAATCTTGCTCTTGATATGCTTGATATAATAGAAGTAAATGAAATTGTATTTTGTGTGTTGGTAGCATCAATTGCAGGGCTTGAGTTTTGTTTGCAAAAAGAAAGGGAGTAGATAGATGGAATTTTTTGGCTTAATGGCTTTTTTTATGGTCATGATGTATATTGGTGTACCTAAAGAGCAAAAGGCACTCAGTCGTAGAGTTAAACAATTAGAAAAAATAAATCAGGGAGGAAAAACAAATGATTCAAGATTTAGTAGGAAGCACATGTATGATTTATTTAGAGGATGGTTTTCAAACGCATCCTTATGAGATTTTAAAGGTAGATGAGGATTGGGTACAGATTCGTCGCAACTTGAAACGAAGTAAAGAGGAGGTACGTATTGTCCGTATTCATGATATCAAGGAATTGCGTCCAGTCAATAAATAGAGCGAGGGATAAATCTATATATCATTTTATAAAGGAGAAAAATGATGGGATTAATTTTAAAAAATAGGCTCAAAGAATTGCGTGCACGAGATGGTATCAATCAAACAGAACTCGCCAAATTAACGGGAGTCTCAAGACAAACAATTAGCCTAATTGAACGCGGAGAATATACGCCATCTGTTATTATTGCTATGAAGGTTTCTCAAGTATTTAAAGAATCCCTAGAGAATGTTTTTAGTTTAGTGTCAACGGAGGAATAACGATGAAAGATTTTATAAAACAAAGTGATACTACATTTGTTCGAATTATCAAAAGCCTTTTAATTGGTGGTTTTATAGGGGCCATACTTGGTTCCGTAGGAGCTCTTTTTATCATATTTGGTCAAAATAAGTACTTATCTGAAATTAATATTATTCAATATTTCCTATGGGTTAGTCGTATTGTTGTAATTATAACAGCTCTCTTTAGTCTCATCTACCTCTATCAGATTCAAAAATATCAGAAAGTTTTTTTCAATGTTGATGAAAGTCAATCTGAAGAAATTTATCGCCAGATTAATTTAAGACATTCTTATGGGATGACTTTTGTGTCAATTTCAATAGTACTCAGTATAGTTAATACTTTATTTAACTATAAACTAAATATTTTTGATGATTCAGTTACTTTAGTTATTCCAATATATGATTTATCACTGCTATTTGTTTTATGGGGTTTACATATATATTTTTTAAAGGTATATCAGAATATCCGAGGTATAAAAATGACAGTCGCTCCAACTTTAAAAGAGTTGAAAAACAATGTCTTACAATTGGACGAAGCAGAGTTGGAATCAAATTATAAGATGTGTTTTGATATTGTCATGAATTTAAGTGGTTTTATTTTCCCTACGATCTATTTTGTATTATTCTTTATCTCATTTGTTTTTCAAAAAGTGGAGATTGTAGCAATTATTATAACAACATCTATTCATATCTACATTCTCATTAAGTCTTTAAAAGCAGCGCGTCATTTTTATAGATAGTAGTAGCTAGATTTTTTATCAAAAAACTTATATTAGTGTAAAATAAAAGGATTGATTCTTTGAAAATCAATCCTTTTATTTTTTTTATTTCTTAGGTAAAAAGAAGCTAGGGTAGCTGATAACTAAAATAATAATACTAATGACTACAAAAAATAGAGTTAACAAACCAGCAGTACCATTGACGCTTAATGAGTATAATGTAGCAGACATACCTTTTGGTGCATAACTAGCCCAAAAAATAACACCAGCGATATAATGCCAAACATAACGAACAAATGTTGCTAATATTGCTCCAGATAATGCTAATGATAAAGCTTTAGTTTTAGAGCTGCTGCTAAGTGCATCTTTAAATTTAGCAGAAAATACGCCTGCAAGTCCCATACTTATAAATGCTAAGATGTATTCTATAAAAACTTGGGATAAACTAAGGTAATATACTTTGGAAAGAACAAAGTGCAATAAGCCCCAAATTAAGCCAGCAAATAGACCGTATTTTGTACCACGACGTAATGCAAAAAGTATCAGAGGAATTGCTCCAAAAGAGGGAGTGAACCATGACGCAAAATCAGGAATCATTGATAAAGCCATAGCAAGCGCTGCAAAAATAGCAGTTTCAATAAGACAGGTAGTGTTGTTATTTTTTGACATAAAAAATCTCCTTTTTTTATACAGCAAAGGAGATTCTTTTGTCATTTGTCATGTTTAACCAATTCAAACCACAATTCCTACGCTCGTCCTAACGAGATCAGGTTAGAGGATTTTGCATATCTGCAATCTCAGCTCAAGGCACTCCCTTGTGTATTTACTCTAACATTCTATCTTGAAAGGGTTTGCTTGTCAAGAAATTTGTATTTAACTAGAAAAAGACACTAAATCAGTGTCTTTTTCTTATAATCCATAGTTATAGTCATCATCATGCATAGCTTCAACGCTACCAAGTAGGTAACCATTACCTACTTGAGAGAAGAAGTCATGGTTTGATGTTCCTGTTGAAATACCATTCATAACAATTGGGTTGACATCATTTGCTGTATCTGGGAATAAAGGATCTTGTCCTAAATTCATAAGAGCTTTATTAGCATTGTAGCGTAAAAAGGTCATAACTTCTTCAGTCCATCCTACGCCATCATAAAGTGTCTTGGTGTATTTTTCTTCGTTTTCATACAGCTGATAAAGGAGGTCATACATCCAATCACGAAAATTCTCTTGCTCATCTTCTGGTAATTCGTTAAAACCAAGCTGGAATTTGTAACCGATATAAGTACCATGTACAGATTCATCACGAATAATTAATTTAATGATTTCAGCAACATTTGCTAACTTATTATTTCCCAAATAGTAAAGAGGTGTGAAAAAGCCAGAATAAAAAAGGAAAGTTTCGAGGTAGGTGGAAGCCACCTTTTTTTGAAGGGCATTTCCATTAGCATAAATGTCATTGATAATACGTGCTTTTTCTTGAAGGAACTCATTATTATTAGTCCACTCGAAAATTTCTTCAATTTCTGATTTAGTATTTAAAGTTGAGAAAATTGAAGAATAAGATTTAGCGTGAACAGATTCCATGAATTGAATATTGTTTAAGACAGCTTCTTCGTGAGGCGTGCGAACATCGGCACGAATAGCTTCAACACCAGTTTCTGATTGCATGGTATCAAGTAGGGTTAAGCCTCCAAAAACCTTGCCAACAAGATCTTTTTCTTGAGCAGAAAGTTTGCGCCAATCGTCTAAGTCATTTGATAAAGGGATACGTGTATCGAGCCAAAATTGTTCGGTTAGTTTTTCCCAAGTTGATTTATCAATAACATCTTCAATTTCGTTCCAGTTTATAGCTTCGTAGTAAGTTGTCATGGTTTTCTCCAATGGTAAATAGGTTTTTATATAATGATGATGGAAGAAGAGTAGAATATAGAATTCTGATCTAGCAATATTTCAAGTATTATCGATTTTTAGAAAAATAAAGATGAAAATACCTTAGAAAATAAGATAACATCATGAAACTGAGATAGTTTATCTCAGTCTAGTTTCTGATGTTTTAAGTAGAGTTTCTTCGTTAGATGACACAACTTTCGCATTGATTAGCTCCGACTTCGCTACCATCATCTGTAAAAGTACGGATATAGTAGATTGATTTCACACCTTTGTTGAAAGCATAGTTACGTAGGATTGAAAGGTCGCGAGTAGTCTGCTTACTTTCTGTTTTCCACTCGTACAACTCCTTTGGTAATTCGCTTCGTAAAAAGAGTGTCATTGAGAGACCTTGGTCTACGTGCTCAGTTGCTGCGGCATAGACGTCTATTACTTTACGCATATCCATATCATAGACAGAAGTGTAATAAGGGATAGTATCTGTAGCTAAGCCATTAGCTGGATAATAAATTTTCCCGATTTTTTTCTCTTGACGCTCTTCAATACGTTGTGTAATAGGATGGATAGATGCTGAACAATCGTTGATATACGAAATAGAACCATTCGGAGCAACTGCAAGCCGATTTTGATGATATAATCCGTCTTTCATAACTGCGTATCTAAGGTTTTCCCAATCTTTAGCTTCGGGGATAAAATGATTAGCAAATAGGGATTTTACTTTGTCAGATTGTGGAACAAATTTTCCAGATACATATTTATCAAAGTATGTACCGTCAGCGTATTTTGATTTTTCAAAACCTACAAATGTTGTTTGACGTTCGCGGGCAATATTGTTTGATTCTACTAAGGTCCAGTAGTTCATTAGCATGAAATAAATATCAGTAAATTCAATTGATTCTGGACTACCATATTCGATATGATTTTTTGCCAAATAGGAGTGGAGTCCCATTGCTCCAAGTCCAAATGTATGTGCTTGAGCATTTCCGTTCTTAATAGTTGGAACAGCTTCAATATTTGATGAGTCAGTAACGAAAGTTAGAGCACGAGTCATTGTTTTAATTGATTTTCCAAAATCAGGAGATGTCATCATATTTAAAACATTAGTTGAGCCAAGGTTACAAGAAATATCAGTTCCCATTTCAAGGTATTCTTGAGCATCATTGATAAGACTTGGTTTTTGTACTTGCAAAATCTCAGAGCAAAGATTTGACATGATAATTTTTCCGTCAATAGGATTAGTACGATTAGCAGTGTCAATATTGATGATGTAAGGATAACCTGATTCTTGTTGAAGTTTAGAAATCTCTGTTTCTAAATCACGAGCATTGATTTTTGTTTTAGTGATATTAGGGTTAGCGACTAATTCATCGTATTTTTCGGTAATATCAATATAGCTGAAAGGAACACCATATTCACGTTCGATACTATAAGGACTAAACAAGTACATTTCTTGATTGTTACGTGCTAGTTCATAGAATTTATCGGGTACAGTAATCCCTAATGACAATGTTTTTACACGTACTTTTTCATCAGCATTTTCTTTTTTAGTTGATAAGAATGAAATAATATCTGGATGGAAAACGTCAAGGTAAACAACTCCAGCACCTTGGCGTTGTCCAAGTTGGTTGGAGTAAGAAAAACTGTCTTCAAATAATTTCATGACTGGAACAACTCCAGAAGCAGCACCAGCAAAACCTTTGATAGGAGCTCCAGCATCACGAAGGTTGCTAAGTGATATTCCAACCCCACCACCAATACGAGATAATTGAAGAGCTGAATTAATTGAACGACCAATAGCATTCATATCATCAGTTACTTGGATTAAGAAACATGAGACTAATTCTCCGCGACGACTTCGACCAGCATTTAAAAAACTTGGTGTTGCAGGTTGATAGCGTTGTGAAATCATTTCTAGAGCTAAGTCAGTTGCTAGTTTTTCATCACCGTCTGCAAAATAAAGAGCGTTAAAGAGAACGCGATCTTCAATACTTTCTAAATAGTATTCTCCATCATTTGTTTTTAATGCGTACTGCTGATAAAACTTATAGGCTGCCATGAAGGATTTAAAACGAAACTTTTTATCGAAGAGTTTGGTAGATAATTCTTCAATAAATTCAGGACGATATTTATTGAGGAAAGCTTCTTCAAGATAATCATACTTAAGGAGGTAAGCAATTTTATCAGTGATTGAGTCAAAAGCTTTTGAATTAGGCTGTACGTTTTCTTTGAAAAAAGCAGTTAAGGCTTCTTTATCTTTATGGAGTGGGATTTGTCCATTAACAGGACGGTTAATTTCATTATTTAGGCGAAAGTAAGATACATCGCCAATATTTTTTAAACTCATTGAATTTATCCTCTTAACTTAACAATACAAAATGGGAATAAAGCAATTAATTGCTTTATTCCCAGACTCTAATTTGCTTAAACAAGTTCTTTTAGTTTGCTTGGTTGGAAACCTGAAAAAACAACATTACCAGCTTCAATCACTGGAGCCGCAGAAAAGCCGAGATTTTTCACATATTCAATTTTTTCTGGTTTTTCATCAATATTAATTTCTTCAAAATCAGCACCGTGCTGGTCAAGAAATTTCTTAGTCATTTTACATTGCATACAGTTGTTTTTCGAAAAAACAGTAATAGTTGCCATGTTGTCCTCCTAATTTTTTTCATGGTAATAGCATATAAAAAAAGAATGGAAAAAGCAAGTGTTTTATTTCTAACAAAACACAATATATAGTGTCTTAAAATAAAATGAGACACTATATTTCGTTTTTAGGGTTAGTTTAAAAGCTTTCAGCCTGTTTTCCAATTCCTTTCAGAAGAACATAAAAAAATCATTTTTAGAATTCTATTTTTAAATTCTAAGACTCTCATTTTTAATATGAAAAGCTGTGGAAAACATTCAAGTTTTTTTCTGTTTGAGACATTTAATCTTGAAAAATAAAAAGCAATATGTTATACTTTTAACTTGTAAGGGTTACCAATAGGTGACTCAAATATTTACAAATGACAAAAGGAGAACCATAATATGGCTTCAAAAGATTTCCACATTGTTGCAGAAACAGGTATTCACGCACGTCCAGCTACTTTGCTTGTCCAAACAGCTAGCAAATTTGCTTCAGACATCACGCTTGATTACAAAGGTAAAGCAGTAAACCTTAAATCAATCATGGGTGTTATGAGTCTTGGTGTTGGTCAAGGTGCTGATGTTACTATTTCAGCAGAAGGTGCAGATGCAGATGATGCAATTGCAGCTATCGAAGAAACAATGACAAAAGAAGGATTGGCATAAGAAAATGACAGAAATGCTTAAAGGAATCGCAGCCTCTGATGGTGTTGCAGTTGCTAGAGCATATCTACTTGTCCAACCGGATTTGTCATTTGAGACTGTAACAGTCGAAGATACAAACGCAGAAGAAGCTCGCCTTGATGTTGCACTCCAAGCTTCACAAGACGAGCTTTCTGTTATCCGTGAGAAGGCAGTAGAAAGCTTAGGCGAAGAAGCCGCAGCTGTATTTGATGCTCATTTAATGGTTCTTTCTGACCCAGAAATGATTAATCAAATTAAAGAGACTATTCGTGCAAAACAAGTAAATGCAGAAACAGGTCTTAAAGAAGTGACTGATATGTTCATCACTATCTTTGAAGGTATGGAAGATAACCCATACATGCAAGAACGTGCAGCAGATATCCGTGATGTTGCCAAACGTGTCTTAGCACATCTTTTGGGTGTTAAATTACCAAACCCAGCAACTATCAATGAAGAATCAATCGTTATTGCACACGATTTGACACCTTCTGATACAGCTCAATTAAATAAACAATTTGTTAAAGCTTTTGTAACAAATATTGGAGGGCGTACAAGTCACTCAGCTATTATGGCACGTACACTCGAAATCGCAGCTGTTCTTGGTACAAATGATATTACTGAACGTGTTCAAGATGGTCAGTTGATTGCTGTTAATGGTATTACTGGTGAAGTTATCATTGAACCAACTGAAGCTCAAATTTCAGCCTTCAAGGCAGCAGGTGAAGCTTATGCCAAGCAAAAAGCTGAATGGGCACTTCTTAAGGATGCACAAACAGTTACTGCTGATGGTAAACATTTTGAATTAGCTGCTAATATCGGTACACCTAAAGATGTTGAGGGTGTTAACGAAAATGGAGCAGAAGCAGTTGGTCTTTACCGTACAGAGTTCTTATATATGGATTCACAAGATTTCCCAACAGAAGATGAGCAATATGAAGCATATAAAGCAGTTCTTGAGGGTATGAATGGTAAACCAGTTGTTGTTCGTACAATGGATATCGGTGGAGATAAAGAGCTTCCTTACTTTGATCTTCCAAAAGAGATGAACCCATTCTTAGGATTCCGTGCATTGCGTATTTCAATTTCTGAAACTGGTGATGCAATGTTCCGCACACAAATCCGAGCACTTCTTCGTGCTTCAGTTCATGGACAGCTACGCATCATGTTCCCAATGGTTGCTTTGCTTAAAGAATTCCGTGCTGCTAAAGCTATATTTGAAGAAGAGAAAGCGAACTTGTTAGCTGACGGTGTAGCAGTAGCTGAAGGCATTGAAGTTGGTATTATGATTGAAATCCCAGCGGCAGCTATGCTTGCAGACCAATTTGCAAAAGAAGTTGATTTCTTCTCAATTGGTACTAATGATCTTATCCAATACACAATGGCTGCGGACCGTATGAATGAGCAAGTTTCATACCTCTATCAACCATACAATCCATCAATCCTTCGTTTGATTAACAACGTTATCAAAGCTGCTCATGCTGAAGGTAAATGGGCAGGTATGTGTGGTGAGATGGCCGGTGATCAAACTGCGGTTCCACTTCTTGTTGGTATGGGATTGGATGAATTCTCAATGTCAGCAACCTCAGTACTTCGTACACGTAGCTTAATGAAAAAATTGGACACAGCTAAAATGGAAGAATACGCTAATCGTGCTCTTTCAGAGTGTTCAACTATGGAAGAAGTTATCGAACTTCAAAAAGAATACGTTGACTTTGACTGAGAATAATAAAAAAGTAGGGATTAAAAAATCTCTACTTTTTTATTGAAAGTTTGGATATTGTTAAGTTTCTAAGAAAAATATGTCAGATAATTGAAATAAATAGATAAAGTGATAGAATAAACCTATTACAATGTAAAAGGAGATTTACTTTGACAAAAGAATATCAAAATTATGTCAATGGCGAATGGAAATCATCTGTTAATCAGATTGAGATTTTGTCACCAATTGATGATTCTTCATTGGGATTCGTGCCAGCGATGACTCGAGAAGAAGTTGATCATGCCATGAAAGCGGGTCGTGAAGCTTTACCAGCCTGGGCTGCTTTGACAGTATATGAACGTGCACAATACCTTCATAAAGCCGCAGACATTATTGAACGTGATAAAGAAGAAATTGCTACTGTTTTAGCAAAAGAAATTTCTAAAGCTTACAATGCTTCAGTAACTGAGGTTGTAAGGACAGCTGATCTTATTCGTTATGCAGCAGAAGAAGGAATTCGTTTATCAACTTCAGCTGACGAAGGTGGAAAAATGGATGCTTCAACAGGTCATAAGTTGGCTGTTATTCGTCGTCAACCAGTAGGTATCGTTTTAGCAATCGCACCTTATAATTACCCTGTTAACCTCTCAGGATCAAAAATTGCGCCAGCTCTAATTGGTGGAAACGTTGTGATGTTTAAACCACCAACACAAGGTTCAGTCTCAGGACTTGTTTTAGCAAAAGCTTTTGCAGAAGCAGGTCTTCCAGCAGGTGTCTTTAATACTATTACAGGACGCGGTTCTGAGATTGGAGATTACATTGTTGAGCATGAAGAAGTTAATTTTATTAACTTTACAGGATCAACGCCAGTTGGACAACGTATTGGTAAGTTGGCAGGAATGCGTCCAATTATGCTTGAGTTGGGCGGTAAGGATGCAGGTATCGTCTTAGCTGATGCTGACCTTGACAACGCTGCTAAACAAATCGTTGCAGGTGCTTATGATTACTCTGGACAACGCTGTACGGCAATTAAGCGTGTGCTTGTCGTTGAAGAAGTTGCAAATGAATTGGCAGAAAAAATATCTGAAAATGTAGCAAAATTATCAGTAGGTGATCCATTTGATAATGCAACAGTGACGCCGGTTATTGATGATAATTCAGCTGACTTTATTGAAAGCTTAGTAGTAGATGCACGTCAAAAAGGTGCGAAAGAATTGAATGAATTTAAACGTGATGGTCGTCTATTAACTCCAGGATTGTTTGATCATGTTACTTTAGATATGAAACTAGCTTGGGAAGAGCCTTTTGGACCAATTCTCCCAATTATTCGTGTCAAGGATGCAGATGAAGCTGTTGCTATTGCCAACAAATCTGATTTTGGATTACAATCATCAGTCTTTACACGTGATTTCCAAAAAGCATTTGATATAGCAAATAAACTTGAAGTTGGTACAGTTCACATTAACAATAAGACTGGACGTGGTCCTGATAACTTCCCATTCTTAGGACTCAAAGGATCTGGTGCAGGTGTTCAAGGTATCAGATATTCAATTGAAGCAATGACAAATGTAAAATCGATTGTTTTTGATATGAAATAGACGTAAAACGACTCAACTATTGTCAGTTGAGTCGTTTTATAAACCTCTTTTACATTAAAAATAAAGAATTATATAATCTTATAAAGTGGTTTTATTTTTGTGATATAATTGTCATAAAAAATAACAAAAGAGTCATTATATGAAGAAATTAATTATAGGTATTTTTAGTCTAATTATTATAGCGATTCTTGCTTGGCAAGGTTTTTCGTTTTTGAAACATAAGGAAATAAAACTTCAACAAGCTGTTGTTGAAAAAGAAATTCGCATAGCCGAGAAAACGGTAGAAGTGGTGAAAAGACAGAAAACTGAACGTGTTCTTTTTCTTGAACCTAAAGGATATGACAAAAGTCTAAGCGCTGATATTTTAAAGTGGAATCAAAAAAGCTTTGAGCATAAAAAATTTTATGACAATCAATACATTATTCTACGTCCTCAATTAGCAGATTCTAACTTTGCAAATGTTAAAAAATTATCCATTTATCAAATCTTATATCAAAAAGAAAAAGGAAGTATGTTTCAAAAATCAAGTCGCCTTTTGAGAACCTACTTACTTGATCAAAATAAGAAACCTTTTGAATTAGATGAGCTTTTAGCTCATAATATATCTGGATTTAAGGCTATTTTAGAAAATATAGCTCCAGGAACTCAACTAAAGGAACATGATAGCAATAAAGAATTTTTAAAAACTGGAAGAGTAACAGATGGGCTAGATGTTAAAGATGGTAAGTTAATTATTAATGATTTAAAATTACCACTTGATAAATTATATAATGTGATCGATGAGTCATATTTAAAATCAAGTGATCTAGATTTAGTTTCTAACTTAAAAGCTAAAGCACCACGTGTTGCACTTACCTTTGATGATGGACCAAATGAAAAAACGACTCCTAAAGCCTTAGAAATCCTTAAAAGATATAATGCTAAAGCGACTTTCTTTGTAATGGGACAAAGTGCTGTAGGGCACACAGATATTTTAAAAAGGATGCATGCTGAAGGTCATGAGATTGGTAATCATACATGGGATCATCCTAATTTAACCAAACTACCAGCGGAGAAAATCAAGGAAGAGATTCATAAGACTAATGATCTGATCATGAAAGCAACAGGACAAAAACCGGTGTACTTACGTCCCCCTTACGGAGCAACAAATGCTACTGTAAAAACAGTGACAGGATTGAAAGAAATGTTGTGGTCAGTTGATACAGAAGACTGGAAAAATCATAATACGCAAGCAATGATGACCAATATCAAAAAACAATTACGTCCTGGGGGAGTGATTTTGATGCACGATATTCACCAGACATCCATAGATGCTCTGCCTACAATTATGGATTATCTGATAACCCAGGGTTATTATTTTGTTACTGTAGGTGAATTATATTCAACGCCTTAATAAAAAAGAAACAAGTTACTTGTTTCTTTTTTATTTTAAATGTAATTTTTGATTGTGAAGTACAAGTTCTGCAACGGTAGCGTATTTTTTAAGTTGTTTGAGCTCTTCTTTATGTGTTACAAATGTAATAACACATCCCTCTTTCCCCATACGACCAGTTCGTCCAGAACGATGTGTGTATGTTTCTTTGTCGCGTGCGATATCAAAATTAATCACATATTCTAGGTTGTCGATATCAATGCCACGAGCTACCAAATCGGTTCCTAGGAGTAATGAAATATCATGGTTTTTAAATTTCTCTAAGATAACTTTACGGAATTTAATATTAATATCGCTTGCTAAAGAAACTGCCGAGGCCCTATTAAATTGTAAACGTTCTTCACATGCACCTAAGTCTGATAAGCTGTTAAAAAAGACGAGACCTCTAAAATCAGGAATATTTGAAAATTTACGAAGTAGGTCAGTACGCTCTCTTTTATCAACTGTAATATAATAATGTTTTATAGTATCAAGTTTTTGATCAGATAGATCGATTGTTATAGTGTTATCGGCAAGTTTACTATTGTCCAGTTTGTTGGTGGCACTAATGTAAATCATTTGCTGATCACGAGGAACGCGATTAATAATATTGTCCACAAAATGATATTGTGAGTCGCCGAGTAATTCATCGAACTCATCAAGGACGATAGTATTAATGTTCATCATTTTTATTTTTTTTAGTTTCACAAGTTCAAATACGCGTCCAGCAGTTCCTATAAGGATTTCTGGTCCTTTTTTTAGTCGCTCAATTTGGCGTTTTTGACTAGACCCTGAAAGGAATAGTTGTGCTGTCAGTCCTAATGGTTCAGCCCATTCTTTTGTAACGTCGAAGATTTGTCCAGCTAATTCTGAATTTGGAGCTAAAATTAAGAGTTGTTGGCTCTTTTTAGGTTGCAACTTAAGAAGCGTTGGAAAAAGGTATGCTAGAGTTTTACCAGTACCTGTAGGGCTAATTCCAAGGATATTATCACCATCAGTAATAGCTTGAAAAAGTTTATTTTGAATATCTGTTAGATCATCAAATTGACGCTGGGTTAATTTATCCTGCCATTGGTCTGGAAATTTTGTTATCATAAGAATCCTCTTGTTATTTTATATATTGTCATTGTTATTATAACATGCTTTTTATTTTTAGAGCGTTTTCAATAAAATTTAGACTTTAAAAAAAATAAGTTTATAGTACAATAGATAGAGGATAAATTTAATTTGGAGTGACAAATGCGTAAAAAACCTATTATTATTGGTGTTACAGGTGGATCTGGTGGTGGTAAAACCAGTGTTTCTCGGGCGATTTTATCAAATTTCCCAGATCAAAAAATTACCATGATTGAACATGATTCTTACTATAAAGATCAAAGTCATTTGACTTTTGAAGAACGTGTAAAAACCAATTATGATCATCCCCTTGCTTTTGATACCAATTTGATGATTGAGCAATTGAACGAATTGATTGAGGGACGTCCGGTCGATATTCCGGTTTATGATTACACAAAACATACCCGTAGTGATAGAACTATCCGCCAAGAACCCCAGGATGTCATTATTGTTGAGGGAATTTTAGTATTAGAAGATCAGCGTTTGCGTGATTTAATGGATATCAAATTATTTGTTGATACAGATGATGATATTCGTATTATTCGTCGTATTAAGCGTGATATGGAAGAGCGCGATAGAAGTTTAGATAGTATTATTGAACAGTATACAGAAGTTGTAAAACCTATGTATCATCAATTTATCGAACCAACAAAGCGTTATGCGGATATTGTAATTCCAGAAGGAGTAAGTAATATTGTCGCTATTGATTTAATCAATACCAAAGTGGCTAGCATCTTAAATGAAGCAAAATAAACACAATGGTTTGTGTTTATTTTTTTGTTTTATATAGGATGGTTATTTAGTTTTAGTAACTTTCAAATTATGCTATAATAAGTGCTATGAACAAGTCTAAGAAAATCGAAAATTATCAATTATTATTACTACAAGCGCAAGCTCTATTCTCAGATGAAACAAATGCTCTTGCCAACTTATCAAATGCTTCAGCTATGCTAAATGCTATGCTTCCAAATTCTGTATTTACAGGCTTTTATTTATTTGATGGAAAGGAGTTAATTCTTGGCCCTTTCCAGGGTGGTGTATCATGTGTGCATATTACTTTAGGAAAAGGTGTTTGTGGTGAATCTGCACAAACTGCTAAGACGCTGATTGTTGATGATGTTACAAAGCATGCTAACTATATCTCCTGTGATTCAAAAGCTATGAGTGAAATCGTAGTACCTATGTTTAAAAATGGCAAACTTCTAGGAGTTCTAGATTTAGATTCTTCTTTAGTAGCAGATTATGATGAGATTGATCAAGAATACTTAGAAAAATTTGTAGGTATTCTAGTAGAACATACGATTTGGAATTTGGATATGTTTGGAGTTGAAAAGTAATGTATCAGGCCCTTTATCGGAAATATCGTAGCCAAACATTTGATGAAATGGTTGGACAAAGTGTTATTTCAACTACTTTAAAGCAAGCTGTGTCCAGCAAAAAAATTAGCCATGCTTACCTTTTTTCAGGACCTAGGGGAACTGGAAAAACAAGTGCTGCTAAAATATTTGCAAAAGCGATGAATTGCCCAAATCAAATTAATGGCGAACCTTGTAATCATTGTGATATTTGTCGAGATATTACAAATGGTAGTTTAGAGGATGTCATTGAAATTGATGCTGCGTCAAATAATGGTGTCGATGAAATTCGTGATATCAGGGACAAATCAACTTATGCTCCAAGTAGGGCAACCTATAAAGTTTATATTATTGATGAGGTTCATATGTTGTCTACAGGTGCCTTCAATGCACTATTGAAAACACTTGAAGAGCCAACAGAAAATGTTGTTTTTATATTAGCAACAACAGAACTCCATAAGATCCCTGCAACAATCTTATCTCGTGTCCAGCGCTTTGAATTTAAAGCGATTAAATTATTAGCTATTCGAGATCATTTAGCACAGATTTTAGATAAAGAAGCTATTTCATATGATTTGGATGCTCTGACACTAGTCGCTAGACGAGCCGAAGGTGGTATGCGTGATGCTTTATCAATTCTCGATCAAGCCTTGAGTTTAGCGAAAGATAACCACATTTCTTTAGATGTAGCAGAAGAAATTACAGGGAGCATTTCCTTATCTGCTATAGATGATTATGTATCGAATATATTGGCTCACGATACAACTGAAGCACTCGCTAAACTTGAAGTAATCTTTGATAGTGGCAAAAGTATGAGTCGTTTTGCAACAGATTTATTGATGTACTTAAGAGATTTACTTGTTGTTCAAGCAGGTGGTGAAGATAGTCATTCAAGTGATACTTTTATAGCCAATCTTAATGTTAAACAAGATATTTTATTTGAAATGATTGATAAAGTGACATCTGTTCTTCCTGAGATAAAAAATGGTAGCCATCCTAAAGTTTATGCAGAGATGATGACCATCCAATTGTCTGAAATGGTAGAAAAAAATTCGTCAAACATACCCGCAGATGTGACAGCAGAATTAGATAGTCTTCGTCGAGAGTTAAAATCGTTAAAAAACGAAATGAGCCAACTCTCTCGAGCAGATCAAAGTTCATCAACTCAAAAAGTAAAGGTTAATAATAAGACATTCACATTCAAAGTTGACCGTACAAAGATTTTGACCATTATGGAAGAAACGGTTGTAGATAGCCAACGTTCACGTGAATATTTAGAAGCTTTAAAGAGTGCTTGGAACGAGATATTAGATAATATTACGGCTCAAGATAGAGCCTTATTAATGGGATCTGAACCTGTCTTAGCTAATAGCGAGAATGCTATTTTGGCATTTGATGCGGCCTTTAATGCTGAACAAGCTATGAAACGTACCGATCTCAATGATATATTTGGTAATATTATGAGTAAAGCAGCAGGTTTTTCACCTAATATTTTAGCTGTACCTAGAAATGATTTTAATCAAATTCGGAGCGATTTTGCAAAGAAAATGAAAGCTCAAAAGACGGAAACAGAACCTGAAGTTAATCATCAGATTCCAGAAGACTTTTCTTATCTAGCAGAACGAATAGCAATCGTTGAAGATTAAAACGTAACTAAAAATAGTTGCCTGTAACAGGCAACTATTTTTTTGATAAGTTTTTTAATTATTTAGTAGATTCTGTTATAATGGTGATATGACAAAACGACAATTTATTTTTATGGCGCTTTTATGCTCTTTTGAAACTTATTTTTTCAATCAATCCGTTATGGATGGCTCCTGGATTTTTGCTATTTTTTGGGGAGTTTTATTACTTCGAGATCTTCAAAAGGTGTATGCGATTTCAAAATTCACAAAAGAGCTTATCAAATCTACCAAGAAGAAAGACTGATTTCGCCACTGCGAAGTGTTTTCAACTGACCATCATCTAACTCAACCACTAAATATCCTTTATCAGTAATATCAATAGCTTTCCCAGAATACATTGTTTGACCATCCATAAAGCTAACGGTTTTATCTAAGACTAGGGATTTTTCTCTATATACCTTTAAGTGATCCTCTAGTGGAATATTGAAAAAGAGATTCCAGATTTCTGTAATCAATTGATTTCTAGTTATGGTTGGTTGCTCTGTAAAGAGACTACCTGCGCGCTTAGTTAACGCCCTAGGGAACTCTTTGATATAGAAATTGATACCTAATCCTATAATAACATTCGTTACCAATCCACTCTCAACAGAAGCGATAGCCTCGGTTAAAATACCAGCTATTTTTTTATTATCTAAAT
Organism: Streptococcus sp. HMSC076H09; assembly: GCF_001811765.1. Taxonomy (NCBI): domain Bacteria; kingdom Bacillati; phylum Bacillota; class Bacilli; order Lactobacillales; family Streptococcaceae; genus Streptococcus; species Streptococcus sp. HMSC076H09. The sequence continues at coordinate 233,458 of NZ_KV806614.1, read as the reverse complement.
AAATATCATTGACCCACTTAATTTCAGGAGTAATTCCTGTTAACCGTGAGATAGCTTTTACAGCACTAGAGGCTACCATGACAGTATAAGGTTTTATATCTTCAATCGGTACATTAGGTTGTAATAAAAGAGACATATAGATGCCGCCTTGATTTGATGTAAAGAAAGGTCTATCAAAACGTCCTTTGGCTTTTTTTTGATTAGGAGCTAAAAAAAGGTGTGGAGTCTTTAATTTGCTTTCTATCCCCATTTTAGCATCTAGTTGGGTTGAAGCACTATTATTATTAAGACTAACCTTAATACCAATTTCTTGTTCGAGTTGTTCTGGTAATAATATGTCACCTGATACCAATCGGTAGCCCTTGTTAGTGACAGACTCAATCTCTAGGCCTAATTCTTCTAGCGTTTTTATACCTTTCCAAATAGCTGTGCGGGAAATATTAAGTTGATTTGCCATAGTTTCTCCGCTAATAAAGTTGTTATTTTTTGATAGTATTTGATAAATTTTTTCGTAGGTTTTCATAAATCTAGTATAGTATAAATCGAGAAAAAAGACTAAAGAAAATAGAGATAATTTTTTATTTATTGGTAACTTATTTCACAAAAGATGAAATAGTGGTACAATAGCTATATGAGTCCCGAAAAGGTAGCCTAGAGGCTAGTTCTTTGTAACTCGACACATTTTACATTTTAGGGGGGACATTTTTATGTCAGAACGTAAACTTTTCACGTCTGAGTCAGTATCTGAGGGACATCCCGATAAGATTGCTGACCAAATTTCCGATGCGATTTTAGATGCAATTTTAGAGCAAGATCCAGATGCCCACGTAGCAGCCGAAACAGCTGTTTATACAGGGTCGGTTCATGTATTTGGCGAGATATCAACGACAGCCTATGTTGATATTAACCGAGTTGTCCGTAACACAATCGCTGAAATTGGCTATGATAAAGCTGAATATGGCTTCTCAGCTGAATCTGTCGGAGTGCATCCGTCACTCGTTGAACAGTCGCCAGACATTGCACAGGGAGTTAATGAAGCTCTTGAGGTACGTGGTTCTCTTGAACAAGATCCTTTAGATTTAATTGGTGCAGGTGACCAAGGTTTGATGTTTGGGTTTGCTGTTGATGAAACACCTGAGTTAATGCCATTGCCAATTTCTTTAGCTCATCAGTTAGTTAAGAAGTTGACAGATCTACGTAAGTCTGGGGAACTCACCTATCTTCGACCAGATGCAAAATCTCAAGTAACGGTTGAATATGATGAAAATAATCAACCAATTCGTGTGGATGCAGTAGTTATTTCGACACAGCATGATCCTAATGTAACTAATGACCAACTCCATAAGGACGTGATTGAGAAAGTTATCAATGAAGTTATTCCAAGCCATTATTTAGATGACCAAACAAAATTCTTTATCAATCCTACAGGGCGCTTTGTTATTGGAGGCCCTCAAGGAGATTCAGGACTAACAGGTCGTAAGATTATTGTAGATACTTATGGTGGTTATTCTCGTCATGGTGGTGGTGCATTTTCAGGTAAAGATGCTACTAAAGTAGATCGTTCAGCATCTTATGCAGCTCGTTATATTGCAAAAAATATTGTTGCAGCTGATTTAGCTAAAAAAGTAGAAGTACAACTTGCTTATGCAATTGGTGTTGCCCAGCCTGTCTCTGTGCGTGTAGATACATTTGGAACAGGTGTTATAGCAGAAGCAGACCTAGAGGCAGCTGTACGTCAAATATTTGATTTGCGACCAGCAGGCATTATTAATATGTTGGACCTCAAACGACCTATTTATCGACAAACAGCAGCCTATGGGCATATGGGACGTACTGATATCGATTTGCCATGGGAGCGAGTTGATAAAGTCCAGGCCTTAAAGGATTTTATTGCTAGCAAATAATAAAAAGCGTAAACGAAAGTTTACGCTTTTTTGCTCATGATAATTTATAGAACATTTATAAAATCTTATAATAAACTGGTTAAGTATAGGAAATACTGCATATTTCTTGAAAATATGGTGTATATTGTGAATAAAATGATGACCAAGTTAATTGAATTTTCCTATCGAAAAATTTTTCAAAAAAAATAATTTCACGCTCAAATCATTTGATTGTCAAATAAATAGAGCCTTTATAAAAATATTATATAAGTATAAAATGTAAAAAAAATAAAAAAATGATATTTTTATTTGATTCAAATGTATTTAATAAAAATACAAAGTTTCTAAAAAAAGTAAAAATTCCATCTCAATAAACAGCGTTAGTTATTATAACCGAACATTATTGTCCTTAAAACATTAAAACAAAAACAAAAGTTCGTAATTTAATTAATTTGTCATGTTACTAATCTTATGCTAATATATTATCTCGTGATAAGTTTTTGATGTAAAAATTATCATGAAAAAGAAAAGAGAGATGGAAATGAAAAAACAATTTTTAAAATCAGCAGCGATTCTATCGCTAGCAGTAACAGCAGTATCTACAAGTCAGCCGGTAGCCGGGATAACTAAAGATTATAATAACCGAAATGAAAAAGTAAAAAAGTATTTACAAGAAAATAATTTCGGTCATAAAATAGCGTATGGATGGAAAAATAAAGTAGAATTTGATTTTCGTTATTTATTGGATACTGCTAAATATTTAGTAAATAAAGAAGAATTTCAAGATCCTTTATATAATGATGCGCGCGAAGAATTGATAAGTTTTATTTTTCCTTATGAGAAATTTTTAATTAACAATCGTGACATAACTAAATTAACAGTTAATCAGTATGAAGCGATTGTGAATAGAATGAGTGTTGCTTTACAAAAATTTTCAAAGAATATTTTTGAGAAACAGAAAGTAAATAAAGATTTAATCCCTATTGCGTTTTGGATTGAGAAAAGTTACAGAACTGTTGGAACGAATGAAATCGCCGCTTCTGTAGGCATTCAAGGAGGATTTTATCAAAACTTCCATGATTATTATAATTATTCATATCTATTAAATTCTTTATGGCATGAAGGAAATGTAAAAGAAGTAGTTAAGGATTATGAAAACACTATTCGTCAAATACTATCTAAAAAGCATGAGATTGAAAAAATTCTTAATCAGAGCACTTCTGATATCTCTATAGATGATGATGATTACGAAAAAGGAAATAAAGAATTGCTAAGGGAAAAATTAAATATTATTCTAAATCTTTCAAAGAGAGATTACAGAGTAACTCCATACTATGAAGTGAATAAACTACATACAGGGCTTATTTTATTGGAGGATGTCCCTAATTTAAAGATTGCTAAGGATAAGTTGTTCTCATTAGAGAATTCTTTAAAGGAATACAAAGGAGAGAAAGTTAATTATGAGGAACTAAGATTCAATACGGAACCTTTAACTAGTTACTTAGAAAATAAAGAAAAATTTTTAGTCCCCAATATTCCATATAAAAATAAATTAATTTTAAGGGAAGAAGATAAATATAGTTTTGAAGATGATGAAGAAGAGTTTGGAAATGAACTTCTAAGTTACAATAAGCTTAAGAATGAAGTTTTACCTGTTAATATTACAACTTCTACTATATTAAAACCGTTTGAACAGAAGAAAATTGTGGAAGATTTTAATCCTTATTCTAATTTAGACAATTTAGAAATAAAAAAAATAAGGTTGAATGGCTCCCAAAAACAAAAAGTAGAACAGGAAAAAACTAAATCGCCAACTCCTCAAAAAGAGACTGTGAAAGAACAAACTGAGCAAAAAGTATCTGGAAATACTCAAGAGGTAGAAAAGAAATCTGAAACTGTGGCAACTTCACAACAAAGTTCAGTTGCGCAAACTTCTGTCCAACAGCCGGCTCCGGTTCAATCAGTTGTTCAAGAATCCAAAGCTTCTCAAGAGGAGATTAATGCAGCACACGATGCTATTTCGGCGTATAAATCAACAGTCAATATTGCTAATACAGCCGGTGTAACAACTGCGGAAATGACCACGCTCATTAATACTCAAACTTCTAATCTTTCTGATGTTGAGAAAGCTTTAGGAAATAATAAGGTTAATAATGGTGCAGTCAATGTATTGAGAGAAGATACAGCTCGTCTTGAGAATATGATTTGGAATCGTGCTTACCAAGCTATTGAAGAATTCAACGTCGCTCGTAATACTTATAATAACCAAATCAAGACAGAAACAGTTCCAGTTGATAATGATATTGAAGCTATTTTAGCAGGTTCTCAAGCTAAAATTAGCCATTTGGACAATCGTATCGGAGCGCGCCACATGGATCAAGCTTTTGTAGCTAGTTTATTAGAAGTTACTGAGATGAGTAAATCAATCTCATCGCGTATAAAAGAGTAGACACTGCTATCAAGGCGATCTTAAACTTTTGTATTAAACTAACCTAAAAGATAGAAAGAGACTAATATGAAAAAAATAACAACTTTAATCTTAGCTAGTAGCTTATTACTAGTTGCAACGACATCGGTTAAAGCTGATGATAACTTTGAAATGCCAACGCGTTATGTTAAAATGAGTGAAAAATCAAAAGCATTTTATCAAAGACTACAAGAAAAACAACGTAAGGCACATACTACTGTGAAGACTTTTAATAATTCAGAAATAAGGCATCAACTACCTCTTAAACAAGAAAAGGCTAGAAATGATATCTACAATTTAGGCATTCTTATTTCTCAGGAGTCTAAAGGGTTCATCCAACGTATTGATAATGCCTATTCTTTGGAAAATGTCTCAGATATTGTTAATGAAGCTCAGGCTTTGTATAAACGTAACTATGATTTATTTGAAAAAATCAAATCTACACGTGATAAGGTTCAAGTCTTACTTGCATCGCATCAAGATAATACAGACTTAAAAAACTTTTATGCTGAGTTAGATGATATGTATGAACATGTTTATCTCAATGAAAGTAGAGTGGAGGCGATAAACAGAAATATCCAAAAATATAATTAGTTTCTAAACTAACAAACATTCCTAAATATAAGATATTAAACCCTACTTATTGATTAGTGAGTAGGGTTTTACTGTTTTAAATAGCTTTCTGCTCAGAATGTAAGCCTTGTCATTTCAAAGGAACTATGTTATTATTCTTAAGTAAATTAAATAGGACATTTGGGGTGCGTAACAGCTGAGATTATACCCATTGAACTTGATACAGTTAGTACTGTCGAAGGGAAATGTGTGCCATTACAAGTTTTTTGTGGTGGAAAAGGGCGTAGTGTCTTCTTAGGAGACAGCTAGCTCTAGTTAATCAGATAATAAACTCCGTTTGCTTGCAGATGGAGTTTTTTGTTGTCAAAATTTTTTGTAGGTTGTTGCCCCTTATCTGTCATAGAGAAGGAGTTATGATGACTAATCATAAAACAAAAAATTAACGGTTTTAGCAATTATGATTGCTTTAGATGTTTTTCTAACGCCCATTTTTAGAATAGAAGGCATGGCCTTTATGTCTAGTGTGGTTAATATTATCGCTGGAGTTATAATGGGACCAATCTATGCATTAGTTATGGCACTTGTAACGGCTTTTATTCGTATTTTAACTCAAGCAGGAGTAGCATCTGTTGCACCCTTAGCTATTCTAGGAGCTGGTCCAGGAGCTTTCTTAGCGGGTTGGCTTTATCAGTTTTATGCGAAAGACTGGATGTCTTGGGTGGGTGAGTTTATAGGAACAGGGATAATTGGAGCACTTTTATCAGCTCCAATTATGGTCTGGTTTTGGACTTGGACAGCGGATGGAAATCACGAAGTGTTAGCTAAAGCATCTGCAGCTCAATCCATTTTTCTTTTTATGCCAAGGTTTATAGGGGCGACTATAATTGGCGGTGTTATTGCTTTGTTGCTACTTCAGGGATTAAAGCGGGTTCCTGTATTTATGACAATACAAGCATTATTTAAAGGAGAAAAAGTAAAATGAAATTGGGTTTAAAAGATGTATTATTGATTGCTTTATTAGCGGTTGTTCTGGGCGTTGTTTACTTTGGAGCAGGCTATATTTCAAATGCTTTTGTACCTTTTGTAGGTCCTATAGCGCATGAAGTTATTTATGGTATTTGGTTTGTGGCAGGTCCAATGGCTCTTTATATATTGAGGAAACCAGGAACCGCTATTGTAGCAGAATTGTTAGCTGCTTTGATAGAGGTTTTAATTGGATCAATTTATGGACCAAGTGTACTCGTTATTGGTACCCTTCAAGGTTTAGGGTCAGAATTAGGCTTTACGCTGTTTAGGTATCATAATTACAAGTTGCCAGCTTTTATATTGTCTGCTATTTTGACATCAATTTTTAGTTTTGCATGGAGTTTTTATGCCAATGGACTTAGTGCATTTTCATTTTCATATAACATTCTGATGCTTATAGTAAGAACTGTTTCATCTATTATTTTCTTCTTATTAACAAAGAATATATGTGACCAATTGCATAGAAGTGGTGTACTGAATGCTTATGGGATTCATGAAGGGAAGTAGCCTATGCTATCTGTTGAAAAATTAGCTTACACCCATGGCGATAGTCATTATTTATTTGATGAAGTGACTTTTAGTCTTAACCCAGGAGAACGAATTTTAATTAGTGGCTATTCAGGGTGTGGTAAGAGTACATTGGCTCTTTTACTATCAGGGTTAAAAGAAAGTGGGAAAGGTCAAGTTTTATTAAACGGCTCATTAATAGAACCAAGCGATGTAGGTTTTCTTTTTCAAAATCCTGATTTACAATTTTGTATGGATACTGTGGCGCATGAGTTGTATTTTATTTTAGAAAATTTACAAATAGAACCGGAGCAAATGCAAGATAGAAGTGAGTTTGTATTGGCACAAGTTGGTTTAAAAGGATTTCAGAATCGGTTGATTTATACTTTATCTCAAGGTGAAAAACAGCGATTAGCATTGGCGACCATTTTTTTAAAATCTCCTAAACTTATTATTTTAGATGAAGCTTTTGCGAATTTGGATCAAGAGAGTGCCAGTCAACTATTACAATTAGTTCTTAATTATCAAGCAAACAATCAATCAATGCTGATTGTAATCGATCATTTGATTACTTATTATCAAGATATAATGGATCACTATTTTTGGTTGAAAAAACGGTTGACAAGGGTCGATTTTGATTATATGCTCAATCGTTTGAATGTCTTCGAATTAGAAAAGAAAAGTCATAATACAGGTGACAAACTGTTATCAATTAAAGATTTCCAAGTTAAACTTTCAAAAAACAAATTCATCTCTTACCTTGATTTTGATTTAGCAAGTGGGGAGAGGTTGTGCTTAGATGGACCAAGTGGCGTGGGGAAGTCTAGTTTCTTTATGGGATTGTTAGGGCTTTATAGGACTAAAGGGAAAAAACAATTTACTCATAGAAAGCAAATTCCTATAAGCTTTTTATTTCAAAATCCCTTAGACCAATTTATTTTTTCAACAGTTTATGACGAAATTTTTCAGGTTTGCAAGGATAGTAACAAAGCGAGGGATATTTTGGAAACCATAAATCTTTGGGATAAGAAACAGTTTTCACCATTTCAACTAAGTCAAGGGCAACAGAGGCGATTAGCTATTGGCAGTATTTTAGCTAGTGATAGTAAACTTCTATTATTAGATGAACCAACTTATGGACAAGATGCCTATCACGCTAATATGATTACGACTCTTCTTTTGAGTTATTGTCACAAAAATCATTGTGGGGTTATTTTTACTAGCCATGATCCTCACTTAAAAGAGTGTTTTGCAACACGTTTCTTGGAGGTGTCATCTTGTTCAATTTGAAAAACTATCATCTATTACCTTCCTATGTTTATTAATACCAACCTTTTCGTTTAGTTTCACATTGAGGTTAAGAACGTCTTTGTTATTTCTGATTATAGTAGTAACACTGCAATGCTTCGTAAAGGTTTCTTTAAAAACTTGGGCGAAGGTCAATCTGATCTCATTTGTGATGGGACTCTCTTTATTTCTAGGGACGTATTTTTGGGGGAAATTACCCCATCAATTCGTCTTAGCTAGTCTAGTAGCCTGTCGTCCGCTTATTTTCATGAACGTGGGTTTGTTATTTCATGCATCACATTCTAATTATGATTTTATAGACTCTCTTTATCAAACTTTCAAAGTGCCTAGTCATTTTGCATATGGTATTTTTGCGGTCTTTAATCTTCTACCATTAATTAAATTACAATACCAACGTAATCGACTCGCATTCCGACTGAAGAATCAGGTAACTTGGGCATTATCGCCTAGACTAATATTGTCAGTTTTATTAAAGACGATATATTGGGTAGAACAGTTAGAGTTAGCAATGCTTTCTAAAGGTTTTGAAGTGGGGAAAGAGCGAACCCATGCTTTAACTTATCCCGTTCGTTTTCGAGATTATAGTTTACTTGGTATGAGTATTTTATTGTCTATAGGAATGATTTTTAAATAAGTACAATTAGTTTAGTAATACAATTGTGCATTTATATAGAGTGAGCGTGTTCTGCTCATGAGATCATAACAAAGGAGATTACTATGTTAAAAGATGAGATGATTACTAAAGGAGCAAAATATATCCAATCCATCTATCAAGATCCATTTATTCAAGGAATTATAAAAGGGCGTTTAGACCATGACGTAATCTGCCATTATTTACAGGCAGATAATATCTACCTTGGGAAATTTGCTGATATTTATGCCCTGTGCTTGGCAAAATCTGATAATTTACGAGATAAACAATTTTTCCTTGAACAAATTGACTTTACATTAAATCGGGAGTTAGCAGATGGTGAAGGCCCACATCAAGCCTTAGCCGCTTATACTAATCGATCTTATCAGGATATTATCGAAAAGGGTGTATGGTACCCGTCAGCAGATCATTACATTAAACATATGTATTTTCATTTTTACGAAAATGGTATTGCTGGTGCTTTAGCTGCAATGAGCCCATGTCCATGGATTTACCATCAATTGGCTAAAAAAATAATTGAGGAGAACCAGTTTTTGAATGGTAACCCTTTTAATAATTGGATAACTTTTTATGCTAACGATACAGTTGAAGAGTTAATGGAAAACTATTTTCGTATGATGGATTATTATGCGCAGAATTTGTCAAAAGAGAAGCAAGCTGATTTGGTAGATGCTTTTGTGAAATCTTGTCAGATGAAAGACGTTTTTTTCAAATGGCAATAAATCAAGAAAAATGGGAGGATTAATATGACTTATTTATCACCAGTTTTAACTATTGCAGGAACTGATCCTAGCGGTGGAGCAGGGATTATGGCAGATTTAAAGACATTTCAAGCTCGTCGGACTTACGGGATGGCTGTTGTGACTAGTGTTGTTGCTCAGAACACTTGTGGGGTTAGAGGCGTTCAGCATATAGAAACAGCTATCATTGATCAACAACTAGCTTGTGTTTATGATGATATTAAGCCAAAGGCGGTCAAAACAGGAATGTTAGCGGAGAGGGAAACGATTAGTTTAGTCGCTTCATATTTAAAAAAATATCCGCAACCTTATGTATTAGATCCTGTTATGGTGGCAACTAGCGGACATCGTTTAATTGATTCAGATGCCGTAGAAGCATTAAAAGAAGACTTATTGCCATTAGCAACTATTATCACACCAAATTTACCAGAAGCTGAGATTTTAGTGGGATATGACTTATCAGATGAAGTAAGTATTATTAAAGCAGGTTACGATATTCAAAAACAATATTCTGTTAGAAATGTTCTTATAAAGGGAGGACATCTAGATGGTTTGGCTAAAGATTATTTATTTTTGGAAAAAGAAGGGTTGATAACTCTTAGTAATCAACGTATCAATACTATTCATACTCATGGGACTGGGTGTACATTTGCAGCAGTCGTTGCAGCGGAGTTAGCTAAAGGGCAATCAATTCTAAACGCGGTAAGTACTGCTAAATCATTTATTACTTCAGCTATCGAAACAGCGCCTGAGTTGGGTCTTGGAAACGGTCCTGTCAATCATACTAGCTATCAAGGAGACTAAAATGTATTTAGAACAATTAAAAGAGGTAAATCCTTTAACCATTTGTATCACTAATAATGTGGTCAAAAACTTTACAGCTAATGGTTTATTAGCTTTAGGAGCTTCTCCGGCTATGAGCGAGTGCATAGAGGACTTAGAAGACCTGTTAAAAGTTGCAAATGCATTATTAATTAATATAGGAACACTAACAAAAGAAAGTTGGCAACTTTACCAAGAAGCAATCAAAATAGCAAATAAAAACCAAGTTCCAGTTGTATTAGATCCTGTAGCGGCAGGAGCAAGTCGTTTTCGATTAGAAGTGTCACTTGATTTATTGAAGAATTATTCTATTAGTTTACTTAGAGGAAATGGTAGTGAAATCGCTGCTTTGGTTGGTGAAAAACAAGCGTCTAAAGGGGCAGATGGGGGAAAAGTGGCTGATTTAGAATCAATTGCTGTAAAAGCCAATCAAGTTTTTGATGTGCCAGTGGTTGTCACAGGAGAAACTGATGCTATCGCTGTTAGAGGAGAAGTTCGCTTATTACAAAATGGTAGTCCTTTAATGCCACTTGTTACAGGAACTGGATGTCTATTAGGGGCAGTATTGGCTGCTTTTATTGGTAGTTCTGACAGAAGCGATGATCTTGCTTGTCTGACAGAGGCCATGACTGTTTATAATGTTTCTGGAGAAATTGCAGAGAAAGTGGCAAAAGGTAAGGGAGTGGGAAGTTTCCAAGTTGCATTTTTAGATGCCCTTTCCCAGATGAAATCAGAAATGATTATGGACAAATAGGTGGTGTCAGTAGATGAAAGATACATTGAAATTATATTTTGTTTGTGGGACTGTGGATTGCTCTAGGAAGAATATATTGACTGTTGTTGAAGAAGCCTTACAAGCAGGTATAACTCTATTTCAATTTAGAGAAAAAGGTTTTACAGCATTACAAGGTAAGGAAAAAATTGCTATGGCTAAGCAACTCCAAATACTTTGTAAGCAATATCAGGTTCCTTTTATTATTGATGATGACATTGACTTAGTTGAGTTAATTGATGCTGATGGTCTTCATATTGGACAAAATGATTTACCTGTTGATGAGGCACGGAGACGTTTACCAGATAAAATCATCGGTTTATCTGTGAGTACAATGGCTGAATATCAGAAATCACAATTATCTGTTGTTGATTACATCGGAATTGGGCCTTTTAATCCGACACAATCAAAAGCAGATGCTAAGCCTGCTGTTGGCAATAGGACAACAAAGGCAGTTAGAGAAATTAATCAAGATATTCCAATCGTTGCAATAGGCGGAATCACTAGTGATTTTGTTCATGATATTATAGAATCAGGTGCAGATGGGATTGCTGTTATATCGGCTATTTCAAAAGCAAATCATATTGTAGATGCAACCAGACAATTGCGCTATGAAGTTGAAAAAGCTCTGGTTAATAGGCAAAAACGCAGTGATGTAATCAAATAAGGCTATATCGTTAATTATAAGAATTTTTAAGATATTATATCATCACACAATACTGGTATTTGAAAAAGAATTTAAACTATGATAATATAGTAGAGTTGAATTCTAGTTAAAGAAAGATTTGAAAGTATGCGTAAAATTATTATTAACGGTGGCAAGCAACTGACGGGAGAAGTTGCTGTATCGGGTGCTAAAAATAGTGTAGTTGCCTTGATTCCTGCTACTATACTTGCTGATGATATTGTGGTCTTAGATGGAGTTCCAGCTATTTCTGATGTTGACAGTTTAGTTGACATTATGGAAACTATGGGAGCTAAGATTAAGCGTTATGGTGAGACGCTTGAAATTGATCCACGTGGCGTTAAAGATATTCCAATGCCTTATGGCAAAATCAATAGTCTTCGTGCATCCTATTATTTCTATGGAAGCTTATTGGGGCGTTATGGTCAAGCAACAGTAGGTTTACCTGGTGGTTGTGATTTAGGCCCCCGTCCGATTGATTTACATTTAAAAGCTTTTGAAGCGATGGGAGCTAGTGTTTCTTATGAAGGTGATTCAATGCGTCTAGCAACAAACGGAAAGCCTTTGCAAGGAGCAAATATTTATATGGATACTGTCAGTGTTGGTGCGACAATTAACACTATGATCGCAGCAGCTAAGGCAAATGGTCGTACGGTTATTGAAAATGCTGCGCGTGAACCAGAAATTATTGACGTGGCTACTCTTTTAAATAATATGGGAGCTCATATTCGTGGTGCTGGGACTGATGTTATTACAATTGAAGGTGTGAAATCGCTCCATGGCACGCGTCATCAAGTAATTCCAGATCGTATTGAAGCAGGAACTTATATTGCTATGGCAGCAGCTATCGGACGAGGAATAAAAGTGACCAATGTGTTATATGAACACCTTGAGAGTTTCATTGCTAAGTTAGATGAGATGGGAGTTCGAATGACAGTTGAAGAGGATTCAATTTTTGTCGAAGAACAAGAAAAGTTAAAAGCTGTATCCATAAAAACCTCACCTTACCCAGGATTTGCTACAGATTTACAACAACCTCTAACCCCTTTATTACTAACAGCAGAAGGAAACGGGAGTTTATTAGATACTATCTATGAGAAACGTGTTAATCATGTTCCCGAATTAGCACGTATGGGAGCTAATATTTCTACCCTAGGGGGCAAAATAGTTTATAGTGGTCCTAATCAATTATCTGGTGCACCTGTAAAAGCGACAGATTTGCGTGCAGGCGCAGCTTTAGTTATCGCTGGCTTAATGGCAGAGGGACGAACTGAAATTACGAACATCGAGTTTATTTTACGTGGATATTCTAATATCATCGAGAAACTAACATCATTGGGTGCGGATATCCAATTGGTTGAGGAATAGTATATATAACAAAGAGTTGAGAATATTTCTTAGCTCTTTTCTTCTTGTTTTAGATTAAGTCACTTATAGGTATTTGAAATCTCTTGTGGTATAATATTATCATGGATATATGGACAAATTTAGGACGGTTTGCATTCATTGAAACAGAACATGTTAACCTACGTCCTGTTGCCTACACTGATAGGGAAGCTTTTTGGCGAATAGCTTCAAAAAGGACAAATTTACAATTTATTTTTCCTGTTCAAACCAGTAAGAAGGAAAGTGATTTTCTTTTAGTTCATTCTTTTATGAAAGAGCCGTTGGGAGTTTGGGCGATTGAAGATAAAGTTAGTCATAAAATGTTTGGAGTTATCCGTTTTGAAAACATTGATTTATCTAAAAAGACAGCTGAAATTGGCTATTTTTTGAAAGAAAGTTCTTGGGGTCAAGGCATTATGACTGAATGTCTAAAGACACTTTCTTTTTTTGCTTTTCAAGAGTTTGGGATGGACAAATTGATCATAGTAACACATAAAGAGAATATTGCTAGTCAGAAGGTTGCTTTGAAGGCGCATTTCAAACAATCTAGGAGTTTTAAAGGAAGCGACCGTTATACACGCCGTATAAGAGACTATATTGAGTTTCAATTAACTAGGGGTGATTATCGTTATGAGTAAACATCAAGAAATTTTGGAGTACCTAGAAAATTTAGCTGTTGGTAAGAGGGTTAGTGTACGCAGTATTTCAAATCATTTAAAGGTGAGTGATGGCACTGCATACCGCGCTATAAAAGAGGCAGAAAATAGGGGGATTGTTGAGACTAGACCGCGTAGTGGGACAGTACGTGTTGCTCAAAAAGCAAAGGTTAATATTGAAAAACTGACTTATGCTGAAATTGCAAGGATTAGTGACTCACAAGTTGTTGCAGGAACAGAGGGACTCAGCAAGGAGTTTAGTAAATTTTCTATAGGTGCAATGACTCACAGAAATATTGAAAAATATTTGGTGCAAGGAGGGTTATTGATTGTTGGCGACCGTGATGAAATACAACATTTAGCCTTACAACATCAAAACGCTATCTTAGTTACAGGTGGCTTTAATGTTTCCCCATCTGTTTGTCGTTTAGCAGATAAACTTCAAATTCCCGTAATGGTAACACACTATGATACATTCACAGTATCAACGATGATTAATCACACTTTGTCAAATGCCAAAATTCGTACTGATTTAAAGACCGTTGAACAAGTCTATCAGTCGCAAATGGATTACGGTTTCTTAGCGCAGGATGATACCGTAAAAGAATTTAATCTTCTTGTTAAACAAACTAAAAATGTTCGTTTTCCAATAGTCAACCAAGCTAATGTTGTCGTTGGTGTTGTTAGTGTTCAAGATATTCTTGGAAAAGATAAAGAAGTAAAATTGGCAACAGTCATGTCAAAAAATATCATTGTTGCTAAACCTCGAATGAGTCTAGCTAATATCAGTCAAAAAATGATTTTTGAAGATTTGAATATGATGCCAGTAGTATCGGATGACTTTGAATTATTAGGCGTTATTACAAGACGACAAGCTGTAGAAAATTTATCGATGTCGCAAGGGACAGATTTATACACCTATAGTGATCAAATCTTGTCTAATTTACAAATTGAAGATGGTCACTTTTCGTTTTTAGTAGAACCCGCTATGATTGACCATACAGGTAGCTTAACACAAGGAGTTTTGACGGAGTTCTTAAAAGAAATTTGTATTCGTGTCTTAACTCGTAAGCATCAACGCAGTATTGTTGTTAAACAAATGACACTTTATTTCTTGCAACCTGTTCAAATTGATGAAATAATAATGGTAACGCCAACAATTATTTCAGAAAAACGGCGCGAAGCTACACTCGATTTAGAATTAAAATTAGAAAATAAAATTATTGCTAAAGCTATGATAGCGGTAAAAATTAATTAGATATAAGGAGAATAAATAGAAAATGATTACATTAAAGTCAGCACGCGAAATTGAAGCAATGGATAGAGCAGGTGATTTTTTAGCCAGCATCCACATAGGACTTCGTGATATTATCAAACCAGGAGTTGATATGTGGGAAGTTGAAGAATACGTTCGTAGACGTTGTAAAGAAGAAAACGTATTGCCATTGCAAATCGGGGTTGATGGTGCAGTTATGGATTACCCATATGCTACTTGTTGTGGGCTTAATGATGAAGTGGCTCATGCCTTTCCTCGTCATTATACCCTAAAACAAGGTGACCTTTTAAAAGTAGATATGGTTTTAAGCGAACCTTTAGATAAATCAATTGTTGATGTTTCATCGTTAAACTTTGACAACGTAGCTCAAATGAAAAAGTACACGGAAACATATAGTGGTGGTTTGGCAGACTCGTGTTGGGCTTATGCTGTAGGTGAAGTTTCACAAGAGGTGAAAGACTTAATGTCTGTGACAAGAGAAGCAATGTATATTGGGATTGAAAAAGCAGTTATCGGAAACCGTATTGGTGATATTGGAGCTGCTATTCAGGATTATGCAGAGAGTCGTGGTTATGGAGTTGTTCGTGATTTGGTTGGTCACGGTGTTGGTCCAACGATGCATGAAGAGCCTATGGTGCCTAACTATGGTACAGCAGGTCGAGGTCTCCGTCTTCGTGAGGGGATGGTTTTAACCATCGAACCAATGATTAATACTGGTACTTGGGAAATTGATACAGACATGAAAACTGGTTGGGCACATAAAACCTTAGATGGTGGTCTTTCTTGTCAATATGAACATCAATTTGTTATCACTAAAGATGGTCCTGTTATTTTAACGAGTCAAGGAGAAGAAAGAACTTACTAAAATGAAATTAAAAAAATTCTTTGAGGATTTGCTGGCTAAACTAGAATATAGACCCATTCAAGTTTTTATGCGTCATTTTCAAAGTGCAGAGATGGACTTATCAGCCATAGCAGTTGCTTATTATCTATTAGTGACAGCTTTTCCATTACTAGTTATTGCTGCTAATATTTTTCCTTATTTTCATATTAATGTGTCGGATTTATTGTCACTTATGCAAAAAAATCTTCCGAAAAATATTTATGAACCTGCCTCACGCTTAGCAGTAGATGCTTTTTCGAAACCGTCTACCGGCATTTTGGGATTCGCTTCATTAACAGCTTTTTGGACAATGTCTAAAAGTTTGACCTCTCTTCAAAAAGCCATTAATAAAGCATACGGTGTTGACCAACACAGAGACTTTGTGATTAGTCGTTTAGTGGGTGTGGGGACTGGGCTGATCATCCTATTTTTACTGACTTTTGTTTTAATTTTTTCAACTTTTTCAAAACCAGTTTTACAGATAATTGTAAACATGTATGATTTGGGAGATACTCTAACGGCGTGGCTTTTAAATCTTGCACAACCAGTTACATTTTTGACTATATTTTTAGGTATTGGAATTTTATACTTTATTTTACCTAACGCACGAATTAGAAAAGTACGTTATGTCATTCCAGGGACATTATTTTCAACGTTTGTTATTGGTTTTTTTAGTAATTTAATTAGCCAATACGTCTTAAATAGGGTTGAGAAAATGGTAGATATTAAAACGTTTGGTTCGGTCGTTATCTTTATCTTAATGCTATGGTTTATTTTCTTAGCCCACATTATGATTTTAGGTGCAATACTGAATGCCAGCGTTCAAGAAATTGCGACAGGAAAAATTGAATCAAGGCGTGGAGATATTATGTCTCTTATCCAAAAATCCAAAGAAGAAAAATAAGAAAAGACAGCTCTTGTTAGAGTTGCCTTTTTTTGTCTTTAAAAATAACAAATTTGCTCAAGATGTAGTTGAGTAAAATAATTAATATTTGAGATACAAGGCTTTCAATGGTGTTGATTTTATTTAAATTGTGCTGAACGAATTGTCCGATAATAGAAGGAAATTGATCAACAAAAATAACAGCTAATATCAAATCTAATCCTAATGTGCCTAATCTAGCGATGACAAATGTTTGTAAGCGTTGAAACTGTCCAATTTTAGTTTGTTTAAAAACAAATCGATCATTTGTAAAAAAAGCAAAAAGTATAGCTATTATGTTAGCAACTATTGCAGAGAATGGAGCGTTCTGCGAGAAATTAAAAATCCCTTGTCGAATAACTAAATAAAGAAGGGATGTTAATAGTCCGAACAGTAAATATAAGCTGACTTCATTTTGAATACTTTTTTTCAGTAACGATTTTAATTTAACCATATTTTTATTATATCACGAATGCTTCAAAGTAATGAGGAAATCTCCCATAAGCTTGGCTTTACTTTTTGTTTGTGATATACTTAGTAAGTTGTTTTACACAACCCTTGATGCTTAGTTCCCTTTCATCAAGCATATTACAAACGTTAGAAGTGTTAACTATCTAAACGTTAAAGGAGAAATTATGAACACATTTACAACTCGCGATTACGCTCACATGGCTATTGTAACAGCTATCTATATCGTTTTAACCATAACGCCACCTTTTAATGCTATTGCTTATGGTGCTTATCAATTCCGTGTTTCAGAAATGCTAAATTTCTTGGCCTTTTATCACCGAAAATACCTTTTTGCGGTAACGTTAGGATGTATGATTTCTAATCTTTATAGTTTTGGAATGATTGATGTCTTTGTAGGTGGTGGTTCAACCTTACTTTTTGTTTATCTTGGAACCATTTTATTCAAGCAATATCAAAAAGATTATCTATTTAATGGTCTTATTAACAAAGCATTCTTTTTCTTTTCTTTCTTCTTTGCTGCTTCAATGATTACGGTAGCAGTTGAATTGAAAATTGTAGCAGGATTACCTTTATTATTAACATGGTTAACGACAGCTGTTGGTGAATTGGCTTCACTTTTGGTTGGAGCAGTCCTTGTGGATAAGTTGAGTAGACACGTCGATTTTACAAAATAAATATATTATAAAGCGCGAGACATTGATCTCGGCTTTTTTGTTTGGGTTTATAGTTAGCATAGCTAGAAAATGCTGCAACTTTTATGAGAAATGCTCCAATTTTTACTAATATCCTTAGTCTTTGTGATAAAATAGAAATATGGAAAATCGTATGAATGAATTAGTATCTTTGTTGAATCAGTACGCAAAAGAGTATTATACACAAGATAATCCCACAGTTTCTGACAGTCAATATGACCAGTTATATCGAGAATTAGTAGAATTAGAAGAGCAACATCCAGAAAACATTTTGCCAAATAGTCCCACACATCGAGTGGGTGGTTTAGTTTTAGAAGGCTTTGAAAAATACCAACATGAATATCCTTTGTATTCATTGCAGGATGCTTTCTCAAAAGAAGAATTGATAGCCTTTGATAAACGTGTTAAAGCAGAGTTTCCAACTGCTTCTTATATGGCAGAGCTGAAAATTGATGGTCTATCTGTCTCGTTGACTTATGTAAATGGTATTTTACAGGTTGGGGCAACACGTGGTGATGGCAATATTGGAGAAAATATTACTGAAAATTTAAAGCGTGTTCATGATATTCCTCTACATTTAGACCAAAGTTTAGATATTACTGTTCGCGGAGAGTGCTACCTTCCCAAAGAATCTTTTGAAGCTATTAACATAGAAAAACGTGCAAATGGTGAGCAGGAATTTGCTAATCCTAGGAATGCAGCAGCAGGAACCTTGCGCCAATTAAACACAGGGATTGTTGCGAAACGTAAATTAGCAACTTTTCTTTATCAAGAAGCTAGCCCTACGCAAAAAGAAACACAAGATGATGTTTTAAAAGAGCTAGAAAGCTATGGCTTTTCAGTCAATCATCATCGTTTAATTAGCTCTTCTATGGAGAAAATTTGGGATTTTATCCAAACTATAGAAAAAGATAGAATTTCCCTCCCTTATGATATCGATGGTATTGTTATTAAGGTTAATAGCTTAGCAATGCAAGAAGAGTTGGGCTTCACTGTAAAGGCACCTCGTTGGGCGATTGCATATAAATTCCCTGCTGAAGAAAAGGAAGCAGAAATATTATCTGTTGATTGGACAGTTGGGCGAACAGGAGTTGTAACACCAACAGCTAACCTAACTCCAGTTCAACTAGCAGGGACAACCGTTAGTAGGGCCACTCTGCATAATGTAGATTATATTGCCGAAAAAGATATCCGTATTGGAGATACTGTTGTTGTATACAAAGCAGGGGATATCATCCCTGCAGTCTTAAATGTCGTTATGAGTAAGCGAAACCAGCAAGAAGTCATGCTTATTCCTAAACTATGTCCTTCTTGTGGTAGTGAATTAGTTCATTTTGAAGATGAGGTGGCTTTACGTTGTATTAATCCGCTGTGCCCCAACCAAATCAAAGAACGTTTAGCTCATTTTGCTAGCCGGGATGCTATGAATATTACAGGTTTTGGTCCATCCTTAGTCGAAAAATTATTTGATGCTCATTTAATAGCAGATGTTGCAGATATTTATCGTTTAAGTATAGAGGATTTATTAACTTTAGATGGTATTAAAGAGAAATCTGCAACTAAGATTTATCATGCAATCCAATCTTCAAAAGAAAATTCTGCTGAAAAACTTCTTTTTGGCCTAGGTATTCGTCATGTGGGAAGCAAGGCGAGCCGCCTTTTATTGGAGGAATTTGGTAATTTGAGGCAACTAAGTCAAGCAAGTCAAGAAAGTATTGCCTCAATTGATGGACTAGGAGGTGTTATTGCCAAATCACTTCATACGTTCTTTGAAAAAGAAGAGGTAGATAAACTACTAGAGGAATTAACTTCCTATAACGTTAATTTTAATTATCTAGGAAAACGAGTTAGTACAGATGCACAACTTTCAGGTTTAACAGTCGTTTTAACCGGAAAACTTGAAAAGATGACTCGTAATGAAGCAAAAGAGAAATTACAAAACCTTGGTGCTAAGGTGACAGGTAGCGTTTCTAAAAAGACTGATTTAATTGTTGCAGGAAGCGATGCAGGAAGTAAACTAACCAAGGCTCAAGATTTAGGGATTACAATACAAGATGAAGACTGGTTACTCAACCTTTAAGTGAGGAAGAAATGAAGAAACAAAAAAAAGCGCGTTTAATTTATAACCCAACTTCTGGTCAAGAAATTATGAAAAAAAATGTAGCGGAAGTTCTTGATATACTTGAAGGATTTGGGTATGAAACATCAGCCTTTCAAACAACGCCAACTAAAAATTCTGCCAGAGATGAAGCTGCTAGAGCTGCTCAAGCTGGTTTTGATTTAATTGTTGCAGCAGGTGGAGATGGTACTATTAATGAAGTTGTTAATGGTATTGCTCCTTTGAAACGTCGTCCTAAGATGGCAATTATTCCAACTGGAACAACTAATGATTTTGCTCGTGCCTTAAAAATACCGCGAGGTAATCCTATTGAAGCAACTAAATTAATTGGTAAAAATCAAATCGTTAAGATGGACATTGGTCAAGCTCAAGAGGACAATTATTTTATTAATATTGCAGCTGCAGGTAGTTTGACAGAGTTAACTTATAGTGTACCAAGTCAATTGAAAACAACGTTTGGCTATCTTGCTTATCTAGCAAAGGGTGTTGAATTATTACCTCGAGTTCGAAAAGTACCAGTCAAAATTACTCACGATAAGGGTGAATTTATCGGTGATGCTTCAATGATTTTTGTTGCCATCACAAATTCTGTAGGAGGGTTTGAACAAATTGCACCTGATGCCAAATTGGATGATGGGAAATTTACCCTTATTTTAGTAAAAACTGCAAATCTTATTGAGATTATGCATCTCATTCGTTTGGTGCTAGCAGGTGGAAAACATATTAATGATAAACGAGTAGAGTATATTAAAACGTCTTATCTAACTATCGAACCCCTATCAGACGAGCGTATGATGATTAACTTAGATGGAGAATATGGAGGAGATGCTCCCATTACTCTAGCAAACCTTAAAAATCATATTAGGTTCTTTGCTAATACTGATGAAATTTCGGATGATGCTTTAGTTTTAGATAAAGATGAATTAGCGATAGAAGCTATTGCACAGAAGTTTGCTAATGAGGTAGATGATTTAGAAGGATTAGGAGATTGATGAATGGATAATACTGTCATTGTACATTACCATAGCCGAAAGAAAAATTACTTTAATTTAAGTTTATGGCAGTGGCGCGATGGCTCAGAGGGTCAAGATGCTCATTTTTCACGGTTTGACAGTTTCGGTGCTGTTGCGATACTAAAATATCCCTTGCCATATTTTTTAAGCCATTATTATGTGATTGTTAAGGATAAAAATTGGCATCATAAAACAATAGATTATCGCATTGATTGTACTAAAGGTGGTGCACGTAAAGAAGTTTGGATTGTAGATGGGGATGACAATCTGTATTATTCTCGTCAAGCAGCAGTTAGTAGCCATCATTATAGTAGACGCCAACCTCATGCCTACGATATGGCAATCAATAGTAGAGCGTTTGATAAAAAATGGGGATTTGATGGTTGGTTAGGTTTTGAATATTCAGAAACTAAAACGGCTTTTAGATTGTGGGCCCCTACTGCGGAACGTGTAGAACTGATTTTATATCATTCGACAGATGAAACAGCAAGTGTATCAAAAGTTCTTTCTATGAAAAGAGGGACAGCCGTCAATTATAAAAATCATAAAGAAAACACCCATGGCGTCTGGTTTACTGAACTTGAAGGAAACTATAATTACCAAGCATATACTTATCGAGTCTACTATAGACGACGTACCTTTAAAATTACGAGAGACCCTTATTCCATTGCAACGACTGCAAATGGTAAAAGGTCTATTGTTATTGCTCCAGAAGCATTAACTCCGGAAGGGTTTAAAATAAGTCATGGAAAAGAAGCTAAGTGGCGGCTCGAAAACCCCAATCAAGCAGTCATTTACGAAATGCATGTGCGTGATTTTTCGATATCTGAGACTTCAGGAGTTAAGACAGATTATCAAGGAAAATTTAAGGGATTGCATCAAAAAGATACAGTTAATCAGCATGGTGATAAAACGACCTTTGATTATGTGCAAGACTTAGGAGTTAACTATATCCAACTTCAACCAATTTTCGATCATCATCAGACATTTGATGATGATGGTCACTATGCTTATAATTGGGGATATGATCCTGAAAACTACAATGTTCCAGAAGCAAGCTTCTCTAGTAATCCACATGAACCTGCAACGCGTATTTTAGAATTAAAATCTGCTATCCAAGCGTACCATGATGCAGGCATTGGTGTTATTATGGATGTTGTCTATAATCATACTTTTTCATCAACTGATTCTGCATTTCAACTAACGGTTCCAGATTATTATTATCGAATGAATCACAATGGAACATTTCAAAATGGGTCAGGCTGTGGTAATGAAACAGCTAGTGAAAAAGAAATGTGTCGTAAGTATATTCTTGATTCAGTTTTGTATTGGGTGAAAGAATATAATATCGATGGTTTTCGATTTGATTTGATGGGACTACATGATGTAGAAACGATGAACATTATAAGAAATGAGCTAAATAAAATCGACCCTCGTATTTTGGTTTATGGAGAAGGATGGGACATGGGAGCTGGTCTCACGCCTCAAAATAAAGCTAAAAAAGATAATGCTTATCAGATGCCTGGAATTGGCTTTTTCAATGATGATGTAAGAGACGCTGTCAAAGGTGCGGAAATTTACGGAGAATTTAAAAAAGGCTTAGTTTCTGGAAACAGTACAGAAGATATTGTTGCAAAAGGCATTTTAGGAAGTGATGAGTTAGTATCATACATTGATCCTAGTCAAGTTTTAAATTATGTTGAAGCACATGACAACTACAACTTAAATGATTTGCTATGGGAATTACATCCTAATGACAACGAGAAACAACATATTTACCGAGTTGAAGTAGCTAGTGCTATGAATCTATTGATGCAAGGGATGGCTTTCATGCAATTAGGTCAGGAGTTTCTTCGAACAAAGTGTTATCCTACAGGTGATAAAGGTCAACTTACTCAAGCAGATAAAGAAAGGGCTATGAATTCTTACAATGCCCCAGACCAAGTTAATCAGGTCAACTGGGATAATGTTACCTTTCATAAGAGTACTATTAATTTTATTAGGAAAATAATTACTTTGAAGACAAACTCTCCTTACTTTTCTTACTCTAGCTTTGAAGAGATTCGCAAACATGTTTTTGTAGAGTCTGCTCAATACCATTCAGGTTTCATAAGTTTTACAGTTGAAGAACATAAGAAAATAAAAATAATTTTCAATATTAAAGGAAAACGCTTGCAGAATCCTTTCATAGGTGATATAATAATATCAAATCATGAAGAAGGAAAAGCGATAGATTCATTAGATGATGAGCTTTCTGTAATGATCTTTGATATCACAAAATAACCTGAAAACATTCAGGTTATTTTTGTGTATATTAAGGAATTTGATTTGAATTTGAGTTTCTTATATTTTAGTTAATTTTTCGGAAATATAGAGGGTGAAATATTTTCAGATGCGTCTGTATGAGGAAAATGCATTCCTCTTTTTTTGTACCATTGAGGAAATATTTTTGTCTTATATTGACTAGTAGGACCTGTGAGGTGAGTAGATGTCCAATAAAGATGAGTTATATACTTTTGGAATAGGTGAAAATTTTCATCTCCAGAATTATTTAGGCGTACATAGCGAAAATGAAAGCTTTTGTTTCAGAGTTTGGGCTCCTAATGCTGAAAATGTTCAAGTTATTGGAGATTTTACAGATTGGCGAAATCGTCCTCTCCAAATGAACAAAAATCAAGCAGGAGTTTGGGAAGCTAATAGTTTGGATGCGCGCGAAGGTGATTTATATAAATATTTGGTTACTCGTAAAGGTGGTCAAGTAGTTGAGAAAATCGATCCTATGGCAGTTTATATGGAAAGACGTCCTGGAACTGCAAGTGTTATTAAAGTGCTTAGAAATAAAAAGTGGGAAGATGGCCTTTGGATGGGAAGGCGCAAACGTCTGGGGTTTCAGAAGCGTCCAATTAATATTTACGAAGTTCATGCTGGTTCATGGAAAAAAGATGATTTTGGACATCCTATGACTTTTTCTCAGTTAAAAGACTACTTAATCCCCTACCTTGTTGAGATGAATTATACTCATGTTGAATTTATGCCCTTAATGGCACATCCGCTTGATATGAGTTGGGGATATCAATTAATGGGGTATTTTGCTTTTGAACATACCTATGGTACTCCAGAAGAATTTCAAGACTTTGTAGAAGCATGTCATAAAAATAATATAGGAGTTCTTGTAGATTGGGTTCCAGGACACTTTATTCAGAATGATGATGCTTTAGCCTATTTCGATGGAACTGCTACTTATGAGTATCAAAATCATGATCGTGCGCATAACTATCGATGGGGAGCTCTGAACTTTGATTTAGGAAAAAATCAAGTACAATCCTTTTTGATTTCGAGTGCCTTATTCTGGATTGAACATTATCATATTGATGGTATTCGTGTTGATGCGGTTAGTAATATGTTATATCTCGATTATGATGAAGGACCATGGGAAGCTAACCAATTTGGGGATAATCGTAATTTGGAAGGGTATTACTTTTTAAGGAAACTTAACAAAGTAATTAAAGAGCGTCATCCTAATGTTATGATGATTGCTGAAGAGTCAACAGCTTCTACCCCAATAACTAAAGACTTAGAGTCTGGAGGATTGGGTTTTGACTTTAAATGGAATATGGGCTGGATGAATGATATCCTACGTTTTTATGAAGAAGATCCTCTCTATAGGCAATATGATTTTAATTTAGTGACTTTTAGTTTTATGTATATATTCAATGAGAACTTTGTACTAGCTTTTTCACATGATGAAGTAGTACATGGTAAAAAGAGTATGATGCATAAAATGTGGGGTGACCGTTATAATCAATTTGCTGGTTTACGTAACTTATATGCATATCAAATGTGTCATCCTGGAAAAAAACTTCTCTTTATGGGAAGTGAGTTCGGTCAATTTTTAGAATGGAAATATAATGATCAACTAGAATGGGAAAACTTAAATGATGATATGAACCAAAAGATGCAACGCTATACTAAACAATTGAATCAATTTTATAAAGATCATAAGTGCCTATGGCGTATTGATGATTCCTTTGATGGGATAGAAATTATTGATGCAGATAATAAATCTGAAACTGTTTTATCTTTTATACGAAAAGATGATAAAGGGGATTTGTTACTTTGTGTCTTTAATATGACTCCTGTAGAACGCCCTAACTTTACTATTGGTGTTCCACAAGCGGGTATTTATGAAGAAGTTTTAAATACTGAAATGGAAGAGTTTGGAGGTGTCTGGAAAAACCACAATCCTGTAACGAAAACACAAGTGGCTACATGGAAAGATTATGATCATACTTTAAGTTTTACATTACCAGCCCTTGGGGCAAGTGTTTGGAGAATAAAACGTCGGCTTCGTAAATAAGTCTGCAATTTAGTAACCTCATTTTGAAAGGAAAGAATAATATGAAAAATGAAATGTTAGCACTCATTCTCGCCGGAGGACAAGGCACTCGACTCGGAAAATTGACTCAAAGCATTGCGAAACCCGATGTTCAATTTGGAGGTCGTTACCGTATTATTGACTTTGCGCTTTCAAATTGTGCGAATTCAGGTATTAATAATGTTGGGGTTATTACTCAGTATCAACCGCTGGAACTCAATACTCATATTGGAAACGGATCTAGCTGGGGACTAGATGGTATCGATTCGGGAGTAACTGTATTACAACCATATTCTGCAACAGAAGGTAATCGTTGGTTCCAAGGTACCAGCCACGCTATCTATCAAAATATTGACTACATTGATCGTATTAATCCAGAATATGTGCTCATTCTCTCTGGGGACCACATCTATAAAATGGACTATGATGACATGCTACAGACACATAAAGATAATTTAGCAAGCCTAACAGTCGCTGTTTTAGATGTTCCTTTAAAAGAAGCAAGCCGTTTTGGAATTATGAATACTGATTCAAACGACCGTATTGTCGAATTTGAAGAAAAACCTGAACATCCTAAGTCAACAAAAGCTTCAATGGGAATATACATTTTTGACTGGAAGAGATTACGGACAGTTTTAATTGATGGTGAAAAGAACGGCATAGACATGTCAGACTTTGGTAAAAATGTTATACCAGCATACCTTGAATCGGGTGAACGTGTTTATACCTATAATTTTGATGGGTATTGGAAAGATGTTGGTACTATTGAATCCCTTTGGGAAGCTAATATGGAATATATTGGAGAAGATAACAAATTACATAGTCGTGATCGTTCATGGAAAATCTATTCTAAAAATTTGATTGCACCACCTAATTTCATGACAGAAGATGCAAATGTTAAAGATTCTTTAGTTGTAGATGGATGCTTTGTTGCAGGGAATGTTGAGCACTCCATTTTGTCAACTAATGTCCAGGTAAAACCAAATGCTATTATTAAAGACTCCTTTGTTATGAGTGGCGCGACTATCGGTGAAGGTGCAAAGATAAATCGAGCTATTATCGGTGAGGATGCTGTTATTGGTGATGGTGTTGTGATTGATGGAAGTAAAGAAGTAGAAGTTATTGGTTATAAAGAAGTAGTGGGGGTTCCAAATGAAGATTGATAAATATACTGCGATTTTAGGAAATACTGTTAGTTACCCAGATATGCACAGTTTGACGGATAATCGTCCGCTTGCTTCTCTACCTTTTGATGGTAAGTATCGTTTAATTGATTTTCAATTATCCTCTTTAGCTAATGCAGGCGTTAGAAGTATTTATGGTATTTTTCGTGGGAATAATGTTCGCTCTGTTTTTGACCATATTAGAAGTGGTCGTGAGTGGGGCTTAGGTACATTGTTGAGTCACTATTCTTTAGGATTTTATGATACAGACGATGATATTCGTACAGTCAATGGGGATTATTACGATCAAATTTTAACTTACTTGAGGCGTTCGGGTAGCGACCAGACGATATATATGAGTTGTGATATGCTTTGTAATATTGACTTAAGTCAAGTAATCCACTTGCATAATGCAAATGGTACGCAAGCCACCGTGGTTTATAAAAAAATGCCGAGATCAGCTATTGCAGAGGCTAATCAAGTCTTGACCATTGATGAATCTGATCATGTAGTGAGTCTAGGTAAAGCTGTAGATAATGACGATAACCAAAAAATGTCTGCTGAGATTTATGTTATCAACACACCTTGGTTAATCGAAAAAATGGAAGAGGAAGCTCAAAATAATGAACCACGTAAACTCCGCTTCTTACTTCGTGATTTAATTGTTGAAAGTAATGCTTTGGCTTTTGAATACACTGGTTATTTGTCAAACATTTCTTCTATTAAATCCTATTATGATGCTAACATGGACATGTTAACACCAAATAAATTTTATTCGCTCTTCTTTTCAAACCAAAAAGTTTATACTAAGGTGAAAAATGAGGAAGCTACTTATTTTGATAAACAATCAAATGTCTCTAATTCGCAACTAGCTTCTGGAAGTATTATTAAAGGTTATTTAGACCATTCTATCGTTTCTAGAAATTGTCTCCTTGAAAATGGGACTCGAGTAGTCAATAGTATTATCTTTCCAAAAGTAAAAATCGGGGAAGGGGCAACCATTGAAAATACTATTATTGACAAATGCGTTAAGGTTGCACCCGGAGTTACATTGAAAGGTAGTTTAGATAAACCGTTAGTGATTCCTAAATTTTCAGAGATTAATGAGGATATTATACAATGAAAATAATGTTTGTTGCGGCAGAGGGTGCTCCCTTTGCTAAAACAGGTGGTTTGGGAGATGTGATTGGCGCACTCCCAAAATCACTTAGTAAAAAAGGTCATGATGTCGTTGTTGTCATGCCATATTATGATATGGTAGACCAAAAATTTGGAGACCAAATAGAAAACCTCATGTATTTCTATACAGATGTTGGCTGGCGTCATCAATATGTAGGAGTTAAGAGACTTTCTCAAGATAATGTTACGTTCTACTTTATTGATAATCAATATTATTTTTATAGAGGTCATGTCTATGGTGATTGGGATGATGGGGAGCGTTTTGCTTATTTCCAATTAGCTGCTTTAGAGTTGATGGAGAAAATCAATTTTATTCCCGATGTCTTACACGTCCATGATTATCATACAGCAATGATTCCTTTCTTATTGAAAGAGAAGTACCACTGGATTCAGGCCTATAATAATATAAGAACAGTTTTTACTATTCACAATATTGAATTTCAAGGGCAGTTTGGTCCAGAAATGTTAGGAGATTTATTTGGAGTTGGCGCTGAGAGATATGAAGATGGAACTCTTAGATGGAATAATTGTCTTAATTGGATGAAAGCAGCAATTCTTTACTCAGATAGAGTGACAACGGTATCACCAAGCTACGCAAATGAAATAAAAACTCCAGAATTTGGTAAAGGTTTAGACCAAATTATGCGTATGGAAGCAGGCAAATTATCTGGAATTGTAAATGGTATTGACAGCGATTTGTTAAATCCAGAAACAGATGCTTTTTTGCCATATCATTTTTCAAAAAGCAACTTAGAGGGCAAAATTAAAAATAAGTTGGCTTTACAGGAAAATTTGGGCTTACCTCAAGATAAAAATGTACCATTAATTGGTATTGTTTCACGACTTACCGATCAAAAAGGATTTGATATTATTGCTTCTGAATTGGACAATATGCTTCAACAAGATATTCAAATGGTTATTTTAGGAACAGGCTATCACCATTTTGAAGAAACGTTCTCTTATTTTGCTAGTCGTTACCCTGAAAAACTATCTGCTAATATTACTTTTGACTTAAGATTAGCGCAACAGATTTATGCGGCTTCAGATATCTTCATGATGCCAAGTGCTTTTGAACCTTGTGGTCTCTCGCAGATGATGGCTATGAGATATGGTAGCTTGCCCTTGGTACATGAAGTTGGAGGATTAAAAGATACTGTGGTAGCCTTCAATCAATTTGATGGTAGTGGTACAGGTTTTTCATTTAATCATTTTTCAGGCTATTGGTTAATGCAAACTCTAAAACTAGCATTAGAAGTTTATAATGATTATCCTGAAGCGTGGAAAAAGTTACAATGGCAAGCTATGTCAAAAGATTTTTCATGGGATACAGCATGTGTTGCTTACGAACAACTGTATCAGCAACTACAATAATCACCTTATTTTAGTGATTAGTTGATAAGCTTATCGAATCTCTATGCTAAACGTTTCTTATGTAAAACCACTTTAGTATAGAGATTTTATTATCCTATAAGGTAAAATATTATTAATGTAAAGAGACACTATATCAAAAATAAAGTGTTGTCATATCTTAATAAGGGATTAAATTAAAGCTAAAAAAACTAAAAATTGTTATTTGAAAAGGATTGTGTAAACCATCTCAAACTATTTCATGAAAACGTAATCAAATGAGGAAATTCATTGACATGCACAAGAAATAGGAATAAAATAACGGAGTAAATATTTTTTAAAGGAGAATTCTATTATGAATTTAGCTATTTTAGCACTTGGTTTCGCCGTGATGGGTGTTTCAATCGGTGAAGGAATTTTGGTTGCAAATATTGCCAAATCAGCGGCTCGTCAGCCTGAAATGTTTAGCAAACTGCAAACATTGATGTTTACAGGTGTGGCCTTCATTGAAGGTACCTTCTTCGTTCTATTTGCGTTTACATTCTTAGTAAGATAGACGACAATTTAGAAAAAAAGGAGGGATGAGGATTGGAATCTACAAGTAATCCAACCGTATCTTTTTTAGGCATTGATTTTGATTTAACCATCCTAGCTATGTCTCTCTTGACAATTACTATTATCTTTATCTTAGTCTTCTGGGCTAGTCGTAAGATGACAATAAAACCAAAAGGTAAGCAGAATGTCTTAGAATATGTCTATGAGCTTGTTAATAATACAATCTCACAAAATTTAGGACATTATACTAAAAATTATAGTTTATTGATGTTTATTTTATTCAGTTTTGTCTTCGTTGCTAACAACTTAGGATTGATGACATCATTGAAAACACATGAGCATAATTTTTGGACATCTCCGACCGCTAATTTTGGTGTAGATATTACATTATCATTATTAGTAGCATTTATTTGTCATATTGAAGGTATTCGCAAAAAAGGAATTGGTGGTTATCTCAAAGGTTTCTTATCACCAACTCCAGCAATGCTTCCGATGAATTTATTGGAAGAAGTTACTAATGTTGCTTCATTAGCATTGCGTCTTTTTGGTAATATCTTTTCTGGTGAAGTTGTCACTGGATTACTTTTACAACTTGCAGTTTTATCACCATTTACAGGTCCACTAGCTTTTGCATTGAATATCGTTTGGACAGCATTCTCAATGTTTATTGGTTTCATCCAAGCGTATGTGTTCATTATCTTGAGCTCAAGTTATATTGGACACAAAGTTCATGGTGACGAAGAAGAATAAGAAAAGAGAGGAGAAATATGTCAATACTTATTAATAGTACAACGATTGGTGATATCATTATCGTATCTGGCTCTGTGCTTCTCTTATTTATCTTAATTAAGACTTTTGCATGGAAACAAATCACAGGTATTTTTGAAGCCCGTGAACAAAAGATAGCTAATGATATTGATACTGCTGAACAGGCACGTCAACAAGCTGAAGCTTTTGCAACTAAGCGTGAGGAAGAACTATCTAACGCTAAAACTGAAGCTAATCAAATCATTGATAACGCTAAAGAGACAGGTCTTGCAAAAGGTGATCAAATTATTTCAGAAGCAAAAACTGAAGCTGATCGATTAAAAGAAAAAGCACATCAAGATATTGCCCAAAATAAGGCAGAAGCACTAGCAGATGTTAAGGGTGAAGTAGCAGATTTAACAGTTTTATTAGCTGAAAAAATTATGGTATCAAATCTTGATAAAGAAGCTCAGAGTAATCTCATTGATAGCTATATTAAAAAGCTAGGAGATGCCTAATGAATAAAAAGACGCAGGCTCTAATTGAGCAATATTCAAAAAGCCTTGTTGAAGTTGCCATTGAACATAAAATTGTTGAAAAAATCCAACAAGAAGTAGCAGCTTTAATTGATATTTTTGAAACAAGCGAGCTTGAGGGTGTCCTGTCAAGTCTTGCCGTTTCACATGATGAAAAACAACATTTTGTGAAGACATTGCAAACATCATGTTCAACTTATCTTGTTAATTTCCTTGAGGTTATTGTACAAAATGAACGTGAAGCACTTCTATATCCTATTTTGAAATCAGTTGATCAGGAACTTATCAAAGTGAATGGTCAATATCCAATTCAAATTACAACTGCAGTTGCTTTGTCTCCAGAACAAAAAGAACGTCTTTTTGATATTGCTAAAACTAAATTAGCTTTACCAAATGGACAGTTAGTTGAGCACATTGACCCATCTATTGTTGGTGGATTTGTTGTCAATGCAAACAATAAAGTAATTGATGCAAGTGTTCGTAATCAATTACATCAATTTAAAATGAAATTAAAATAGAAAGTGGTGTGACTTTTGGCAATTAATGCACAAGAAATTAGCGCTTTAATTAAAAAGCAAATTGAAGACTTCCAGCCAAATTTTGACGTCACAGAAACTGGTATTGTTACATATATCGGTGATGGTATTGCTCGTGCTCGTGGGCTAGATAATGCTATGAGTGGAGAACTTCTTGAATTTTCAAATGGTGCGTACGGTATGGCTCAAAACCTTGAGTCTAATGACGTGGGTATCATTATTTTGGGTGATTTCTCAGAAATTCGTGAAGGTGATGTGGTAAAACGTACTGGTAAAATTATGGAAGTACCAGTAGGGGAAGCTATGATTGGACGTGTCGTCAATCCGCTTGGTCAACCAGTTGATGGACTAGGTGAAATTGAGACGACAGCAACACGCCCAGTTGAAACACCAGCACCTGGTGTTATGCAACGTAAATCAGTTTTTGAGCCTCTTCAAACAGGTCTCAAAGCGATTGATGCTTTGGTTCCTATCGGACGTGGTCAACGCGAATTGATTATCGGTGACCGCCAAACTGGTAAGACGTCTGTAGCGATTGATGCAATCTTGAATCAAAAAGGTCAAGATATGATCTGTATCTATGTGGCTATCGGTCAAAAAGAGTCTACAGTACGTACACAAGTTGAAACTTTGCGTAAATACGGTGCCCTTGATTATACAATCGTTGTGACAGCTTCAGCATCACAACCATCTCCATTACTTTTCATTGCTCCATATGCAGGAGTAGCAATGGCTGAGGAATTCATGTATAACGGGAAACACGTTTTGATTGTTTATGATGATTTATCAAAACAAGCCGTAGCTTATCGTGAACTTTCGCTTCTTCTTCGCCGTCCTCCAGGTCGCGAAGCTTACCCAGGGGATGTTTTCTACCTTCATAGTCGTCTTTTGGAACGTTCAGCTAAAGTATCAGATGCTTTAGGTGGAGGTTCGATTACAGCGCTTCCGTTCATTGAAACACAAGCAGGTGATATCTCAGCATATATTGCTACAAACGTTATTTCAATTACTGACGGCCAAATTTTCTTGCAAGAAAATCTCTTTAACTCAGGTATTCGTCCAGCGATTGATGCAGGTTCATCAGTATCTCGTGTTGGTGGTGCAGCGCAAATTAAAGCGATGAAGAGAGTTGCAGGTACGCTTCGTCTAGATCTTGCTTCTTATCGCGAACTTGAGGCATTCACTCAATTTGGTTCAGACCTTGATGCAGCAACACAAGCAAAACTAAATCGTGGTCGTCGCACAGTGGAAGTGTTAAAACAACCATTACACAAACCATTACCAGTTGAGAAACAAGTTGTGATTTTATATGCTCTAACACATGGATTCCTTGATGATGTACCTGTAAATGATATTTTAGCTTTTGAAGAAGCTTTGTATGATTACTTTGATGCTCATTATGATAATCTCTTCGAAACAATCCGCACAACAAAAGATTTACCAGAAGAAGCAGAATTAGATGCTGCTATTCAAGCATTTAAAGATCAATCACAATTTAAATAATAGGAGGGTTCTAATATGGCAGGCTCTCTTAGTGAAATTAAAGACAAGATTCTCTCTACAGAAAAAACAAGTAAGATTACTAGTGCGATGCAGATGGTCTCATCTGCCAAGTTGGTTAAATCTGAACAAGCTGCTAGAGATTTTCAAGTGTATGCCTCTAAAATTCGTCAAATTACTACTAACCTCTTGAAGTCAGACTTAGTATCTGGATCAGATAACCCTATGTTAGCTTCACGTCCGGTGAAGAAAACAGGTTATATTGTTATTACTTCTGATAAGGGTTTAGTTGGTGGTTACAATTCAAAAATCTTAAAAGCGATGATGGACACTATAACTGACTATCATACTGAGAATGATGATTATGCCATTATTTCAATTGGTAGCGTTGGTTCTGATTTTTTCAAAGCACGTGGAATGAATGTTTCTTTCGAATTACGTGGTTTAGAGGACCAACCAAGTTTTGATCAAGTTGGTAAAATTATTGCTCAAGCAGTTGAAATGTACAAAAATGAGTTGTTCGATGAATTATATGTTTGCTACAATCACCATGTTAACAGTTTAACTAGCCAAGTCAGAATGCAACAAATGCTTCCTATCAAAGAATTGGATGCAGACGAGGCTTCTGAGGATAGAGTGATTACTGGTTTTGAACTTGAGCCAAACCGTGAAGTTATATTGGAGCAATTATTGCCTCAATATACTGAGAGTTTGATTTATGGAGCTATTATTGATGCTAAAACAGCAGAGCATGCGGCTGGTATGACAGCTATGCAGACTGCAACTGATAATGCTAAAAATGTTATCAATGATTTAACTATTCAATATAACCGTGCTCGTCAAGCAGCTATCACACAGGAAATTACAGAAATTGTTGCAGGTGCTAATGCACTTGAATAATTAATTAGTCTATAGAAAAAATAGTGAACAAAGGTATTTTAAATCCTTTGTATCATATGATAAGGAGAAATACATGAGCTCAGGCAAAATTGCTCAGGTAGTTGGACCTGTCGTTGACGTTGTATTTGCAAGTGGCGACAAACTTCCTGAGATTAATAATGCATTGATTGTCTATAAAAATGGCGATAAGTCACAAAAAGTAGTACTTGAAGTTGCTCTTGAACTTGGTGACGGCCTCGTTCGTACAATCGCTATGGAATCAACTGATGGGCTTACACGTGGTTTGGAAGTATTAGATACTGGTCGCGCAATTAGTGTGCCGGTTGGTAAGGATACTTTGGGTCGTGTCTTCAACGTTCTTGGAGATGCTATTGACCTTGAAGAGCCTTTTGCAGAAGATGCAGAACGTCAACCAATCCATAAAAAAGCACCATCGTTTGATGAATTATCAACATCATCAGAAATCTTAGAAACAGGTATTAAAGTTATTGACTTATTAGCACCTTACTTAAAAGGTGGTAAAGTTGGACTTTTCGGTGGTGCAGGTGTTGGTAAAACCGTTCTTATTCAAGAATTAATCCACAACATCGCCCAAGAACATGGTGGTATTTCAGTATTTACTGGTGTAGGAGAACGTACTCGTGAAGGGAATGACCTTTATTGGGAAATGAAAGAATCTGGCGTTATTGAAAAAACGGCTATGGTCTTTGGTCAAATGAATGAACCACCAGGAGCACGTATGCGTGTGGCACTTACTGGTCTTACAATAGCTGAGTACTTCCGTGATGTAGAAGGACAAGATGTGCTTCTCTTCATTGATAATATCTTCCGTTTCACACAAGCTGGGTCAGAAGTGTCAGCGCTTTTAGGTCGTATGCCTTCAGCCGTTGGTTATCAACCAACACTTGCTACAGAAATGGGACAATTACAAGAGCGTATCACTTCAACTAAAAAAGGTTCTGTTACCTCAATCCAAGCTATTTATGTGCCAGCAGATGACTATACTGACCCTGCGCCAGCTACAGCCTTTGCTCACTTAGATTCAACAACTAACCTTGAACGTAAATTGACACAAATGGGGATTTATCCAGCCGTTGACCCATTAGCTTCAAGTTCTCGTGCACTCACACCAGAAATTGTTGGAGATGAGCACTATGAAGTTGCAACAGAAGTACAGCGTGTTCTTCAACGTTACCGTGAGTTGCAAGATATCATTGCGATTTTAGGTATGGATGAATTATCAGATGAGGAAAAAACGTTAGTTGGACGTGCACGTCGTATCCAATTCTTCCTTTCTCAAAACTTCAATGTTGCAGAAACATTTACTGGTCAACCAGGTTCATATGTTCCGGTTGAAGAAACTGTTCGCGGATTCAAAGAAATCTTAGATGGTAAACATGATCAAATTCCAGAAGATGCCTTCCGTATGGTTGGTGGTATTGAGGATGTTATCGCAAAAGCAGAAAAAATGAACTATTAATGAGGTGATGCTATGGCACAATTGACTGTTCAAGTAGTAACACCAGATGGTATTAGATATGACCATCACGCTAGTCTCATTACTGTTAGAACGCCAGATGGTGAAATGGGAATTTTACCAGGTCACATAAATTTGATTGCTCCCCTTATTGTTCATCAGATGAAGATTAATCGTTCTCATCAAGAAGGTGTAGACTGGGTAGCTGTTAATGGTGGTATAATTGAAGTTAATGAGGATCAGGTGACAATTGTTGCGGATTCAGCAGAACGAGCACGTGATATAGACCTTAACCGTGCAGAACGGGCTAAGGAACGCGCAGAGCGTGCATTAGAAAAAGCTCAAACAACTCAGAATATTGATGAGATGCGTAGAGCTGAGGTTGCTCTTCGTCGCGCAATTAACCGTATTAGCGTCGGTAAAAAGTAGAAAAATGGTCTAATTAGTTTTGTGACTAATTAGGCTTTTTTAGTGTATAATAGAAGGCATGAATATGATATTAAATATAGTAACTATAGTTAGTAATTTTATTTTTATTGCCCTTTTTTATCAACTTTTTGTAGATTTATTTGACTGGTCTAAAATGATTAAAATGTCCCCTCAAAACATCTCAAAATTAAAAGTTTTTATTTTGTTGATAAGTATAGTTGGTGGCTATGTGGTTAGTCATTTTTTATTGGAAGTGATTCAGTTGTGTCAATCAATCTTTTGGGCTCTCCAATAAAGGAAATATTAGCTGAACTATGATATAATCAACTTACTATTGTTATAAGAATGGAGATTCAAATGGATAAAATTATTGTGGAAGGTGGGCAAACACGGCTTCAAGGTCAAGTTGTTATTGAAGGAGCTAAAAATGCAGTTTTACCTCTTTTAGCAGCCACAATTTTACCAAGCCAAGGGAAAACATTATTGACCAATGTTCCTATCTTGTCTGATGTATTTACAATGAACAATGTTGTTCGTGGTTTAGATATTCAAGTTGATTTTAATTGCGATAAAAAAGAAATCTTAGTGGATGCCTCAGGTGATATTTTAGATGTTGCACCTTATAAATTTGTTAGTCAAATGAGAGCTTCTATTGTTGTTTTGGGACCTATTTTAGCTAGAAATGGCCATGCTAAGGTTTCAATGCCAGGCGGTTGTACAATTGGTAGCCGACCAATTGACCTTCATCTTAAAGGTTTAGAAGCTATGGGAGCTACGATTACACAAAATGGTGGTGATATTACTGCCCAAGCTGAAAAGCTTAAGGGGGCTAATATATACATGGATTTTCCCTCAGTCGGTGCCACTCAAAACTTGATGATGGCTGCTACACTTGCTTCAGGCACAACAACGATAGAGAATGCTGCACGTGAACCAGAAATTGTAGACCTTGCGCAGTTACTAAATAAAATGGGAGCTAAAGTCAAGGGTGCTGGTACGGAAACATTAACGATCATTGGTGTTGATGCTTTACATGGTACAGAACATGATGTTGTCCAAGATCGTATTGAAGCTGGAACCTTTATGGTGGCAGCTGCTATGACTTCTGGAAATGTTCTAGTAAAGGATGCTATTTGGGAACATAACCGTCCTTTAATCTCTAAATTGATGGAGATGGGTGTTGAAGTGTCAGAGGAAGAAGATGGTATTCGTGTAAAAGCTGATACTAAAAAATTGAAGCCAGTGACTGTGAAAACACTCCCTCATCCAGGATTTCCTACTGATATGCAAGCTCAATTTACAGCTCTAATGGCAGTAGTTAATGGCGAATCAACTATGATTGAGACAGTTTTTGAAAATCGTTTTCAACATTTGGAAGAAATGCGTCGCATGGGATTACAAACGGAAATTTTACGAGATACTGCAATGATTCATGGTGGGAGAGCTTTACAAGGTGCACCGGTCATGTCTACTGACTTACGAGCTAGTGCAGCTTTAATCTTGGCAGGAATGGTTGCGCAAGGGCAAACAGTAGTTGGCCAATTAACCCATTTAGACCGTGGTTATTATCAATTCCATGAAAAATTAGCGGCTCTTGGTGCTAATATTAAACGTGTAAGTGAGGCGTAATATGGCATCTAGTGGTTGGAAATATGTATTAAAACAAATCGGTCTAATAGTATTAGTCATACTATTAGCCTTGCTGTTTTTAGCGGTTGGATTGATGTTGGGTTATAGTGTTTTTGGTGACGGAGAGCATGCTTACTCTATTTTATCGCTGGATAAATGGCAAAATATTATTGGAAAATTTTTAGGAAAATAGAAAGAGCCACTATAAGTTATTTGATGCTTATAGTGGTTTCCTTTGAGAGTTAATTTTAGCAGTAGAATAATACAATGACAAAAAAACAAAAACAAATAACAGCTTCGATTGTAACTTTGCTTTTTTCATTACTAGCAATAGGGTTAGGTGAAAGCAAATCTTTGCCTAATGATCACATTTTAAAACAGGTGACAGATTTAATTATTAGTAATGAATCTGGCAAAAATACTTCCCTTAAAAATGTATCAGGAACCCCTAGTAGAGAGTTATCTGAATCTGTTTTGACTAGCAATGTTAAAAAACAATTGGGAACAAATATAGCTTGGAACCAGTCAGGTGCTTTTATCATTAATCAAAATAAAACAGATTTGAATGCTAAAGTGTCAAGTGCACCATATGCTATTAATGAAATAAAGAAGGTTAATAACCAAATTGTTCCGACTAAAGCAAATGCCTTATTAACAAAGGCAACTCGTCAATATCGAAATCGAGAAGAAACAGGGAATGGTAGAACTTATTGGAAACCAGCTGGATGGCATCAGATAAATGGATTAAAAGGGAGCTATAACCATGCTGTGGACAGAGGCCATTTAATTGGTTATGCTTTAGTAGGGAGTTTAAGAGGATTTGATGCCTCCACAAGTAATCCTAAAAATATTGCCACACAAGCAGCTTGGGCAAACCAAGCTAATAGCAACCAATCAACAGGGCAAAATTATTATGAAACTTTAGTTCGTAAAGCATTGGATCGTCATAAAACTATTAGGTATCGTGTGACTTTAATTTATGATAGAGATAATCTTTTATCTTCGGGATCACATATTGAGGCTAAATCTTCAGATGGAAGTTTAGAATTTAACGTTTTTATTCCTAATGTACAATCGGGATTATTATTTGATTATGCAACAGGAAAAGTGAAGCAGACAAAGTAATCTTTATCTAATAGTGCTTGTTAAAGACTGAAAAATTTGATAAAATAGTCTTTAATTGAATAGAGGTCTGTGAGACTAGTAAACCAAGGGAAGCTGCTTAGGGAGTTCAGCCGTGACTGCAAGCTGAATCAGTGAAAGAGGGTGGAATTCACTCACAAATAGGACTATAATTAAGGTCTGATTGGTCGATCAGATAGAAAACGGATGGTACCGCGTGTCAACGCTCCGATTAAGGAGTAGTGGCACGCTTTTTTTGTTTTCAAAGCTACTTATTTTGACTTGGAGGAAAGATGGATTTACAAAAACAATTAGAAGAGTTGAAAATATCAACTCAAGAAAAGCTTAAAGAAATGACTGGGAACCACACTAAAGAATTACAAGACTTACGTGTACAAGTTTTAGGAAAAAAAGGTTCTCTAACAGAATTACTAAAAGGTCTGAAAGATTTATCTAATGATTTACGACCAGTTGTTGGAAAACAAGTCAATGAAGTACGTGATATTTTAACAAAAGCGTTTGAGGAACAAGCTAAAGTAGTGGAAGCTGCGAAGATTCAAGCACAGTTAGAGTCTGAGAGTGTTGACGTTACCTTGCCTGGTCGTCAAATGACATTAGGTCACCGTCATGTCTTAACACAAACTAGTGAAGAGAT
Source organism: Streptococcus sp. HMSC076H09 (assembly GCF_001811765.1). NCBI lineage: Bacteria > Bacillati > Bacillota > Bacilli > Lactobacillales > Streptococcaceae > Streptococcus > Streptococcus sp. HMSC076H09. The sequence goes on along the minus strand of NZ_KV806614.1, from coordinate 194,455 downwards.
TGAAGATATCTTTTTAGGTATGGGATTCCAAGTGGTTGGTGGTTTTGAAGTTGAGAAAGACTACTATAATTTTGAACGAATGAATTTACCCAAAGATCATCCAGCCCGTGATATGCAAGATACTTTTTATATTACAGAAGAAATCTTGCTACGTACTCATACTTCGCCTGTTCAAGCACGAACAATGGACCAACATGATTTTTCTAAAGGGCCTTTAAAAATGATTTCTCCTGGACGTGTTTTCCGTCGTGATACTGATGATGCTACTCATAGCCATCAATTCCATCAAATTGAAGGCTTAGTTGTTGGAGAAAATATTTCAATGGGCGATCTCAAAGGAACACTTCAACTGATTTCTCAAAAAATGTTTGGAGCAGAGCGTAAAATCCGACTTCGTCCTTCATATTTCCCATTCACAGAACCTTCAGTTGAAGTTGATGTCTCTTGCTTCAAGTGCGGAGGTAAAGGATGTAATGTCTGCAAACAGACAGGTTGGATTGAGATATTGGGTGCTGGTATGGTTCACCCAAGTGTTTTGGAAATGTCTGGTATTGATTCTGAGAAATACTCCGGTTTTGCCTTTGGTTTAGGTCAAGAACGTATTGCAATGTTACGCTACGGTATCAATGACATTCGTGGCTTCTATCAAGGTGATGTTCGCTTCACAGATCAATTTTAAGATTTTAGATAGCAAGTAGTATCATTGGTGTGATGATAAATTTATGTTAACGCTATTACCTTACTCAATAGGAGGTTTTCTAATGTCTCAAATTACTTTTAAAAAGGTTGGCCTTGATAATGTGAATATTTTACAGAATCTTGCTATAGAAACCTTTCGGCAGACGTTTTCTCATGATAATAGTGAGGAACAACTTCAAGCATTTTTCAATGAGTCTTACACTTTACCAGTATTAAAATCGGAAATTACCCATGCTGAATCTGATACTTATTTTGTTTATCTTGATACAGATTTAGTGGGTTATTTAAAAGTAAACTGGGGAAGTCAGCAAACTGAAAAAGATCTTGATAAAGCATTTGAAATTCAAAGGATTTATCTTCTAGATGCCTACCAAGGGAAAGGTATAGGTAAGGCTACTTTCGAATTCGCTTTGGATTTAGCTTATAAATCAGGCTTAGATTGGGCTTGGTTAGGTGTTTGGGAGTTTAATCATAAAGCTCAGGCATTTTACGCTAAATACGGATTTGAAAAATTTTCTGAGCACCAATTTTCAGTAGGTGATAAAGTGGATACGGATTGGTTATTAAGAAAAAGTTTACACTAAAAACTACAAAGCACTTGTATAAAAATAAAAGAAAATAAATAGAGAGAAATTACATGTTAGTATCGTATAAATGGTTAAAAGAGTTAGTGGATGTTGATGTTACAACAGCAGAACTAGCTGAGAAAATGTCAACCACTGGTATTGAGGTTGAAGGTGTGGAGACACCAGCGGAAGGTTTATCAAAATTAGTTGTAGGTCATATTGTTTCGTGTGAAGATGTTCCAGATACCCACTTACATTTGTGTCAAGTTGATACAGGGGATGATGAACTTCGTCAAGTTGTCTGTGGTGCTCCAAATGTCAAGACTGGTATTAATGTTATCGTAGCGGTTCCTGGTGCTCGTATTGCAGATAACTATAAGATTAAAAAAGGTAAAATCCGTGGTATGGAGTCACTTGGAATGATTTGTTCACTTCAAGAGTTGGGCTTATCGGAAAGTATCATTCCAAAAGAGTTTTCTGATGGTATCCAAATTTTACCTGAGGGAGCTATACCTGGTGATAGTATTTTCTCTTATCTTGACTTAGATGATGAAATTATTGAATTATCAATTACACCAAACCGTGCAGATGCTCTTTCAATGCGTGGTGTTGCCCATGAGGTAGCAGCAATTTATGGGAAAAAAGTTCATTTTGAAGAAAAAAATCTCATTGAAGAAGCAGAAAGAGCAGCTGATAAGATTTCTGTTGTCATTGAATCAGATAAAGTTTTATCTTACTCGGCTCGTATTGTTAAGAATGTAACAGTTGCACCAAGTCCACAATGGCTTCAAAATAAACTGATGAATGCTGGTATACGTCCAATTAATAATGTTGTTGATGTGACAAACTATGTTCTTTTGACTTATGGTCAACCAATGCATGCTTTTGATTTTGATAAATTTGATGGGACAACTATAGTAGCACGTAATGCTGAGAATGGGGAAAAGTTAATTACTCTTGATGGTGAAGAGCGTGACTTAATAGCTGATGACTTGGTCATTGCGGTAAATGATCAACCAGTTGCTTTGGCAGGCGTTATGGGAGGACAATCAACTGAAATTGGTAGTTCTTCTAAGACAGTGGTCCTTGAAGCGGCAGTATTTAATGGAACAAGTATCCGCAAAACAAGTGGAAGACTCAACCTTCGTTCAGAATCATCTTCTCGCTTTGAAAAAGGTATCAATTATGATACAGTTTCAGAGGCTATGGATTTTGCGGCTGCAATGTTACAAGAATTGGCAGGTGGTCAAGTTCTTTCTGGTCAAGTTACAGAAGGAGTTCTTCCAACTGAGCCGGTAGAGGTATCAACGACTCTTGGTTACGTTAATACTCGTTTGGGAACAGAACTTACCTATACTGATATTGAAGAAGTATTTGAAAAACTCGGCTTTGCTATTTCTGGTTCAGAAGTGAAATTTACTGTGTTGGTACCGCGTCGTAGATGGGATATTGCCATTCAAGCTGACTTAGTTGAAGAGATTGCCCGTATTTATGGTTACGAAAAATTACCAACAACATTGCCAGAAGCCGGAGCGACTGCAGGAGAATTAACGAGTATGCAACGCTTACGTCGTAGAGTCCGTACGGTTGCTGAAGGAGCAGGATTATCTGAAATTATCACCTATGCTTTAACAACTCCAGAAAAAGCAGTGCAGTTCTCAACTCAAGCAACTAATATAACTGAACTTATGTGGCCGATGACTGTTGATCGCTCAGCACTTCGCCAAAATGTTGTTTCAGGAATGCTTGATACAATTGCTTATAACGTTGCTCGCAAAAACAGTAACCTTGCAGTTTATGAGATAGGAAAAGTTTTTGAACAAACTGGTAATCCAAAAGAAGATTTACCAACTGAAGTAGAGACGTTTACTTTTGCCTTAACAGGTCTAGTAGAGGAAAAAGATTTCCAAACAAAAGCCAAGCCAGTTGATTTCTTCTACGCCAAAGGTATTGTAGAGGCGCTCTTTATTAAATTAAAATTAGATGTTACTTTTGTAGCACAAAAAGGTTTAGCAAGTATGCACCCAGGTCGTACAGCAACTATCTTATTAGATGGGAAAGAGATTGGTTTTGTTGGTCAAGTACACCCACAAACTGCAAAACAATATGATATTCCTGAAACTTATGTTGCTGAAATCAATCTATCAACTATTGAAAGTCAAATGAACCAAGCGTTGATTTTTGAAGATATTACGAAGTATCCGTCTGTATCTCGCGATATTGCATTATTACTTGCAGAATCTGTTAGTCATCATGATATTGTGTCAGCAATTGAGACATCAGGGGTAAAACGTCTAACAGCGATTAAACTGTTTGATGTCTACGCTGGAAATAATATTGCAGAAGGGTATAAATCAATGGCTTATAGCTTAACTTTCCAAAACCCTAATGACAATCTAACGGACGAAGAAGTGGCTAAATATATGGAAAAAATCACTAAATCACTCGTTGAGAAAGTTAATGCAGAAATAAGATAATTTATATTTTACGTTGAAAAATAAATAAAAAACAGCATCAATTAAGATGCTGTTTTTTTATTTAAAATTTATAGATGTTCTACGGAGAAAGTATCACCGTGTTGGATGTCACCATATTGAAAGCCTTTGTTAAACCAACGTTGGCGTTGTTCAGCTGTTCCATGGGTAAAGTTATCAGGCACTAATTTTCCGTAGGTTTCTTTCTGAAGGGTATCGTCTCCGACGGCGTGGGCAGCATTCATGGCCTCTTCAAAGTCTCCTTGTTCTAAGAGATTTTTTCCCCTGATGTAGTGAGCCCATACCCCTGCATAATAATCTGCTTGAAGTTCTAGCCGAACATTTAAAGCATTTGCTTCTTTCTTAGTAAGTCCGTGTCGCATTGTATTATACTTATCCATAATGCCTAACTCTGTTTGAATGTGGTGACCAACTTCGTGGGCGATGACGTAGGCCATAGCAAAATCACCAGTAGCACCATATTTATGTGATAATTCATTGTAAAAAGAAATATCAAGATAGATTTTTTTATCTGCTGAACAATAAAATGGTCCTGAAGCAGATTCACCTATACCACAACCTGTTTGAATTGAATTGGTGTAAAGAACAAGTTTTGGTTCCTTATAATTTCCAAAACCTTGGGTTTGGAATTCTTGTGACCAGAAATCCTCAGTTGAGCCAAGGACTTTATTAACGAAATCGATTTGTTCTCTCGTTGCGCTATTATCAACAGAACGTGAGACATTCTGAGATTGGTAACTAGAAGGTGAGGATGAGTCATTAAAAATGCTGGTTAGTCCCCCTCCGCCAAGTAGCAGTAAGATGATTAAAACCACAAGCTTGGTTTTCCAACTCCCTCGCATCAATAAAAGTTGAAGAATCGGTAATCCACTTCCTCCGCTAGAGAATGAACCTCCGCTACTGGAGCGACGATCTTCAACATTGTCGCTTTTTCTTAGGTCATCTATTTTCATAAGTATCTCCAAAGTGTTTTATAGGCTCATTATAAACTATTTTAATAAGAAATGCTTGAATTTTTAACTAAATATCTTCCCCTAGATTTGAAGCTATTTTTGGTATAATATTAATAAACTGTAAAGGATAAGTTGAAGAAGGTTTACTTCTCAGTTGACTTATTAGATAGGAGATTCATGAAATTACTTTATACTGATATTAATCATGATATGACAGAAATCTTAGTCAATCAGGCCGCGCATGCTGCTGAAGCTGGATGGCGTATTTTTTATATTGCTCCAAACTCTTTATCTTTTGAAAAAGAGCGTGCAGTATTAGAGAACCTTCCTCAAGAAGCCTCTTTTGCTATTACAATTACTCGCTTTGCTCAATTGGCACGTTATTTTACTTTAAACCAGCCTAATCAAAAAGAAAGTTTAAACGATATTGGATTAGCAATGATCTTTTATCGTGCTTTAGCAAGTTTTGAAGATGGACAATTAAAAGTTTTTGGACGATTGAAGCAAGATGCTTCCTTTATCAGTCAATTGGTAGACCTATACAAAGAATTGCAGACAGCAAATCTGAGTATTTTAGATTTAAAATATTTACATTCTCCTGAAAAATTTGAAGATTTATTAGCTATTTTTCTAGTGGTTTCAGATCTTTTAAGAGAAGGAGAATACGACAATCAATCTAAAATTGCCTTTTTTACAGAACAAGTAAGGTCAGGCCAGCTAGATGTGGATTTAAAGAACACTATCCTTATAGTCGATGGTTTTACCCGTTTCTCAGCTGAAGAAGAAGCTTTAATTAAAAGTCTGAGTTCACGTTGTCAAGAGATTATCATCGGAGCTTATGCTAGCCAAAAAGCGTATAAGGCTAACTTTACTAATGGAAATATTTATTCTGCAGGGGTTGATTTTTTAAGATATCTAGCAACGACATTTCAAACAAAACCAGAATTTATCTTGTCTAAGTGGGAAAGTAAGTCTGGTTTTGAAATGATTTCGAAAAATATCGAAGGTAAACATGATTTTACAAATAGTAGTCACATTTTAGACGACACTGCTAAAGATTGTATAACAATTTGGGAGTGCATTAATCAAAAAGATGAAGTGGAACATGTGGCTAGAGCTATACGTCAGAAACTTTATCAGGGATATCGCTACAAAGATATTTTAGTTTTACTAGGAGATGTAGATAGTTATAAACTACAATTAAGCAAGATTTTTGAGCAGTATGATATTCCTTATTATTTCGGTAAAGCTGAAACAATGGCTGCGCACCCTTTAGTTCATTTTATGGATTCCTTGTCTCGAATAAAACGTTATCGATTTAGAGCTGAAGATGTTTTAAATCTTTTTAAGACAGGTATTTATGGAGAGATTAGTCAAGATGATTTAGATTATTTTGAGGCTTATATCTCATATGCAGACATTAAAGGTCCTAAGAAGTTCTTTACAGATTTTGTTGTGGGGGCTAAAAAATTTGATTTAGGGCGTCTTAACACTATTCGTCAGTCCCTCCTTGCTCCACTGGAAAGTTTTGTTAAAACGAAAAAACAAGACGGTATAAAAACACTCAACCAATTCATGTTTTTCCTTACTCAGGTAGGTTTGAGTGACAATTTATCGCGATTAGTTGGTCAAATGTCTGAAAATGAACAAGAAAAACATCAAGAAGTTTGGAAAACATTTACAGATATTTTAGAGCAGTTTCAAACAATATTTGGTCAAGAAAAATTAAATTTAGATGAATTTTTATCGTTATTAAATTCAGGTATGATGCAAGCCGAGTATCGTATGGTCCCTGCTACTGTTGATGTGGTTACTGTTAAGTCTTACGACTTGGTAGAACCACATAGTAATCAATTTGTCTATGCCCTAGGCATGACACAATCACATTTTCCAAAGATTGCTCAAAACAAATCTTTAATATCTGATATTGAACGTCAGCTTATAAATGATGCCAATGACACTGATGGTCATTTTGACATTATGACGCGAGAAAATTTGAAGAAAAACCATTTTGCTGCTCTCTCTCTTTTTAATGCTGCTAAACAAGCATTAGTGTTGACTATACCACAATTATTGAATGAGTCTGAAGATCAGATGTCACCATATCTTATCGAACTAAGAGATATAGGTGTTCCTTTTAATCATAAAGGACGCCAATCGTTAAAAGAAGAAGCTGATAATATTGGGAATTACAAAGCTTTATTATCGCGTGTTGTTGACTTGTATCGCTCTGCTATTGACAAAGAGATGACTAAAGAAAAACAAACTTTTTGGTCAGTTGCTGTTCGTTATTTGCGTCGTCAATTAACTTCTAAAGGGATTGAGATACCAATAATTACAGATAGTCTTGATACTGTGACAGTTTCATCAGATGTGATGACCAGACGCTTCCCAGAAGATGACCCACTTAAATTATCCTCATCTGCTTTGACAACTTTTTATAATAATCAATATAAGTATTTTTTACAATATGTGTTAGGTTTGGAAGAACAAGACTCAATTCATCCAGATATGCGGCACCATGGAACGTACCTTCATCGTGTTTTTGAAATTCTGATGAAAAACCAAGGGATAGAATCTTTTGAAGAGAAACTCAACTCTGCAATTAATAAAACCAATCAAGAAGATGTTTTCAAATCCTTGTATTCAGAAGATGCAGAAAGTCGTTATTCTTTAGAAATTTTAGAAGATATCGCGCGTGCAACTGCAACCATATTACGACAAGATAGTCAGATGACTGTTGAAAGTGAAGAAGAACGATTTGAACTAATGATTGATAATACTATAAAAATTAACGGTATTATTGACCGTATCGATCGTTTATCTGATGGTTCTTTGGGTGTCGTGGACTATAAATCAAGCGCTCAAAAATTCGATATCCAAAAATTTTATAACGGTCTAAGTCCACAATTAGTTACCTACATTGATGCTATCAGTCGTGACAAGGAGGTTGAACAAAAACCACCGATTTTTGGAGCTATGTATTTACATATGCAAGAACCTAAACAAGACTTGTCTAAAATTAAAAATTTAGATGATTTAGTAACAAAAAATCATCAAGCTTTAACTTATAAAGGATTATTTTCAGAAGCTGAAAAAGAATTTTTAGCAAATGGGAAATACCATCTCAAAGATTCCCTTTATTCAGAGGCTGAAATTGCTATTTTACAAGCACATAACCAATTGCTTTACAAAAAAGCATCTGAGACTATTAAGTCAGGTAAGTTTTTGATCAATCCATATACAGAAGATGCTAAAACAGTTGACGGTGATCAGTTTAAGAGTATTACGGGGTTCGAGGCGGATAGGCATATGGCGCGTGCCAGAGCGCTTTATAAATTACCTGCTAAGGAAAAACGTCAAGGTTTCTTAACATTAATGCAGCAAGAGGAGGAAAATGATGACCTTTAAGCCTTTCTTAAATCCAGAAGATATTGCTGTTATTCAGACAGAAGAAAAAAATTCTGATAAAAAACAAAAGCGAACGCCTGAACAAATTGAAGCCATTTATACTTTTGGTAACAATGTCCTGGTATCAGCTTCGGCTGGTTCTGGAAAGACTTTTGTAATGGTTGAGCGGATTTTAGATAAACTTTTAAGAGGGGTTCCGATTGACTCTTTGTTTATCTCAACATTTACAGTAAAAGCGGCAGGTGAGCTCAAAGAACGTTTAGAAAAGAAAATAAACGAGTCTTTGAAATCCGCAGAATCAGATGATTTAAAACAGTTTCTCACCCAGCAACTTGTAGGCATTCAAACAGCTGATATTGGTACTATGGATGCTTTTACGCAAAAAATAGTTAACCAATATGGTTATACTTTGGGCATATCACCTATATTTAGGATTTTACAAGATAAAAATGAGCAAGACGTCATAAAGAATGAGGTCTATGCTGATTTATTTTCTGACTACATGACTGGGAAGAATGCAGCTTCATTCATAAAATTAGTCAAAAATTTCTCAGGTAATCGTAAAGATAGCAAAGCTTTTCGAGAAATGGTTTATAAAGTTTATGCTTTTAGCCAGTCCACCGATAACCCCAAGCGCTGGATGCAAACAGTTTTTCTAAAAGGTGCACAAACTTACACTGATTTTGAAGCTATTCCAGATCAAGAAGTTTCAAGCCTTTTAAATGTAATGCAAACAACTGCTAATCAATTACGTGATTTAACGGATCAAGAAGATTATAAGCAATTAACTGCTAAAGGGGTTCCGACAGCAAATTACAAAAAACACCTTAAAATAATTGAAAATTTAGTCCATTGGTCTCAAGACTTTAATTTGCTGTATGGAAAAAAAGGATTGGCTAATTTGGCACGTGATATCACTAATGTGATTCCTTCAGGCAATGATGTTACAGTTGCTGGCGTTAAATATCCTATCTTTAAACAATTGCATAATCGTATCGTTGGACTTAAGCACTTAGAAGTTATTTTTAAGTATCAAGGAGAATCTCTTTTCTTGTTAGAATTATTGCAATCCTTTGTTCTAGATTTCTCAGAACAATATTTACAGGAGAAGATTCAAGAAAATGCTTTTGAATTTTCTGATATTGCCCATTTTGCAATTCAAATATTGGAAGAAAATCATGATATTAGGCAACTTTATCAAGATAAGTATCATGAAGTAATGGTTGATGAGTATCAGGACAATAACCATACCCAAGAGAGAATGTTAGAATTATTGTCTAATGGACATAATCGTTTCATGGTTGGAGACATAAAACAATCAATTTACCGTTTTCGTCAGGCTGATCCACAAATTTTTAATGATAAATACAAAGCTTACCAAGACAATCCAAGTCAAGGGAAATTAATTATTCTGAAAGAGAATTTTCGGAGTCAATCAGAGGTTTTAGACAGTACAAATAGTGTGTTTACACATCTTATGGATGAAGAAGTAGGAGACATTCTTTATGATGAAAGTCACCAATTAAAAGCTGGTAGTCCAAGACAGCAAGAAAGACATCCGAATAATAAAACACAAGTTTTACTATTAGATACTGATGAAGATGATATAAATGACAGTGATAGTCAACAATATGATATTAGCCCAGCTGAAGCAAAGTTAGTCGCAAAAGAAATTATTCGATTGCATAAAGAAGAGAATGTTCCCTTTCAAGATATCACCCTCTTAGTTTCTTCAAGGACAAGGAATGATGGTATCTTACAAACTTTTGACCGTTATGGTATTCCTTTGGTAACTGACGGTGGGGAGCAAAATTACTTAAAATCAGTCGAAGTGATGGTAATGCTTGATACTTTGCGGTCAATTGATAATCCCTTAAATGATTATGCTCTAGTTGCTCTTTTGAGATCTCCCATGTTTGGCTTTAATGAAGATGATTTAACAAGAATTGCTATTCAGGATGTCAAAATGGCTTTTTATCATAAAGTGAAATTGTCTTATCATAAAGAAGGTCATCATAGTGATTTAATTACTCCAGAATTATCTTCTAAAATAGATCACTTTATGAAAACATTCCAGACTTGGCGTGATTTTGCTAAATGGCATTCGCTTTATGATTTAATATGGAAAATATATAATGACCGTTTTTATTATGATTATGTAGGAGCTCTGCCTAAAGCTGAGCAACGTCAAGCCAATCTATATGCCTTGGCACTTCGAGCAAATCAGTTTGAAAAAACAGGTTTCAAGGGTTTATCACGCTTTATTCGAATGATTGATAAAGTTTTAGAAAATGAAAATGATTTGGCAGATGTTGAGGTGGCATTACCGCAAAATGCTGTTAACCTAATGACTATACACAAATCAAAGGGTCTTGAGTTTAAGTATGTATTTATTTTAAATATTGATAAGAAATTTTCAATGGTAGACATAACTTCCCCTCTTATTTTAAGCCGAAATCAAGGGATTGGTATTAAATATGTTGCTGATATGCGACATGAACTCGAAGAAGAGCTACTGCCTGCAGTAAAGGTTAGCATGGAAACACTTCCTTACCAACTTAATAAAAGAGAGTTACGCTTAGCTACTTTATCAGAGCAAATGCGTTTACTTTACGTAGCTATGACACGTGCAGAGAAAAAATTATATCTGGTTGGTAAGGCTAGTCAAACCAAATGGGCTGATCATTATGACTTAGTATCTGAAAATAATCATCTCCCATTAGCTAGTCGTGAGACTTTTGTGACCTTTCAAGATTGGTTACTGGCTGTTCATGAAACCTATAAGAAACAAGAGTTGTTTTATGACATCAACTTCGTATCATTAGAGGAATTAACAGATCACCACATAGGGATGGTTAATCCTAGTCTACCTTTCAATCCCGATAATAAGGCAGAGAATCGTCAGTCTGAAGATATCGTGCGCGCGATTAGCGTGTTAGAATCTGTTGAACAGATTAATCAAACTTATAAAGCGGCTATTGAGTTACCGACAGTAAGAACACCAAGTCAAGTCAAAAAATTCTATGAGCCTATTCTAGATATAGAAGGCGTTGATGTGATGGAAACTATTACTAAAACATCAGTAGATTTTAAGTTACCTGATTTTTCTACAAGTAAAAAGCAAGACCCAGCAGCTTTAGGATCTGCTGTACATGAATTAATGCAACGCATAGAGATGTCATCTCATGTCAAAATGGAAGATATTCAAAAAGCCTTGACAGAAGTGAATGCTGAAACAAGTGTCAAAGCGGCTATTCAGATTGAAAAAATCAACTATTTTTTCCAAGAAACCTCACTCGGTAAGTATATACAAGAAGAAGTAGAACATCTGCATCGAGAGGCACCTTTTGCCATGTTAAAAGAAGATCCGGAGAGTGGTGAGAAATTCGTTGTACGTGGTATTATTGATGGGTATCTACTATTAGAAAATCGGATAATTCTATTTGATTATAAGACTGATAAATTTGTCAATCCTCTGGAATTAAAAGAACGCTATCAGGGACAAATGGCTTTATATGCAGAAGCTTTAAAAAAATCTTACGAGATAGAAAAGATAGACAAATACTTAATTCTTTTAGGTGGTAAACAGCTAGAAGTGGTAAAAATGGATTAAAGAAAGGAAAAAATGATAGTCGAACAAAAATTTGGAAATGGTTTTACTTGGATTAATATTGAAGCAGAGCAATTGCGAACAGAAACATCGGAAATTCAAGCAAAATATTTGGATAGTGAGATTATTACATATGCTCTGGATGATTATGAACGAGCCTTTATGGAATGTTCTCATATTAAAGGAAAAGAAGTCTTGACGATTATTTTTAATACTATTGATCTAAAGCAGAAAGAAAGTTATTATGAGACCGTTCCGATGACCTTTTGCTTATCACACGACCGTTTGATAACGGTGACACGGTCTCGAAATAGTTATATGCTAGAACTATTGCAAAAATATCTAGACCGTAATCCAGATGTCTCTCCTAAAAAATTTTTATTTGCAGCTTTAACTTTGATTACAAAACAATATTTTAATGTTGTATCGAAAATTGATAGAGAAAAGGATATTCTCAACCGTCAATTGAGAGAACAAACAACCAATAAGCGCTTATTAGCCATGAGTGACCTAGAGACAGGATCCGTTTATCTTTTGACAGCTGCCAATCAAAATGCATTGGTATTAGAGCAATTAGATGTTCATCCTAGTCAGCGATTTAATTCTGAAGTGGAAAAAGAACAGTTATCAGATGCTCTCATTGAAGCGCATCAGTTAGTCAGTATGACACAATTAAACAGTCAGGTACTTTCACAATTATCATCTACTTTTAACAATGTCTTAAATAATAACTTGAACGAAAACTTAACAGGTTTGAATATCATTTCGATTAATTTAGCGATTATTGCAGCAATTACTGGCTTTTTTGGGATGAATATTCCATTACCTCTTACAGAATCACGGAGTTCATGGTTAATTGTTATTGCTACTTCGGTCTTACTTTGGGTTATTATTGCTCAAATTTTAAAACGAGTTTTTAACTTAAGAAAATAAAAATATTCGGTGCGTAAGCACCGAATATTTTTATTTACCTAAGCAGAATTGGCTGAAGAGCTGAGTTATTAGTTCATCTGGAGCTGCATCCCCAGTGATTTCTCCAAGTATTTCCCAAGTTCTAGTCATATCGACTTGTAAGAGATCAACAGGCATTCCTAATTCCAAGCCCTCATTGACAGCTTTTAAACTATCAACGGCTTTTTCAATTAGTGAGATATGGCGAGCATTCGATAGATAAGTAGCGTCATGTTCTACCATACCAGCATTGTCAAAGAAAATATCGTTAATACGTTCTTCGATTTTATCGATGTTTTCATTTTCTAAAACCGAAATTGGAATAACATTTTCAGGTAATTCGTTAACTTCTATTTTTTGAGGAAGATCCGTTTTATTGAGTAATACGATACGATTACTTTCTTTACTTAGTTCTAGAAGGGAGCGGTCTTGTAATGTTAGTGGTTCGGAACTATTGAGAACCAACAACACAAGGTCGGCTTCTTCTAAAGCCTTCTTTGAACGTTCAACACCAATTTTTTCAACGATATCATCTGTATCACGGATACCAGCAGTGTCAACTAGTTTTAAAGGAACTCCTTTAATATTGACGTATTCTTCAATAACATCACGAGTTGTTCCTTCAATATCTGTCACAATCGCCTTTTCTTCACGTAAGAGGTTATTTAGTAAGCTGGATTTACCGACATTTGGACGACCAATGATTGCTGTTGAAAGTCCTTCTCGAAGAATTTTTCCACGTCGGGCAGTTCGAAGTAAATTTTCCATAAGTGCTTGAAACTCTTGTGTTTTTTCACGCATCAGTGTTGTAGTCATCTCTTCAACGTCATCATATTCAGGGTAATCGATATTAACTTCAACTTGGGCTAGAGTATTTAGAATTTCTTGTCGAGTGTTATTGATTAGTGTCTTTAGAGAACCATCTAATTGCTTAACGGCAATATCCATTGCTTTATCTGTTTTAGCTCTAATAAGATCCATAACAGCTTCAGCCTGAGTCAAGTCAACTCGACCATTTAAAAAAGCACGTTTAGTAAATTCTCCTGGTTCAGCCATTCGTGCTCCATGTCGTAAAATTAACTGAAGAATTTCGTTAGTAACTGCAATTCCTCCATGCGTATTAATTTCAATAACATCTTCTCTTGTGAATGTTTTTGGAGCAAGCATAACGCCTAACATAACTTCATCCAAGATTTCATTTTTATCTGGGTCCACAATATGACCATAGTTTAAGGTATGGGATTGGATAGCGGATAAATCTTTTCCACGATAAATTTTTGATGCTATCTTTAAGGCATCTGTACCAGATATACGGACAATACCAATAGCTCCCTCACCGAGAGGAGTTGAAATAGCTGCGATGGTATCAAATTCTTTTGTAATAGACATAAAGTCTCTCTCTTTCTTGGGAATTACTAACATTCATTGTAACCTAAAGCCCTAAAAGGTGCAATCATTTGATTAAAAGAGAAGATTTCCATAATGGTTTTATTTGAAGGTATGCTATAATAAAACTATGATTATACTACAAGGAAACAAAATTGAGCGCTCATTTTCAGGTGATGTGCTTTTTGATAATATTAATATTCAAGTTGATCAACGTGATCGTATTGCTCTTGTTGGACGTAATGGTGCTGGCAAATCAACGCTTCTTAAAATTTTAGTTGGTGAAGAGACTCCGACAAAAGGAGAAATAAATAAAAAGCGTGATTTGAGTTTGTCCTACTTGGCACAAGATAGTCGTTTTCAATCTGAAAATACAATTTTCCAAGAAATGTTACAAGTTTTTGACTCATTAAGAGAAGTAGAGAAACGCTTACGTGAATTGGAATTACAAATGGGGCAAGTTTCAGGAAGTGACCTGGAACAATTGATGAAAACATACGATATTTTGTCAGAAGAGTTTCGTGAAAAAGGTGGCTTTACCTATGAATCAGATATAAAGGCTATTTTAAATGGCTTTAAGTTTAACAGTGATATGTGGGAAATGCCTATTAGTGAATTGTCTGGCGGGCAAAATACACGATTAGCGCTTGCAAAAATGCTACTTGAAAAGCCAGAATTACTTGTTTTAGATGAACCAACGAACCATTTAGACATTGATACGATTGCTTGGTTAGAAAATTATCTTGTAAATTATCAAGGAGCCCTTATTATTGTCAGCCATGACCGCTATTTTTTAGACAAGGTAGCTACAGTAACTTATGATTTAACGACACATTCTCTAGACCGCTATGTAGGCAATTATTCGAAATTTATGGATCTTAAGGCAGAGAAAATAGCGACTGAAGAAAAGAATTTTGAAAAGCAACAAAAAGAAATTGCTAAGTTAGAAGATTTTGTACAACGTAACATTGTTAGGGCTTCAACCACTAAACGAGCACAAGCTCGTCGTAAACAATTAGAAAAGATGGAACGACTCGACAAACCGAATGTAGAGCAAAAATCAGCTAATATGACTTTTCATGCTGGGAAAGTCTCAGGGAATGTTGTTTTAACACTTGAGAATGCAGCTATTGGTTATGAAGGTGTTTCTTTATCGGAGCTAATCGATTTGGACGTGAAGAAATTTGATGCTATTGCAATTGTAGGTCCAAATGGTATCGGGAAATCAACTTTAATCAAATCGCTTGTTGGGCAAATTCCTTTTATCAAAGGAGAAGCAAAATTAGGAGCAAATGTCGAAACTGGGTATTACGATCAAAGTCAAAGTAATTTAACAAAAACGAATACTGTTTTAGATGAGTTATGGAATGCTTTTTCAACAACGCCAGAAGTTGAAATTAGAAACCGTTTAGGAGCTTTTCTTTTTTCAGGTGATGATGTTAAAAAATTAGTTTCAATGCTATCCGGTGGTGAACGAGCGCGTTTGCTATTGGCAAAATTATCTATGGAAAATAATAATTTCCTCATATTAGATGAGCCAACAAACCACTTGGATATTGATAGTAAAGAAGTCTTAGAAAATGCACTCATCGAATTTGATGGCACATTACTTTTTGTTAGTCACGATCGCTATTTTATTAATCGTGTGGCAACTAAGGTTCTCGAAATTTCTGATAAGGGAAGTACTCTCTATCTAGGAGATTATGATTATTACCTCACTAAGAAAGCCGAACTAGAGGAATTAGCACGTTTAAATGAAGAAGAAGTGAGTGCTTCAAAAACAGAAATCGACGTTACATCAGATTATGAGACACAAAAAGCAAATCAAAAGGAATTTAGGAAAATTACCCGTCGCATTGCAGAAATTGAGGCGCGTTTGGAAGTTCTTGAAAATAATGAAAACAATATCAATGGTTTAATGTTAGAAACCAATGACATCGGAAAACTCTCTGACTTACAAAAAGAGCTGGAATCAATCCAAGAAGAACAATTGCTATTAATGGAAGAATGGGAAAATCTAAATATGAGACTAGATTTGTGAGAAAATTTCAAAAACAATAGTTTGTGAAAAAAAGTACATTTTAAATTGAGATGCCTTTTACGAAAACAAAGAAAGCGGTTCAAATTCTTGCATCTTGTGAAAAAAACTTATACAATAATTAAGTAATAAAGATTTTTTGGAGGTTAGAATGGTAACTCTATCTAAAGAACAACACTTGGATATGTTTCTAAAAATGCAACGTATTCGTGATGTTGATATGAAATTTAACAAATTGGTTCGTCGTGGTTTCGTCCAAGGGATGACTCACTTCTCTGTTGGTGAAGAAGCTGCTTCAGTAGGTGCTATCCAAGATTTAACAGATTCAGATATCATTTTCTCAAACCACCGTGGACACGGACAAACTATTGCAAAAGGTATTGATATTGGTGGAATGTTTGCTGAACTTGCTGGTAAAGCAACAGGAACATCAAAAGGTCGTGGAGGCTCAATGCACTTAGCAAACCTTGAAAAAGGTAACTATGGAACAAACGGTATCGTCGGTGGAGGATATGCGCTTGCAGTAGGTGCTGCCCTTACACAGCAATATGAAGGAACTGATAACATTGTTATCGCCTTTTCGGGTGACTCAGCGACTAACGAGGGCTCATTCCATGAGTCAGTTAACTTAGCTGCTGTTTGGAACTTACCAGTTATCTTCTTTATCATCAACAACCGTTATGGTATCTCAACAGACATCACATACTCAACTAAAATTCCTCACCTTTACATGCGTGCTGATGCGTACGGTATTCCAGGGCATTACGTTGAAGATGGTAATGACCTTATGGCTGTTTACGAGAAAATGCATGAAGTTATCAATTACGTGCGTTCAGGAAATGGACCAGCTATTGTAGAGGTTGAATCATACCGTTGGTTTGGTCATTCAACTGCTGATGCTGGGGTATACCGTACTAAAGAAGAAGTTGATTCATGGAAAGCTAAAGATCCAGTAAAACGCTACCGTGCATACTTAATTGAAAATGAAATCGCTACTGAAGAAGAGCTTGCAGCTATTGAAGCACAAGTGATTAAAGAAGTTGAAGAAGGGGTTAAATTCGCTGAAGAAAGTCCATTCCCTGATATGTCTGTTGCATTTGAAGACGTTTTTGTGGACTAAAATAACCTAAAGTAGATGAGATTTATCTCGTTCTATTATTCAATTGATTAAAAAACGGATATTCGGAGGAAATAATGAGCGAAACTAAAGTTATGGCTTTGCGCGAAGCGATTAATGTCGCTATGAGCGAAGAAATGCGCAAAGATGAAAAAGTATTTTTAATGGGTGAAGATGTAGGTGTATATGGAGGAGACTTCGGTACATCAGTTGGTATGTTAGAAGAGTTTGGTGCTAAGCGCGTTCGCGACACACCAATCTCAGAGGCTGCGATTGCAGGTTCAGCTATCGGTGCTGCACAAACAGGTTTGCGTCCTATCGTTGATTTGACATTCATGGATTTCGTAACAATCGCAATGGATGCTATCGTTAACCAAGGTGCTAAAACGAATTATATGTTTGGTGGAGGTCTATCAACTCCAGTTACTTTCCGTGTGGCATCAGGGTCAGGTATTGGTTCGGCTGCACAACACTCACAATCATTAGAAGCTTGGTTAACACACATTCCAGGTCTAAAAGTTGTTGCACCTGGTACTGTTAATGAGTCAAAAGCACTTTTGAAATCTTCTATTCTTGACAATAACCCAGTTATCTTCTTAGAGCCAAAAGCTCTCTATGGTAAGAAAGAAGAAGTTAACATGGATCCTGATTTCTATATTCCACTTGGTAAAGGGGATATTAAGCGTGAGGGTACTGACTTAACAATTGTTTCTTATGGCCGTATGCTTGAGCGTGTTATGCAAGCTGCTGAAGAAGTTGCTGAGGAAGGTATTAACGTTGAGGTTGTTGATCCACGTACACTTATTCCGCTTGATAAAGAATTAATTATCGATTCTGTTAAGAAAACTGGTAAATTGATTTTGGTTAACGATGCTTATAAAACTGGTGGTTTCACTGGTGAAATTGCAACTATGGTTGCTGAAAGTGAAGCATTTGATTACCTTGATCATCCTATCGTGCGTCTTGCAAGTGAAGATGTTCCAGTACCGTATTCACGTGTACTTGAACAAGGAATCTTACCTGATGTAGCAAAAATTAAAGATGCTATCTACATAGTAGTTAACAAAGGTAAATAATTCATAAAACAAAGAGGGACTGAGGAATGAGTGAAAACTTAGCCTCTTTCCTTGTTTATAGGTTTTAATTTATATCGTTAGATGAAACATATATTTGACGATATAGTTTAGTGTGAAAGGAAAACTATGGCTGTCGAAATTATTATGCCTAAACTCGGGGTTGATATGCAAGAAGGCGAAATCCTTGAGTGGAAAAAACAGGTAGGTGATGTTGTTAATGAAGGTGACGTCCTACTTGAAATTATGTCAGATAAAACAAATATGGAGATTGAAGCAGAAGACTCAGGTGTTTTACTAAAAATCACACATGGGAATGGAGATGTTGTTCCTGTAACTGAGACAATTGGCTATATCGGTGCTGAAGGTGAAGAAGTAACAGAAGCATCTTCTTCTGAAAATACATCAGTTGAAGAAAACGCGACACAAGTAACTTCAGAACCAGAAAAAGTTGAAGAAACATCAGAACCAAGTGTGCCAGCAGCTACAAGTGGTGAAAAAGTACGTGCCACTCCTGCAGCTCGTAAATTAGCAAGAGAGATGTCTATTGACCTTGCACTAGTATCTGGAACAGGGGCAAATGGTCGCGTTCACAGAGAAGATGTTGAAAGCTTCAAGGGTGCTCAACCACGTATTACACCATTGGCACGTCGAATTGCTGAAGATCAAGGAGTTGATATAGCAGAAATCACTGGCAGTGGTATTCGTGGTAAAATTGTTAAAAATGATGTTTTGGCTGCTATGTCACCGCAAGCAGCAGAGGCTCCTGTAGAAACGAAAGCTACACCAACAACAGAAGAAAAACAATTACCAGAAGGTGTTGAAGTCATTAAGATGTCTGCAATGCGTAAGGCTATTTCTAAAGGTATGACTAACTCTTACCTCACTGCTCCAAGCTTTACACTTAACTATGACATTGATATGACTGAAATGATGGCTCTTCGCAAGAAATTAATTGATCCAATCATGGCTAAAACAGGCTTGAAAGTCAGCTTTACTGATTTGATTGGAATGGCCGTTGTTAAGACATTGATGAAACCAGAGCATCGATACCTAAATGCTTCATTAATTAACGATGCACAAGAAATTGAGCTTCATAATTTTGTTAATATTGGAATCGCAGTTGGTCTTGATGATGGCTTGATTGTTCCTGTTGTTCACAATGCTGATCAAATGTCACTTTCTGACTTTGTTATAGCATCTAAAGATGTTATTAAGAAAACTCAAGAAGGTAAATTAAAATCAGCTGAAATGTCAGGTTCAACATTCTCAATTACTAACTTAGGTATGTTTGGTACTAAGACGTTTAACCCAATTATCAATCAACCGAACTCAGCAATCCTTGGAGTAGGCGCTACTATTCCGACTCCAACAGTGGTTGATGGTGAAATTGTAGCTCGACCAATCATGGCAATGTGTTTAACAATTGACCACCGTATTGTTGATGGAATGAATGGTGCTAAGTTTATGGTTGATCTTAAGAACTTAATGGAAAACCCATTTGGTTTACTTATTTGATTCCGTAGGTCTTAATTTGATATAATAAGTTATTCGAAAAACGAAAGAGGAAATAAAAGATGGCTTTTGATGTAATTATGCCAAAACTTGGGGTTGACATGCAAGAAGGCGAAATCCTTGAGTGGAAAAAAAATGAAGGTGACACCGTTAATGAAGGTGATGTCCTTCTTGAAATCATGTCTGATAAAACCAATATGGAAATTGAAGCAGAAGACACTGGTGTACTTTTAAAAATTGTACATCAGGCAGGAGATGTTGTTCCCGTCACTGAAGTGATTGCCTATATCGGAGAAGAAGGTGAAGAAGTAGGTACGTCATCACCTTCAGCTGATGCAACTATCACAGCTGAAGATGGTCAATCAGTTTCTGGACCTGCTGCTCCTTCACAAGAGACAGTTGCAGCAGCAACTCCTAAAGAAGAACTTGCAGCTGATGAGTACGATATCGTAGTCGTAGGTGGTGGACCTGCAGGTTATTACGCAGCAATCCGCGGTGCTCAACTTGGAGGAAAAATTGCCATTGTTGAGAAAACTGAATTTGGTGGTACGTGTTTGAATGTTGGTTGTATCCCTACAAAAACATATCTTAAAAATGCTGAAATCCTAGATGGTTTGAAAGTAGCAGCTGGACGTGGTATCAACCTTGCTTCAACTAACTATGCAATTGATATGGATAAGACTGTTGCCTTTAAAAATTCTGTAGTTAAGACACTGACTGGCGGTGTACGTGGTCTCTTGAAAGCGAACAAAGTTGAAATTTTCAATGGACTTGGACAAGTAAACCCTGATAAGTCTGTTGTTATTGGCGATAAAGTTATCAAAGGTCGTAACGTCGTTCTTGCGACTGGTTCTAAGGTATCTCGTATTAATATTCCAGGTATTGAATCACCATTAGTATTAACATCAGATGATATTCTTGATTTACGTGAAATTCCTAAGTCACTTGCTGTTATGGGTGGTGGTGTCGTAGGTATTGAGCTTGGTCTTGTATGGGCTTCATATGGTGTTGACGTAACTGTTATTGAAATGGCTGATCGCATCATTCCAGCAATGGATAAAGAAGTATCGCTAGAACTTCAAAAAATCCTTGCTAAGAAGGGAATGAAGATTAAAACATCAGTTGGTGTTTCTGAAATTGTTGAAGCCAATAATCAATTAACGCTTAAATTAAACAACGGCGAAGAAGTTGTTGCTGATAAAGCTCTTCTTTCAATTGGACGTGTTCCACAAATGAATGGTCTTGAAAATCTTGAGCCTGAACTTGAGATGGAACGTGGACGTATTAAAGTTAATGCTTATCAAGAAACTTCAATTCCAGGTATCTATGCACCAGGTGATGTTAATGGAACTCGTATGTTAGCTCATGCTGCATACCGTATGGGTGAAGTAGCTGCTGAAAACGCACTCGGCGGTAATAAGCGTAAAGCACATCTAGATTTCACTCCAGCAGCTGTTTATACTCATCCTGAAGTAGCAATGGTGGGGATGACAGAAGAGCAAGCACGTGAACAATATGGTGACATATTAGTTGGTAAAAATAGCTTTACAGGCAATGGTCGTGCTATCGCTTCAAACGAAGCACATGGTTTTGTAAAAGTAATTGCTGAACCTAAGTATAAAGAGATTCTTGGTGTTCACATTATTGGTCCAGCTGCAGCGGAATTGATTAATGAAGCTTCTACGATTATGGAAAATGAGTTGACTGTCTATGATGTAGCACAATCTATCCATGGTCACCCAACATTCTCTGAAGTTATGTACGAAGCTTTCTTAGATGTTCTCGGTGAAGCTATTCACAACCCTCCAAAACGCAAATAATTTTGTTTAATATATTTGAGATTGAGCTTTTATAGCTTCAATCTCTTTTCACGTATATATTATCTGAATATTATAAAATATTAGTTAGGAATTTAAAATGAAATATATCGTTAACACGTCTAATGATCCGGCTTACAATGTTGCTTTAGAAGCTTACGCCTTTCAAAAGTTGACAGATATCGATGAAATTTTTATTCTTTGGATTAATGAACCGGCTATCATTATTGGACGCCATCAAAATACAATTCAAGAAATTAACAAAGAGTTCATTGATAAAAATGGCATCCATGTTGTCCGTCGTTTGTCAGGAGGCGGAGCAGTTTATCATGACTTGAATAATTTAAACTACACTATTATTTCTAATAATACACAAGAAGGTGCCTTTGATTTCCAAACTTTTTCAAAACCAGTTATTGATACTCTTGCTAAATTAGGTGTTAAAGCAGAATTTACTGGTCGTAATGATTTAGAAATCAATGGACAAAAATTTGCAGGAAATGCTCAAGCTTATTACAAAGGTCGTATGATGCATCATGGTTGTCTTTTATTTGATGTTGATATGTCAGTCTTAGGGCAAGCACTCAAAGTATCTAAAGACAAAATTGAATCTAAAGGGATAAAATCTGTACGCGCACGTGTTACAAATATTGTTGACCATCTTTCAGATAAAATTACAGTACAAGAATTTAGCGATGCCATTTTAGCTCAAATGAAGGAAGAATATCCAGAGATGGATGAATATGTTTTGAGTGATGCCGAGTTATCAGAAATCCAAGCTATGCGCGATAATCAATTTGCTACATGGGATTGGACGTATGGTAAAGCACCTGAATACACCATTGAACGTGGTGTCCGTTATCCAGCTGGAAAAATTACGACTTATGCTAATGTTGAAAATTCAACGATAAAATCTGTCAAAATCTTTGGTGACTTCTTTGGAGTGAAACCTGTAGATGATATTGAAAAAATGTTGGAGGGTGTCCGCTACGATTACAAAGATGTTTTAGCAGCGCTTAAAACAGTTGATACAAGTCAATACTTCTCACGTATGACACCCGAAGAGATTACAAAAGCTATTGTAGACTAAAATCAAAAAATCTAGTCAAAGTCTTTGCCTTTGGCTAGGTTTTTGTATGGTTAAGTGGCCTTATAGTAGTAAAAAACCAACGTTATTGATAACGCTGGTTTTTATATTATTCAAAATCTGCTTTTGATTTAACGTCGCCGTATTCCTCAGGAATCTCTAAAGATAAAATTTCTTCATAACTAGGGAGGACAATCTCTTTACCGTATTTGTTACGGAGGGCAGTTGCCACAAGACGGTAAGCTAGATTAGCATTACGAGAAAGGATTGGACCGTGAAAGTATGACCCAAAAACATTCTTATAATGAACCCCTTCAGTATCATCTTCTTTGTTATTCCCATTTCCATAAATGACAGCTCCTAAAGGTTTTTCATCTTCTGATAAAAAGGTACGTCCTTGATGATTCTCAAAGCCATAATATGTTTCATTGAATTCATCGTTGTGAATCTTGATATCACCAATATAGCGATTATTATTTTGGTTTAGCGTATAGTGTCCCATAACGCCAATGCCCTCTATTCGTTCTCCATTAGCTTGAATATAGTATTGTCCTAAAAGTTGGAAACCTCCACAAATAGCAAGTACTACACCATTATTTTGAATGAATTTGTTAATGTCTTCTTTCTTACTGGGAAGATCGCGTGCAACAATGGCTTGTTCGTAGTCTTGTCCACCACCAAAAAATGCCATCTGATAATAGTTGGGATCAAATCTATCTTCTAATGAAACGATATCAAATGTCATTTGACATCCTAGTTTTTCTCCCACATATTTCATCATTAAGATATTCCCATTATCGCCATAAGTATTTAATAGGTTACCATAAAGATGAGCTACATTAAGAGTGTATTTATAATCTTTGGTAGTAGGAGATTTTAGTGAGGTATAAGTCATTAATTCATCTCCTTTCTGATAGCGTTGTGGTTAGCAAGAATTTCACGAAACTCCAGCATAGCTGTATATGTTGCTAAAATATAAGCATGCTCAGTCTCTTGCTGCTCAATCATTGCCATAATATCTTGCAGTTTATCAGCTTGTTTTATGCGTTTCTCATCATAACCAGTTACACGTAAGCGACGAGCAATTTCAGAGTGGCGAACACCACCAGCAAATATTTCTGGGATATTCATCGTGAGAATAGTTTCAAAATTAGCGTCCCAAATCCAAGAAGTATCAATACCGTCAGCATAATTGGCATTCAGTAGTACTGAGAGAGAGAACGGGTATGGAGCAAGTTTAATCATATCAAGAGCTTGACTAGCTCCTACCGGATTTTTAATCAGAACTAAAGTACATTTTTTATTTCCAATTGTAAAGGTTTCTTGACGACCAAAAACGGCACGGCTTTTATCAAATCCATCCTTAATTTGACTTGGTTCTACACCAAAATATTCAGCAACAGATACTGCCGCCAAAGCATTGTAAATATTATAAAGGCCACCCACGTTGATATTATATTGTTGGCCATCAATAACGAAACCTGATGAAGTATTTGTCAGATGTGTTAGCCTTGTTAAGGCATAATCAAGGTTTGGACGTTCAAAATCACAATTAGGACAAGTGTAGTCACCAAGGTTGGCATATGTGTTCAATCGATAAGTTAAAATTGCTTGACACTTTGGACAGAGAATACCCTCAGTATTATAGTGTGCTAATCGTGGCTCATGTTTGTCGGTATCAAATCCATAGAATTGCACAGGGTTAGTCACGCTTTTAGAATTAAAAAGTGGACTGTCACCGTTAGCTAAGATAGTAGCTTGCGGAGCGTTAGCAGCTCCATCTAAAATCATTTGATAAGTTGTGTAGATTTCGCCATAACGGTCCATTTGATCACGGAAAATATTGGTAAAGACGAACAAACTAGGCTTTATATACTGTGTAATACGGGGTAAACTCGCTTCGTCTATTTCAAGAACAGCTATTTTTTTACCAGATTTACTTTTCTTAGCTGTTAGGAAGGTCGAAACAATACCTGTAATCATATTTGCTCCACTTGGGTTGGTTACCACCTGACCGAAGGCTTCCTTTAAAATACCAACTGTTAAAGCTGTTGTTAAGGTTTTACCGTTAGTACCAGTCACAACTACAATTTCATAATCTTTGGCAATTGTATCTAGTATATCTTTATCGAATTTGAGTGCTAAACTACCCGGATAAGTAGAGCCACGTCCCATTTTACTTAAAAGGTAATGAGCAGACTTACCGGCAGCCACTCCTAGTGCTGTATTTATTTTCATAAAGATATTTTATCATAAAAAGATGCTTTCTTGCTAAAGAAAATATTATGAAAACATGGTATAATGTAGACGATAGAAAATAAGAAATCAAGGAGTTAAGCAAGAAACTCTTCGACAGGCTACCAGTAGAGAGGAAGATATGGATATTTTTTCAGCTATTGATTCAAAGTTTTGGGCGAGCATTATGGAAAATCCATGGATGATCCTTATTCATCTCATGGATATTATCATAGTAGCTGTTCTGATTTATAAATTTATCAAAGCGCTAGCAGGCACAAAAATTATGTCCTTAATTCAGGGCGTTATTTTGTTTATCATCATTAGATTTGTGTCAGAATGGATAGGGCTAACAACGATTACATTTTTGATGAATCAGATTGTTACTTATGGTGTAATTGCAGGTGTTGTCATCTTTGCTCCAGAGATTAGAACAGGTCTCGAAAAATTTGGGCGAACACCACAACTATTTACGCAACGTTCTCAATTAAGCAGTGATGAAAAGCTAGTAGATGCCCTTGTTAAGGCAGTTGCTTATATGAGTCCGCGTAAAATAGGAGCCTTGATTTCAATTGAACGTACCCAAACTTTGCAAGAGTATATAGCTACAGGTATCCCATTAGATGCAGATATTTCCAGTGAATTGTTAATTAATATTTTCATTCCTAATACACCACTGCATGATGGTGCTGTTATTGTAAAAGATAAAAAAATTGCTACAGCATGTTCGTACTTACCTCTATCAGAATCATCTTCGATTTCAAAAGAATTTGGAACACGCCACAGAGCAGCGATTGGTCTATCAGAGAATTCAGATGCACTAACAGTTATTGTTTCTGAAGAGACTGGTGGTATTTCTGTCGCTTTGAAAGGTGAATTTTTACATGATCTTTCTAAAGATAGCTTTGAAGCAATTCTGAGAACTCAGTTGATTCAAAATCAAGAGGAAAACTCAAAATTAGCTTGGTATAATCAACTATTGAGGAGGAAGTAGACATGAAAAAATTTTTTACAAATAAATTTTGGTTAGGCGTTGTCTCACTCTTTCTGGCTATTTTATTATTTTTAACGGCAACTGCAACAAGTATGAACCATCAAGACAATAGTAAGATTGCAGGAGCGTCTGAGACATATACACATACCCTAACAGATGTGCCAATAGACATCAAATACGATAGTGATGATTACTTTATTAGTGGATATTCTTATGGGGCAGATGTCTATATGTCATCGGTTAATCGTGTTAAGTTAGATTCTGAAATAAATGAGGATACACGAAAATTTAAAGTAGTCGCTGATTTGACAAATATGAAACCAGGGACTCACAAAGTGCCACTAAAGGTAGTAAATTTGCCATCTGGTGTAAATGCTACGGTTTCTCCAACAACAATTACAGTAACTATGGGTAAAAAGAAAACAAAAGAGTTTCCGGTTTATGGACATGTTAATGATAAGCAAATTAAAGCTGGTTATGCAGTCGATAAGATGTCAGTTGATGTGTCAAAAGTTAAAGTTACTAGTGATGAATCTATTATAGATCGTATTGACCATGTCGCTGCCAATATCCCTGATGATAAAGTTCTTGATGATGATTTTAACAAGACAGTTACTTTACAAGCTGTAACAGCAGATGGTACAGTATTAGCAAGTATTATTCACCCTTCTAAAGCAACTTTATCTGTCAAAGTAAAAAAATTGACCAAGACAGTACCGATTAATTTGATACCAGTAGGACAATTCAGCGATAGTATTTCAAAAATTAACTACAAGTTGAGTCAAGAAAAAGCAGTAATTTCAGGAACAAAAGAGGCTTTAGAAGCTATTTCTGTTATTAATGCTGAGGTAGATATTTCAGACGTAACTAAAAATACAGAAAAGAAAATTAATCTTTCTGCAAACAATGTTTCAGTTGATCCTGCTCAAGTAACAGTTCAATTGACAACTACTAAAAAATAATAGATAATAAAAACGAAAAAAATGGAGGTAGCGTTTTTCGCTAGAAAAAAATTATGGGAAAATATTTTGGTACAGATGGTGTTCGCGGTGAAGCTAATGTTGAACTGACGCCAGAATTGGCTTTTAAATTAGGACGTTTTGGAGGATATGTTCTAAGTCAACACGAAACTGATCGTCCGAGAGTTTTTGTAGCTCGTGATACTCGTATTTCTGGTGAAATGCTGGAATCTGCTTTGATTGCTGGTCTACTTTCAGTAGGTATTGAGGTTTATAAACTTGGTGTTTTAGCCACTCCTGGAGTGTCTTACCTTGTCCGTACAGAAAAAGCTAGTGCAGGGGTTATGATTTCAGCAAGCCACAATCCAGCACTTGATAATGGTATTAAGTTCTTTGGTAGTGATGGTTTTAAACTTGATGATGATCGTGAATTAGAAATTGAAGCTTTACTTGATGCGAAGGAAGACACTTTACCACGTCCATCAGCACAAGGTTTAGGTACTTTAGTAGATTATCCTGAAGGACTTCGGAAATATGAGAAGTTTATGGAATCAACTGGTATTGATTTAGAAGGTATGAAGGTTGCGTTGGATACAGCAAATGGAGCAGCAACAGCCTCAGCTCGGAATATCTTTTTAGACTTGAATGCTGATATAAGTGTTATTGGTGATCAACCAGATGGTTTGAATATCAATGATGGTGTTGGTTCGACACATCCTGAGCAATTACAAAGTTTAGTTAGAGAAAATGGTTCCGATATCGGTCTAGCTTTTGATGGTGATAGTGATCGTTTGATCGCTGTTGATGAAAATGGAGAGATTGTAGATGGTGATAAAATTATGTTTATCATTGGGAAATATCTTTCTGATAAAGGGCAGCTTGCTCAGAATACAATCGTAACAACGGTTATGTCAAATCTCGGCTTTCATAAAGCGCTCGACCGTGAAGGTATTCATAAAGCGATTACCGCTGTAGGAGACCGCTACGTGGTTGAAGAAATGCGTAAATCAGGATATAATCTTGGCGGGGAGCAATCAGGCCACGTTATTATCATGGATTACAATACTACAGGGGATGGACAATTAACAGCCATCCAATTGACTAAGGTCATGAAAGAAACTGGTAAGAAATTATCAGAGTTAGCTAGTGAAGTGACGATTTATCCTCAAAAATTAGTAAATATTCGTGTTGAAAATAACATGAAAGATAAAGCGATGGAAGTTCCTGCAATTGCGGAAATTATTGCTAAAATGGAAGAAGAGATGGATGGCAATGGTCGTATTCTAGTACGTCCTAGTGGTACTGAGCCTCTTCTTAGAGTTATGGCAGAAGCGCCAACAAATGAAGCAGTTGATTATTATGTTGATACTATCGCAGATGTCGTTCGTACAGAAATTGGTTTAGATTAAAACGGCGTTATTCTGCTATAAAGTCGTCAATGTTATAAAATAATAAAGAGAGGGAATTGGAGTGGAGCATCAAGCATACGCCTTTCTCTCTCTTTTTGATTTGAGAAGGGAGTTTAGAGAAAATGACTAAAGAAGCAAAATTATTATGGGCTAAACACAAGTATTTAGTCTTAAGTAAATCTCAGAAAATTTATTTGGATATTAGACAAACTTTGAAATCACCAAATTGTACCGTTTTAGACGTTCAGTCACTCATTGACCAAGCAGTGCTTTTAGAAGAATCACCATCACAAGTGACTAATGCTTATATGCATATATGGGGCTATTTTAAAAATAAGGCAGAGCGTCAAGAAAAAGAAGAATTTTTAACCTTGCTGGAAAAATACAGGAAAACAGGTTATCAACGAAGAAAACTGTTAGCTTTTCTAAAACAGCTATTAGCTAAATACCCAAATTCTTATTTACAAAACTCTTCTATTTTCGAAGAAGAGTAAAAGATTGATAGTTGAGGTATATAAATGAGATTATGGCATCAAGATATTATTGAGTTATTGCCTAGGCAGCAACTTTTAGGACAGCATAGAGAGTGTTGTGCATTGAGAGGGAATGGGTGGGGGAGAAAACATGAGACTGTTGATTATGTTTTTCGATATTCACCTTATAGGTTATTTGCATATCATCAATTAGTTATGGAAGAAATGATGGAGCGTGGGTATCGTGTATCTAAAGAATGGCTAATTGCAGAATATAGGGGAATGAAGTGCCCAAGATATGATACACTTAATCCTGTTGACTTGGAGACACCTATCTATCCTGAGCACAATCAAGACTATCTACAAGAATGTCTATGGAATTTAAAAGCAAAAGGAATTGACCTTCCTATAAATAAGATAAAATAGAGATTTATCTCTATTTTATTTTGGAATAAAAAGCTATATTATCAAGTTTTAGAGGAGTGTTTTTTTAAGGGCAAAGTGGTAAAATAGAAACATGTTAAAGAAACCAACCTCAGCATATGTACACATTCCATTTTGTACCCAAATATGTTATTATTGTGATTTTTCAAAAGTTTTTATTAAAAATCAGCCTGTAGACGCTTATCTTCAGGCTCTTATCCGTGAATTTCGGTCTTATGATATTACAGAATTGCGCACCTTATATATTGGAGGAGGGACACCTACATCTATAAGCGCTGTGCAACTGGACTATTTATTGACGGAGTTAATTAGAGATTTAAACCTAAATACTTTAGAGGAGTTCACTATCGAAGCTAATCCAGGAGATTTAACCGTTGATAAAATAGAGGTGCTTCAAAAGTCAGCTGTCAATAGAGTTTCTCTAGGAGTTCAGACCTTTAATGATAAACATTTAAAGCGTATTGGACGCAGTCACAATGAGGCACAAATTTATTCTACAATTGATGCTCTTAAAACAGCCGGTTTTCAAAATATCTCTATTGACCTAATTTATGCCTTACCTGGACAAACGATGGATGATGTTAGAAGTAATGTAGCCAAAGCTCTCTCTCTAAATATTCCTCATTTGAGTTTATATAGTTTAATTTTAGAACACCATACTGTATTTATGAATAAAATGCGTCGTGGGAAATTACATTTGCCAACAGAAGATTTAGAAGCCGAGATGTTTGAATATATCATTTCTGAAATGGAAAGAAATGGTTTTGAGCATTATGAAATTTCTAATTTTACAAAGCCGGGTTTTGAAAGTCGTCATAATTTGATGTACTGGGATAATGTAGAATATTATGGTGTTGGTGCAGGTGCTTCTGGTTATCTTGATGGTATTCGTTATCGTAATAGAGGGCCAATACAACATTATCTAAAGGGTGTTTCAGAAGGTAATGCAAGGTTATCTGAAGAAGTATTATCAAAAAATGAAATGATGGAAGAGGAGCTTTTCCTCGGTCTTCGTAAAAAAGAGGGTGTTTCCATCGGAAAATTTGAACAAAAATTTGGAACGTCCTTTGAGAAACGTTACGGTCAGATTGTTCAAGAACTCCAAAGTGATGGGCTTTTGAAAGAAAATAATGGTTTTATCCAGATGACTAAAAAAGGTCTCTTCTTAGGAGATACGGTTGCCGAGAAATTTATTGTGGAGTAAAAAATGGGTTTATTATATCGAGAAACTTACGAAGTGCCTTTTTATGAATCAGACACTAATCATTATATGAAATTACCGCAGTTGTTGGCTTTAGCGTTACAAATTTCAGCCAAACAATCTTTAAAATTAGGAATAGGCGATGACATCGTTTTTAAAAGATACGGATTGGTTTGGGTCGTTACAGATTATATTATTGATATTGAGCGTTTACCCAAGCATGCTGAAAAGATAGTCATTGAGACTGAAGCCAAAGCTCATAATAAATTATTGTGTTACCGCTATTTTTATATTTATGGTGAAGACGGGCAAAAAATAATAACGATTTCATCTGCTTTTGTCTTAATGGATTTTAAAACACGGAAGATTCATCCTGTTCTTGATGATATTACTTCAATTTACCAATCCCAAAGAATCAAAAAAGTTATTCGAGGGCCGAAATATCATCCCATTGGAGATAGTAAGGTTAAACAATACCATGTTCGTTATTTTGATTTAGATATGAATGGACATGTTAATAATAGTAAGTACCTAGAATGGATGTATGATGTGTTGGACTTAGATTTTCTAAGTAGCCACATTCCTAAAAAAATTGATTTAAAATATATTAAGGAAATCCAATATGGTACGGATATTAAGTCTCATTGGTATCAAGATGGTCTTGTGACACGTCATGATATTATTGGTGGCGATGCTATTCATGCTCAAGCTAGGATTGAATGGCAGGAAAAAAAGGAGGATTAAATGGCTTATAAAGGATATCTTATTGATTTAGATGGTACTATTTACAAAGGGAAAAGTCGTATCCCAGCAGGAGAGCGTTTTATCGAACGCTTGCAAGAAAAAGGCATTCCTTATATGTTAGTAACTAATAACACGACTCGCACACCAGAAAGCGTTCAGGAAATGCTTCGAGGTTTCAATGTTGAAACACCACTTGAAACAATCTATACCGCAACTATGGCTACGGTTGACTATATGAATGATATGAACCGTGGAAAAACAGCTTACGTTATTGGTGAAGAAGGGCTTAAAAAAGCTATTGCAGATGCAGGTTATGTGGAGGATACAAAAAATCCAGCCTATGTGGTTGTTGGTTTAGATTGGAATGTTACTTATGATAAATTGGCAACTGCTACGTTAGCAATTCAAAATGGTGCTTTATTTATTGGAACCAATCCAGATCTGAATATTCCTACTGAACGTGGTTTGTTACCCGGTGCTGGCTCCTTAAATGCTTTATTAGAAGCCGCAACGCGTATAAAACCAGTCTTTATTGGAAAGCCAAATGCCATCATTATGAATAAGGCACTTGAAATTTTAAATATCCCTAGGAATCAAGCAGTCATGGTCGGTGATAATTATTTGACAGATATCATGGCTGGTATTAATAATGATATTGATACTTTGTTAGTAACAACGGGTTTTACAACAGTTGAAGAAGTACCAGATTTACCAATTCAACCAAGTTATGTTTTAGCAAGTTTAGATGAATGGACATTTAATGAAGGATAAGTTATTAATAGTTTTAACTTGGATTTGGATTATATCGTTAGCAACTCTAGCTACAATTTATATTGCTTGGTTGATCTATCCTATAGAAATTCAGTTTTTAAAATTAGAAAAGGTTGTGTATTTAAAGGCTGAAACAATTTATTATAATTTTAATAAGTTGATGATATATCTGACTCATCCTTTTATCTCTGATTTAAATATGCCTAGCTTTCCTTCTTCAGAGGATGGTTTAAAGCATTTTGCGGATGTAAAATATCTTTTTACTCTAGCGCATGGGCTTTTTGTTATACTAACTTTTCCAGTTATTTATTTTTTAAGACGTGGATGGAAGCAAAAAAGTATCTTTCTATATGAAGGCTTCTTCAAGATAGCTATTATGTTGCCTATTTTTATTGTAGTATGTGCTTTTCTGTTGGGTTTTGATCAGTTTTTCACTCTATTTCATGAGGTGCTTTTTCCAGGAGATTCTACTTGGCAATTTAATCCTCTAACGGATCCAGTAATTTGGATACTTCCTGAAACTTTTTTCCTCCATTGTTTCATCATTTTTTTGTTAATCTATGAAACAATAACTATAATTCTTTTGATAATAGGTAGAAAACATTTAAAATTAAGAAAATATAAAAACAAAATGCAAGCCTTATAATAGCGCTTGCATTTTGTTTGCTATTTTTTTATAATACAAATATGAGAAATGTCGGAATTATAACAATGACATAAAAAAAGCACCGAATCGGTGCTCACTTTTTCAAGCTGAATACGGACTGGATTAAAAATCACTGCCTTATTTTAACGTGCTGTGCTGTTTCGAATAGTTCTAACAAAATTATTATATGTTATTTTAGTGTAATAATCAAGTAAAAAATAAAAATCAGCAAAGCTTTAAAACTTAAAACATACTTTAGGATATTTTAACAAATAACAGATGAAAGATAAAGATAATGCTTTTAAAACTCAAAAAAATAATATATAATTAAAGTATGTTTTAAAGGTGTTGTTTTTAGAATGGTGTTTTAAATAAAAGGAGAAAAGTTATGAATAAGCCATATTCAATAGGCCTTGACATCGGTACTAATTCCGTCGGATGGAGCATTATTACAGATGATTATAAAGTACCTGCTAAGAAGATGAGAGTTTTAGGGAACACTGATAAAGAATATATTAAGAAGAATCTCATAGGTGCTCTGCTTTTTGATGGCGGGAATACTGCTGCAGATAGACGCTTGAAGCGAACTGCTCGTCGTCGTTATACACGTCGTAGAAATCGTATTCTATATTTACAAGAAATTTTTGCAGAGGAAATGAGTAAAGTTGATGATAGTTTCTTTCATCGATTAGAGGATTCTTTTCTAGTTGAGGAAGATAAGAGAGGTAGCAAGTATCCTATCTTTGCAACAATGCAGGAGGAGAAATATTATCATGAAAAATTTCCGACAATCTATCATTTGAGAAAAGAATTGGCTGACAAGAAAGAAAAAGCAGACCTTCGTCTTGTTTATCTGGCTCTAGCTCATATCATTAAATTCAGAGGGCATTTCCTAATTGAGGATGATAGATTTGATGTGAGGAATACCGATATTCAAAAACAATATCAAGCCTTTTTAGAAATTTTTGATACTACCTTTGAAAATAATCATTTGTTATCTCAAAATGTAGATGTAGAAGCAATTCTAACAGATAAGATTAGCAAGTCTGCGAAGAAGGATCGCATCTTAGCGCAGTATCCTAACCAAAAATCTACTGGTATTTTTGCAGAATTTTTGAAATTGATTGTCGGAAATCAAGCTGACTTCAAGAAACATTTCAATTTGGAGGATAAAACACCGCTTCAATTCGCTAAGGATAGCTACGATGAAGATTTAGAAAATCTTCTTGGACAGATTGGTGATGAATTTGCAGACTTATTCTCAGTAGCGAAAAAGCTATATGATAGTGTTCTTTTATCTGGCATTCTTACAGTAACTGATCTCAGTACCAAGGCGCCACTTTCTGCCTCTATGATTCAGCGTTATGATGAACATCATGAGGACTTAAAGCATCTAAAACAATTCGTAAAAGCTTCATTACCTGAAAATTATCGGGAAGTATTTGCTGATTCATCAAAAGATGGCTACGCTGGCTATATTGAAGGCAAAACTAATCAAGAAGCTTTTTATAAATATCTGTTAAAATTGTTGACCAAACAAGAAGGTAGCGAGTATTTTCTTGAGAAAATTAAGAATGAAGATTTTTTGAGAAAACAGAGAACCTTTGATAATGGCTCAATCCCGCATCAAGTCCATTTGACAGAATTGAGGGCTATTATTCGACGTCAATCAGAATACTATCCATTCTTGAAAGAGAATCAAGATAGGATTGAAAAAATCCTTACCTTTAGAATTCCTTATTATGTCGGGCCACTAGCACGTGAGAAGAGTGATTTTGCATGGATGACTCGCAAAACAGATGACAGTATTCGACCTTGGAATTTTGAAGACTTGGTTGATAAAGAAAAATCTGCGGAAGCTTTTATCCATCGCATGACCAACAATGACCTCTATCTTCCAGAAGAAAAAGTTTTACCAAAGCATAGTCTTATTTATGAAAAATTTACTGTTTACAATGAATTAACGAAGGTTAGATTTTTGGCAGAAGGCTTTAAAGATTTTCAATTTTTAAATAGGAAGCAAAAAGAAACTATCTTTAACAGCTTGTTTAAGGAAAAACGTAAAGTAACTGAAAAGGATATTATTAGTTTTTTGAATAAAGTTGATGGATATGAAGGAATTGCAATCAAAGGAATTGAGAAACAGTTTAACGCTAGCCTTTCAACCTATCATGATCTTAAAAAAATACTTGGCAAGGATTTCCTTGATAATACAGATAACGAGCTTATTTTGGAAGATATCGTCCAAACTCTAACCTTATTTGAAGATAGAGAAATGATTAAGAAGTGTCTTGACATCTATAAAGATTTTTTTACAGAGTCACAGCTTAAAAAGCTCTATCGCCGTCACTATACTGGCTGGGGACGATTGTCTGCTAAGCTAATAAATGGCATCCGAAATAAAGAGAATCAAAAAACAATCTTGGACTATCTTATTGATGATGGAAGTGCAAACCGAAACTTCATGCAGTTGATAAATGATGATGATCTATCATTTAAACCAATTATTGACAAGGCACGAACTGGTAGTCATTCGGATAATCTGAAAGAAGTTGTAGGTGAACTTGCTGGTAGCCCTGCTATTAAAAAAGGGATTCTACAAAGTTTGAAAATAGTTGATGAGCTGGTTAAAGTCATGGGCTATGAACCTGAACAAATCGTGGTTGAAATGGCACGTGAGAACCAAACGACAGCAAAAGGATTAAGTCGTTCACGACAACGCTTGACAACCTTGAGAGAATCTCTTGCTAATTTGAAGAGTAATATTTTGGAAGAGAAAAAGCCTAAGTATGTGAAAGATCAAGTTGAAAATCATCATTTATCTGATGACCGTCTTTTCCTTTACTACTTACAAAACGGAAGAGATATGTATACAAAAAAGGCTCTGGATATTGATAATTTAAGTCAATATGATATTGACCACATTATTCCTCAAGCTTTCATAAAAGATGATTCTATTGATAATCGTGTTTTGGTATCATCTGCTAAAAATCGTGGAAAATCAGATGATGTTCCTAGCATTGAAATTGTAAAAGCTCGCAAAATGTTCTGGAAAAATTTACTGGATGCTAAGTTAATGAGTCAGCGTAAGTATGATAATTTGACTAAGGCAGAGCGCGGAGGCCTAACTTCCGATGATAAGGCAAGATTTATCCAACGTCAGTTGGTTGAGACTCGACAAATTACCAAGCATGTAGCTCGTATCTTGGATGAACGCTTCAATAATGAAGTTGATAATGGTAAAAAGATTTGCAAGGTTAAAATTGTAACCTTGAAGTCAAATTTGGTTTCAAATTTCCGAAAAGAATTTGGATTCTATAAAATTCGTGAAGTTAATGATTATCACCATGCACACGATGCTTATCTTAATGCAGTAGTTGCCAAAGCTATTCTAACCAAATATCCACAGTTAGAGCCAGAGTTTGTCTACGGAATGTATAGACAGAAAAAACTTTCGAAAATCGTTCATGAGGATAAGGAAGAAAAATATAGTGAAGCAACCAGGAAAATGTTTTTCTACTCCAACTTGATGAATATGTTCAAAAGAGTTGTGAGGTTAGCAGATGGTTCTATTGTTGTAAGACCAGTAATAGAAACTGGTAGATATATGGGAAAAACTGCATGGGATAAAAAGAAACACTTTGCGACAGTTAGAAAAGTCTTGTCATACCCTCAGAACAATATCGTGAAGAAGACAGAGATTCAGACAGGTGGTTTCTCTAAGGAATCAATCTTGGCGCATGGTAACTCAGATAAGTTGATTCCAAGAAAAACGAAGGATATTTATTTAGATCCTAAGAAATATGGAGGTTTTGATAGTCCGATAGTAGCTTACTCTGTTTTAGTTGTAGCTGATATCAAAAAAGGTAAAGCACAAAAACTAAAAACAGTTACGGAACTTTTAGGAATTACCATCATGGAGAGGTCCAGATTTGAGAAAAATCCATCAGCTTTCCTTGAATCAAAAGGTTATTTAAATATTAGGGACGATAAATTAATGATTTTACCGAAGTATAGTCTGTTCGAATTAGAAAATGGGCGTCGTCGATTACTTGCTAGTGCTGGTGAATTACAAAAAGGTAACGAGCTAGCCTTACCAACACAATTTATGAAGTTCTTATACCTTGCAAGTCGTTATAATGAGTCAAAAGGTAAACCAGAGGAGATTGAGAAGAAACAAGAATTTGTAAATCAACATGTCTCTTATTTTGATGACATCCTTCAATTAATTAATGATTTTTCAAAACGAGTTATTCTAGCAGATGCTAATTTAGAGAAAATCAATAAGCTTTACCAGGATAATAAGGAAAATATACCAGTAGATGAACTTGCTAATAATATTATCAATCTATTTACTTTTACCAGTCTAGGAGCTCCAGCAGCTTTTAAATTTTTTGATAAAATAGTTGATAGAAAACGCTATACATCAACTAAAGAAGTACTTAATTCTACTCTAATCCATCAATCTATTACTGGACTTTATGAAACACGTATTGATTTGGGTAAATTAGGAGAAGATTGATATGGCAGGTTGGCGAACTGTTGTTGTAAATACACATTCTAAGCTCTCTTATAAAAATAATCATCTGATTTTTAAAGATTCTTATCAGACGGAAATGATTCATCTTTCAGAGATTGATATTCTAATCATGGAAACGACAGATATTGTTTTGTCGACTATGCTGATTAAACGTTTGGTTGATGAAAATATTTTAGTCATATTTTGTGATGATAAACGCTTGCCAACAGCTATGTTAATGCCGTACTATGCTAGACATGATTCGAGTTTACAATTATCTAGGCAGATGTCATGGATTGAGGATGTCAAAGCGGATGTTTGGACATCAATTATTGCACAAAAAATTTTGAATCAGTCCTTTTATCTCGGTGAGTGTTCTTTCTTTGAAAAATCCCAGTCTATTATGAATCTCTATCATGATTTAGAATCTTTTGACCCTTCCAATCGTGAAGGTCATGCAGCTAGGCTTTATTTCAATACACTTTTTGGAAATGATTTTTCAAGAGAGCAGGATAATCCAATAAATGCTGGTTTAGACTATGGATATTCTCTGATTTTGAGTATGTTTGCGCGTGAAGTTGTTAAGTGTGGTTGCATGACACAATTTGGCTTAAAGCATGCTAATCAATTTAATCAGTTCAACCTAGCAAGCGATATTATGGAACCATTTCGCCCAATCGTTGATAGGATTATTTATGAAAATAGGCAGAGTGATTTTGTCAAAATGAAAAGAGAACTCTTTTCTATGTTTTCAGAGACATACAGCTACAACGGTAAAGAAATGTATCTTTCAAATATTGTCAGCGATTACACCAAAAAAGTTATTAAGTCGCTAAATAGTGATGGGAATGGAATTCCGGAGTTTAGGATATGAGTTATCGGTATATGAGAATGATTTTAATGTTTGATATGCCTACTGAAACAGTAGAAGAACGTAAGGCGTATCGTAAGTTTAGAAAGTTTCTGTTGAGCGAAGGTTTTATTATGCATCAGTTCTCTGTTTATAGTAAATTATTGCTCAATAATACAGCTAATAATGCCATGATAGGTCGGCTTAAAGTGAATAATCCTAAGAAAGGGAGTATAACTCTTTTGACAGTTACCGAGAAGCAGTTTGCAAGGATGGTTTATCTACATGGTGAACATAATATGAGTGTTGCCAACTCTGATAGTCGCTTGGTTTTCCTAGGAGATTCTTATGATCAAGATTAATTTTCCAATTTTAGATGAACCATTAGTGTTAAGTAATGCTACGATTTTAACGATAGAAGATGTTTCAGTTTATTCTTCATTGGTGAAACATTTTTATCAATATGACGTAGATGAACATTTGAAATTATTTGATGATAAGCAGAAAAGTCTGAAGGCAACGGAGTTAATGTTAGTTACAGATATCTTAGGATACGATGTCAACTCAGCACCTATTCTAAAGTTGATACATGGTGACTTAGAAAATCAATTCAACGAAAAGCCAGAAGTGAAATCAATGGTAGAAAAATTAGCAGCTACTATTACAGAACTTATCGCATTTGAGTGTCTAGAGAATGAGCTTGATTTAGAATACGATGAAATTACGATTTTAGAACTCATTAAGGCACTGGGAGTCAAAATTGAGACACAGAGCGACACTATCTTTGAAAAATGTTTTGAAATTATACAAGTTTACCATTATTTAACGAAAAAGAATCTCTTAGTTTTTGTTAATAGCGGAGCTTATCTTACCAAAGATGAAGTTATAAAATTATGTGAATACATCAATTTAATGCAAAAGTCAGTACTCTTTCTAGAACCTAGAAGACTCTATGATTTACCGCAATATGTTATTGATAAGGATTATTTCTTGATAGGCGAAAATATGGTATAATATTAGTAAAAGCACAGTAATAACAAGGAATCATCGAAACTGAAGTCCTGCTGAGACGAATGGCGCGATTACGAAAGCTCAAAAGAAAATTTTCTACGAGGTTTTAGAGCTGTGCTGTTTCGAATGGTTCCAAAACTATCGCAAATGAAACGGGCGCTTTTGCACTGTTTTAGAGCTGTGCTGTTTCGAATGGTTCCAAAACAAACGATACCTGATTTCTGTATTCTGTCGTAGTTTTAGAGCTGTGCTGTTTCGAATGGTTCCAA